>NZ_JBFBEE010000009.1:278830-334794 GCF_040683555.1 Streptomyces sp. NPDC093510
GGAACTCGGGACCCGCTCGACCAGCGGGCCGTGCACAGCCAGCCACCGCCAAGCAGCCGAGGTGGCCGGACGCGGGCGGGCCGACACGGGCAAGCGGCAAGCGTCCAAAGCCGCACCCGATACGGCAGGGCTCGGGACCCGCTCGACGAGCAAATCGTGAACAGCCGGACGCGGGCGGGCCGACGCGGGAAGGCGGCCAAAGCCGGGCACACCCCACGCGGCGGAACTCGGGACCCGCTCGACCAGCGGGCCGTGCACAGCCAGCCACCGCCAAGCAGCCGAGGTGGCCGGACGCGGGCGGGCCGACACGGGCAAGCGGCCGAAGGTGAGCACACCCAACGCGGAGGGACTCGGCACTCGGCACCCGCTCGGCGAACGGGTCGTGAGCCGCCGGCCACCGGCAAGCGACCGGACGCGGCCGGGCCAACGCGGGCCAGCGGACGAAGCGGGGCACACCCGACGCGGCGGAACTCGGGACCCGCTCGACCAGCGGGCCGTGCACAGCCAGCCACCGCCAAGCGGCCAGGCGCGGGCGGGCGCGGGCGGGCCAACGTGGGCCAGCGGCCGAAGCCGGGCACACCCGACGCGGCGGAACTCGGCACCCGCCCGGCGAACGGGGTCGCGAGCCGCCCGCCACCGCCAAGCAACCGCAGGCGGACGGCCCGGCGCGAGCAGGCGGCCGAAGGCGGACGGCCCGGCGCGAGCAGGCGGCCGAAGGCGGACGGCCCGGCGCGGGTAGGCGGACGAAGGTGGGCGTGCCCGGCGCGGGTAGGCGGACGAAGGTGGGCGTGCCCGGTGGGGTGGGGATCGGGGCCCGCTTGGGGGAACCGTTAGCCTCGGCTCATGAGCAGGCCCCCGACCTTCGTACCGCCCCCGTGCGCCACCGCGTACGCCCTTCGCACCGCCCGTGGGGACTTCGCCGTCCTCGACGCGGCCCCCGCGGCGGACGTCCGGCGCAGAGGAACCGTCCTCCTGGTTCCCGGCTTCACCGGCAGCAAGGAGGACTTCATCGCCCTCCTGGAGCCGCTCGCCGACGCGGGCTACCGCGCGGTGACCGTCGACGGCCGCGGCCAGTACGAGACGCCCGGCCCGGACGACGCATCGGCGTACGCCCAGGACGAGTTGGCCCGCGACGTCCTGGCCCAGGCGGCGGCCTTGGGGGGCTCGGAGCCCCTCCACCTCCTGGGGCACTCCCTCGGGGGGCAGATCGCCCGTGCCGCCCTGCTCCTCGAACCCGGCGCCTTCGCCACCCTCACCCTCATGTCCTCGGGTCCCGCCGCCATCACGCCCGAGCAGCAGACCCGCGTCAAGATGCTCTCGGACGCCCTGTCGGCGCTGTCGATGGACGAGGTGTGGCAGGCGATGCAGGCCATGGAGCCGCCGCCTCCGCAGGACGCCCAGACGGGGGATGGAGGGGACGGCGGGGATGGAGGGGACGGCGGGGACAGCGGGGGTGGCCGGGATGGCCGGGATGGCGGGCACGACCGCAGTGGCCAGAGCGGCAGCGTGCTCCGTGACGCGCTGCGTGCTCGCTGGCTGCTGCACCGTCCGGCCCAGCTCATCGCCACCGGCAGGCAGCTGTCCACGGAACCGGACCGCGTGGCCGAGCTCGCCGCACTGCCGCTGCCCAAGCACGTGATCTCCGGCGAGCGCGACGACACCTGGCCCCTCCCGCTCCTGGACGACATGGCGCACCGCCTGCACGCCCACCGCACGGTGATCCGCGGTGCCGAGCACTCCCCCAACACCGACCGCCCCGAGGAGACAGCCGCGGCCCTGATCGACTTCTGGAACCGGCCCCACGTCTGACCCGGATCGGACGCGACGGACCCCGGCCTCGGCCTCGGCCCCGGACCCGACCCCGGCGCCTAGGACTCAGTACTGCGCCTGCAAGTGCTCCCAGAAGCCGTCCCGCAGCGCCCTGCGCAGGTCCGACTGCCCGCGCAACGAATACTGCAGCAGCCGTTCCGCCTCCACCAGGAGGTCCTGGTCCACGGACCCGGGCAGATAGGGATGCCCGGGCAGCAGGCCCACCAGCGCCTCGCGCCCCCGCGCCCCGAGCCACTTCGCGGCGATCTGCGCGCCGACGAAGCGGACGTCCTCCCGTGAGGGACGGTGCCCCGTGGCGCCCGCCTCGTACGTCGTGACGGCGCGCCGCGTGACGTACGGCTTGAAGAAGTCGAGGTCGAACGTCCGCTGACTGTCGACCTCCCACAACAGCGGCTCCGCCTGGTTGCGGCCGTCGGGTGCCTCGATGCCCCACAGGTGGACCCGCGCGCCGTACCCCTGTGCCGCCTCGACCGCCGACACGAGGTCCTCGTCGCCGCCGATGAGCGCCGCGTCGCTGATGGCGCGGTGCCTGGCCAGGGACTCCAGGTCGCTGCGGATCAGGGAGTCGACACCCTTCTGCTGGTTGTTGGCGTTGAGGTTGCCGAGCCTGACCTTGACGTCGGGCAGTTCCGCGATCGACTGCTGCTCGGTCGTGTGGATGCGGCGCCTGGCCCCGTCGTACCAGTAGACACGCAGCAGCCGGCTGTCCGCGAAGATCGTGCGGGCCTTGTCGATGAGCGCCTCGATGAGGCCCTCCGCGTCGAGGTCGAAGGCCCGGCGGTCCTCGGTCCCCGTGACGAGCCGGCCCGTGGCGGCGTACAGGTATCCGGCGTCGACGAAGATCGCGTGCGTGGACGGGGTCTTCGCCACCTCGGCGAGCACGCGTTCGAGCAAGCCGTTGGTGCGCTCCAGCTGAGCGCTGATGTCAGCCGTGCTGATGTCGGCCGTGCTGATGTCGGCCGGGCTGCTCTCGGCTGCACCGGCGTCGGCTGCACTGGGGTCGGCTGCACTGGGGTCGGCTGCACTGGGGTCGGCGTCGTTCATATGGTCCCCAGTCTCCCGTCCGTCACGCTGCGAACACAACTGCTCGCGCTACTCGCAAGTAATTAGGTTCTCGAAAAATTTCTTTAGCGTAGGGAATGTTTGCATCAGGCAACTCGTTGTACCCGACAGAAAGACAGCAGCAACCCAGCAGTTCTCCTTGCAGGAGGATGACCAGACGAAGGGAGAAGCCCTATGCGCTTCGAAATCATGCGACTCGACGACGTCGACGGCAACGCCGTGGACAGCACCGTCGTGGACGCCGCCTCCGTCAATCGGATCGTGCAGCAGGCCGCAGCGATCGGCCAGCGCATCTACATCCGCCCGGCCGACACCTCGGCCTCATAACGCAGACGTCGCAGGGCCCCCGTACGGAAGCCGTACGGGGGCCCTTCGTGTGCGTACGGGCGTGTCAGGTGCCCTGAATGACCTGCGTCACGCCGTTGATGATCTGCTGCACGGCGATCGCGGACAGCATCATGCCGGCGAGGCGCGTCACGAGCACCACACCGCCGTCCTTGATGACCCGGATGATCAGCAGCGAGTAGCGCATCACCAGCCACAGCACCACGTGCATGGCCACGATCGCCGCCCAGACGGAGATCTGCGTACCGACACTGTCGGCGTCCTGGACCGCCAGGATGACCGAGACGATCGCGCCTGGCCCGGCGAGCAGCGGCATGCCGAGCGGCACCAGCGCGACATTGACGTCCTTGGTCTGCTTCGGCTCGTCCGTCTTGCCGGTGAGCAGGTCGAGGGCGATGAGCAGCAGCAGGAGGCCGCCCGCGATCATCAGCGCGGGGACCGAGACATGCAGGTAGTCGAGGATCTGGTGGCCCACGAGGCCGAAGACCGCGATCACGCCGAAGGCGACGCACACGGCCTGGAAGGCCATCCGCTGCTGCACCTTGGCGGGGCGGCCCGCGGTCAGACCGAGGAAGATCGGGGTGATCCCAGGGGGGTCCATGATCACGAACAGCGTGAGGAAGAGGGATCCGAAAACGGCGACGTCGAACACAGTGATGGCCTTGCAGAGAGTCGTACGAAGGAGGGGCGGGGACCGGGAGACCGCCCCCGGACGGCGCCGGACGGCACAGGGCACGGCAGCCACCGCCGCGGAGGGAACGGCGCGGTGAAGTAGTGAGGCAGTGGGGTGAGGGCGTCTCGGAGAGCTACGCGGCGGGGCTTCCGCCCGCGCCCGGCACGGGGAACGCCCCGGTCGCCCGGCGCGTGATCTCGCCGTAGATCTCGGGGTCGGTGGTGAACTCACCGAGCACGCAGGTCTTGCGGCTGCCGTGGTAGTCGCTCGACCCGGTGGCCAGCAGGCCGAGGTCCGCCGCGAGTCCGTGCAGCCGGGCGCGGGTCTCGGGCGCGTGGTCCATGTGGTCGGCCTCGACACCGTCGAGGCCCGCCGCGGCGAGCTCGGCCAGCGCGGCCTCGGGCACGACCTGGCCGCGCTTGACGGCGGCGGGGTGCGCGAAGACGGTGACTCCGCCGGCCGCCTTGACCAGGCGGATGGCGTCGAAGGGGTCGAGCTCGTGCTTCTCGGCGTACGCGCGGCCGCCGTCGGCGAGCCACTGGGGCGTGAAGGCGTCGGAGACGGTGGGCACGACGCCCAGCTCGACGAGCGCCTCGGCGATGTGCGGGCGGCCGACCGAGCCGTCCCCCGCGATGCGCGCGACCTGTTCCCAGGTCACGGGCACACCGAGCTCCTGGAGCTTGCCGATCATCGCCTTCGCGCGCGGCACGCGGTCGTCGCGCACCAGCTCGCGCTCGCGGGCGAGCTCCGGCTCCTCGGGATCGAAGAGGTACGCCAGCATGTGCAGACCCACGCCGTCGAGGCGGCAGGAGAGCTCGGCACCGGTGACGAGGGTCAGGTCCGTCGGCAACTCGCGCAGGGCGGCGATCGCCTCCGCGTGACCCCGGGTCGTGTCGTGGTCGGTCAGCGCGACGACGTCGAGCCCGGCGGCGGCGGCGTTGCGCACCAGCTCGGCCGGGGTGTCCGTGCCGTCGGACGCGGTGGAGTGGGTGTGCAGATCGATGCGCACGACGCGGACTCCAGGGTCTGACGGGGCGGACGAAGACGGGCGGACGAAGACGGGACGGACGAAGACGGGACGGACGAAGGGGACGCTCAAGGATAACGGGAATCGAACGCTCCATCCGCCCGCCACGGAAGAGGCGTCCCTCACGGCACGACGGCACGGGCCGCCGCTGCGCCCCTCACGGCGTGAGCAGTCCCGGCGACAGCGCCCCTCACGGCGTGAGCAGTCGCGGCGACAGCGCCCCGCACGGCAGCAGGTCCACTTCCGCGCCCGCGTCCCGCAGGTCGGTGAGGACCAGCTCGTCGTACATCATCAGCCCCGACTGCTCCGGCCACGCGACGGCCCACAGCCACAGGCCGCGCGCCTCCCCCGCGAAGACGGCACGGTCGTCCGGCGTACCGGAGACGTGCCACATGGGTGTCGGCCGTCCGGCGGCGAGGACCTTGGTCTGCGGCGGCTTCTCGACGCTCATGTGGGGACCCGGGTCGGGGCCGTCGATGCCGGCGTACCGCGCGCCGAGGCCCACGCCGAGCTCCTCGGCGACGAGCACCAGCTCGCCGACGCCACCGAGCGGCGCGGGTCCCGAGCAGGCGACGGCCGTCGCCCGGCCACCGCTCCTGTCGTCCCCCGCGCAGGCCACGCCCGTGAACAGCCAGCCGACGGGCAGGGGCCACGGCATCCACACCGGAACCTGCGTCCGGTGCACCACGACCTGGAGGGCCTCGACGCTGGGCGGGATCACGGGCTGCAGCGGATGCACGGTGCCGTGCACATCACACTGCCAGGAGTCGGCAAAGAGACCGGGAGCCCTGACCCGGCCACCACACTTCGGGCAACTGGGTTCGCCCCTCATAGCGACCAACGGTCCTCCCCGGTCGCCGCCCCGTCAAGGACGATCACCCGTCCGGTGGCCCTGTCACCAGGTAAAATTAAGTGTAGCTTGCATCAATTAGGCTCCCTAACTTAATATGTGTATACATCAACGACCTCTCTGGGAGCAGTGAAGGAGCGGCTGTATGAACAGCAGCACAGGAGGCCCCGCCGAAGGGGACCCATTCGACGCGGGGGCCGGCGGCCTCTTGCGGCAGCCGAAGGCCGTGTGGGCCACGGCGGGCGCGTCGGTGGTGGCCTTCATGGGCATCGGGCTCGTCGACCCGATCCTGCCCTCCATCGCGAAGGGCCTGGACGCGAGCGCCAGCCAGGTCTCCCTCCTCTTCACCTCGTACTTCCTGATCACCGCGGTCGCGATGCTGGTCACCGGCTTCGTCTCCAGCCGCATCGGCGGCAAGAAGACCCTGCTGCTCGGCCTCGCGCTCGTGGTGGTCTTCGCGGCCCTCTCCGGCACGTCGGGCTCGGTCGGCGAGCTCGTCGGGTTCCGGGCGGGCTGGGGACTCGGCAACGCGCTCTTCGTCTCGACCGCCCTCGCCGTCATCGTCGGCGCCGCGGCCGGAGGCAGCGCGGCCGCGATCCTGCTGTACGAGTCGGCGCTCGGCCTCGGCATGGCGTGCGGACCCCTCGTCGGCGCGCTGCTCGGCGACGCCAGCTGGCGCTACCCGTTCTTCGGCACCGCCGCCCTGATGGCGATCGGCTTCCTCTGCATCACCGCGTTCCTCAAGGAACAGCCGAAGCCCGCGAGGAAGACGTCCCTGCTCGACCCGCTCAAGGCGCTCGGTCACGGCGGGCTCGCCTCCGCGGCCGCCTCCGCCTTCTTCTACAACTACACGTTCTTCACCGTGCTGGCGTTCACGCCGTTCGTGCTCAACATGTCCCCGTACAAGTCCGGCGCGGTGTTCTTCGCCTGGGGCGTGCTGCTCGCGGTGTTCTCGGTGCTCGTCGCGCCACGGCTGCAGGCGCGGTTCGGCTCGCTGAAGGTCCTCGGCGCCTCACTGGTCCTGCTCGCCGCCGACGTGCTGGTGCTCGGCTACGGCGACCACACCACGGCCGTCGTCTGCACGATCCTGTCCGGCGCCTTCATCGGCGTGAACAACACCGTCTACACCGAGCTCGCTCTCGGGGTCTCCGACGCCCCGCGGCCGGTGGCCAGCGCCGGCTACAACTTCGTCCGGTGGTTCGCGGCCGCCGCCGCGCCGTTCTTCGCGCCGAAGATCGAGGAGTGGAGCAACATCCACATCCCGTTCGTCGTCGCGACCGTCACAGCGGTGCTCGGCGCGGTCGTGGTCTACGTACGCCGGAACGCGCTCACGCACGAGGCCGAGGAGCTTGAGCCGCGGCACGCGACGGAGGACAGTGTGACGGTCTTCGCCAACTGAGGCTCGAACAGGCGGACTTCAGTCCAGGGACACGGACTTGCGCAGCGGATCGCGCAGGTCCGTTCCGCTGTTCAGCCAGCGCTCCTGGAGGGCCGCCGCGCCGTGCACCCGCTTCCACGCCGCCTCGTTCGGCGTCATGGGCAGCAGCGGCAGGAACCGTACGGGCTCCATGGGGGCGTCGAGGTCCAGGTCCTCGACGAGGCCGCCGGACTCCGCGACGAGCACCGAGGTGAACGGGGCGCCGGGCCACAGCGGTTCGCCGACGTCCAGCGACGCGCCGGGCGCCACGATCAAACCCTCGACCTGGGGTGAGGCGGCGAGGACGGCGAGCGGCCGCAGCACCTTGTCGGTGTCGGCGAGCCCTCCTCGTACCGAAAGCACCAGCTCGGCGCGCGGCCCCTTGACCGGATCGGCGAGCACGGCGGTGGGATCGGCCATCGGCTGGGCGGACATGCCGAGCGTCGCGTAGCGCACGAGGTCGCTGTCGCCGCCGTCCGTGAACCGCAGCACTTCGACGCGGTCGGTCCCGAGGAAGGTCACCGCGGCGCGCGCGTCCGGTTCCCCCAGGCCGGTACGGAGACGGGCCTCGACCAGCGCAAGAACATCAGCCATGACGCGAGCATAGAACTCGTCAGGGAACGGCAAAGCGGGGGCTTGACACTTCAGTCGGCTGATAGTGTTGGCCGCTGGCTCAGGGCAGCACGCAGAAGCGTCGCTTTCAAGCCCTGCAGACAGACACTGACTTTGCGCCACAGGTGTGAAGGGCGCATGGGACTTCCCTTACGGGGGACCGGCCGGAGGAGGTGGGGCTGCAATGGAACGAAGTCGACCGTGCAGTACCACCCGCTCTTCCGCCCGGTGAATCACGCAGCTCCATAGCTGCGCAAGCACACGCACGCACCGCGAGCACTGTTCGTGCCGTGTGCGACGGAAGAGCACTTCGTTCCCACCTGATCTGTCTGAGTTTCCTGATCTGTGTCAGTAGCGAAGCTGCCACCGCGACGGTGCGGTGCTCCCCGCTTTGTGGACGTGCCAAACATTCCGCAGTAGGACGTCCCCATTCCGGGCAGTTCCAACCGTCGCAGGCGGCCTCCTTCGAAGGAGCCTGCCCATGTCGATGATCCGCGACCTTCGTGCCG
Source organism: Streptomyces sp. NPDC093510 (assembly GCF_040683555.1). Taxonomy (NCBI): domain Bacteria; kingdom Bacillati; phylum Actinomycetota; class Actinomycetes; order Kitasatosporales; family Streptomycetaceae; genus Streptomyces; species Streptomyces sp. NPDC093510. The sequence goes on from NZ_JBFBEE010000009.1 coordinate 287,156, forward strand.
CCGTCCGTCCCTCGCTGCGCAAGGACGGCACCGCCTTCCCCTCCTCCCCCGCCTCGTACGACACCTACGACGCCACCCGCGACGCCGCCTCGGCCGTCGTCGACTGCGCCGTCTACCGCGACGGCCGGCGCCTGGAGTGCGCCGACGCCCTCACCCCGCACGAGGCGATGCTGGAGGTGCGCCGCCAGGGCGGCTTCGCCTGGATCGGCCTGCACGAGCCGACCGAGGCCGAATTCGCCGGTATCGCCGCCGAGTTCGGGCTGCACCCCCTCGCGGTCGAGGACGCCGTCCACGCCCACCAGCGGCCCAAGCTGGAGCGGTACGACGACACGCTGTTCACCGTCTTCAAGACCATCCACTACGTGGAGCACGCCGAACTCACCGCCACCAGCGAGGTCGTGGAGACCGGCGAGGTGATGTGCTTCACCGGACGGGACTTCTTCATCACCGTCCGGCACGGCGGCCACGGCTCGCTGCGCGCCCTGCGGCGCCGCCTCCAGGAGGACCCGGAGCTGCTCGCCAAGGGCCCCTCCGCCGTGCTGCACACCATCGCCGACCACGTCGTCGACGGCTACATCGCGGTCGCCGACGCCATGCAGGACGACATCGACGACGTGGAGAGCGAGGTGTTCTCCGCACCCAGCAAGGGCAAGGGCAGCTCACGCGGCGTCGACGCCGGGCGGATCTACCAGCTCAAGCGCGAGGTCCTGGAGTTCAAGCGCGCAGTGTCGCCGCTCCTTCGGCCGATGCTGCTGCTCAGCGAGCGGCCGATGCGGCTCGTCGACCCCGACATCCAGAAGTACTTCCGGGACGTCGCCGACCACCTCACGCGCGTCCAGGAACAGGTCATCGGCTTCGACGAACTGCTCAACTCGATTCTGCAGGCCAACCTCGCACAGGCCGCCGTCGCGCAGAACGAGGACATGCGCAAGATCACCTCGTGGGCGGCGATCATCGCCGTGCCGACGGCCGTCTGCGGGGTCTACGGCATGAACTTCGACCACATGCCCGAGCTGGAGTGGCGCTACGGCTACCCGATGGTGCTCGCCTTCATCGGCGGCGTCTGCTTCGCCATCCACCGCACCCTGAAGCGCAACGGCTGGCTGTGACGGCCCCGGCCGGCCACGACCGGCACTCGGTAGGCTGCCGCCATGACTGCTGACCCGCTGCTCGACCGCGCGCTCGTCGAGGAGGCCACCAAGAAGTCCGGCCTCATCTGGGTCCGGGGCGAAGGCTCGCCCGACCGGGCGCTCTGGCATGTCTGGTACGAGGGTGCCGTGCACCTCGTCGGCGACGGGCCCGGCGAGCAGCCCCTGCCCGGGCTCGTCGACGGCGGGCTCGCCGAGGTGACCGTGCGCAGCAAGGACAAGGGCGGCCGGGTCGTCGCCTGGACGGCGACGGTCAGTGAGCTCTCGCCCGGCTCCCAGGAGTGGGAGGCCGCCGTCGCCGAGCTGAAGGGCAAGCGGTTGAACGCGCCGGACGCCGAGCGGGTCACCGTGCGGTGGGCCGAGCAGTGTCGGGTCGTACGGCTCACTCCGCGTGAGGCGGTGACGGAGCTGCCCTCGGGGTCGCTGGCGGCCCCGCCCCTCCCCACAGGGGCGACCACGCGTGAGCCGTTGCCCGGCGGGCTGCCGCGGATGCTCTTCAAGCGCAAGCGCCGTTGAGGTCTGCGGCGCTCTGCTCTGCGGGTGCGTCGTGGTTGCTCGCGCAGTTCCCCGCGCCCCTGACAGGGGCTCGCGCCCCTTCGGGGGCGCCCTTACGACGTCGGGAGCTGCTTTCCGTAGTCGACCATCTCGTCCTTGGCCGGCTCCTTGAGCGGGAAGTCCCTGTTCCAGTCGGTGAGTTTGACGGTGCCCGCGTGGCCGCCGCGCTCCAGGCGCAGGGGGTAGGGCTTGCCCTCCAGGGAGACGGAGAGCGTGCCGCCCGCGCCCTCGTCGCCGGTGATCTTGATGCTGCGGAGCCGGCCCGTCGTGCCGCGGTCGCCCTTGGCGAGGCCGCCGTGCAGCGTGAGCATGCCGCCCAGGAGCTTGTCCTTGTCCGTGAAGCCGCTCAGCTGCTGGTAGGCGGGGTCACCCTCGGGGACCTTCACGTACTTGCCGTCCAGCTTCGCCGCGGCCGTCTCGTCGGCCTGCCCGGACGTCCCGTCGCCCTTGCCGCTCTCGTGCGTCCAGAACTCCGAGCCGGCCTTCAGGTACAGCGCCTCGCCGACCCGCAGCAGCTGGAACGTCTGGCCCTTGGAGGTGACCGTACCGGTGCCGCCCTCACCCTTGAGGCGCATGTCGAGGGTGTACGTGTGGTTCTTGACCACCAGCGTGCCGGAGAGCCGCACCGCCGACGCCGCCTCGGCGGCCTTGCTCGCCTTGCCCTGGATCTTCGGCGCGGACAGCTTGCCGACACCGTTCGTGCCCGCGTCCGGGTCCTCGCCGCTGCTGCAGCCCGACAGACTCGTGGCCGCCGCGACCAGGCCCGCGCACATCGCGCTCACGAACGCTGCCCTGCGGGCGCGGCTGGCCAGGGGAAGTGCGGTCACAGGTGGCGCTGCCTCTCGTGCGGACGACCTCTACGGTTTCGGGAGTACGGCAGCGTACCCGTGCCGGCCGAGCCGATCGGCGGCAGTCCTTCCGGACCCTCCGCCGGGGCGTATCCGACCGGGACGGGCTAGCCTGAAGCCCGTATTGACGGGCAAACCAGCATGAAACCACCGACCAGAAGGAGGCGCACCCATGGCGGCAGGCGCCCCCCGGGTCTTCGTGTCGCACCTCTCCGGCACCCCGGTCTTCGACCCGAACGGCGACCAGGTGGGCCGGGTGCGCGACCTGGTGGCGATGCTCAGGGTGGCCAAGCGGCCGCCGCGGCTGCTCGGCCTCGTCGTCGAGCTCGCCACCCGGCGCCGCATCTTCCTGCCCATGACCCGCGTCACCGGCATCGAGTCGGGCCAGGTCATCACCACCGGCGTACTGAACGTGCGGCGCTTCGAGCAGCGGCCCACCGAGCGGCTCGTCCTCGGCGAGATGCTGGACCGGCGGGTGCGGCTCATCGAGACAGGCGAGGAGGTCACCGTCCTCGACGTGTCCGTCCAGCAGCTCCCCGCCCGCCGCGACTGGGAGATCGACCGGGTCTTCGCGCGCAAGGGAAAAGGCGGAACGTTCCGCCGTAAGGGGGAGACCCTCACCGTCGAATGGTCCGCCGTCGACGGCTTCTCCGTGGAGGAGCACGGCCAGGGTGCCGAGAACCTCCTCGCCACCTTCGAACAGCTGCGCCCCGCCGACCTCGCCAACGTCCTGCACCACCTCACCCCCAAGCGGCGGGCCGAGGTGGCCGCCGCCCTCGACGACGACCGGCTCGCCGACGTCCTCGAGGAGCTGCCCGAGGACGACCAGATCGAGATCCTCGGCAAGCTCAAGGAGGAACGCGCGGCCGACGTCCTTGAGGCCATGGACCCCGACGACGCCGCCGACCTCCTCGCCGAGCTGCCCGAGGACGACAAGGAACGGCTGCTCACCCTGATGCAGCCGGGCGACGCGGCCGACGTGCGGCGTCTGATGGCGTACGAGGAGCGCACGGCCGGCGGCATGATGACGACCGAGCCGATCGTGCTGCGGCCCGACGCGACGGTCGCCGACGCCCTCGCGCGGGTGCGCCAGCAGGACCTGTCCCCCGCGCTCGCCGCGCAGGTGTACGTGTGCCGCCCGCCGGACGAGACGCCGACCGGCAAGTACCTGGGCACGGTGCACTTCCAGCGGCTGCTGCGCGATCCGCCGTACACGCTGGTCGGCTCGATCCTCGACGACGATCTGCTGCCGCTCGCGCCGGGCACGACGCTGCCCGCCGTCGCCGGGTACTTCGCGACGTACGACATGGTGGCGGCGCCCGTCGTCGACGAGGGCGGTTCGCTCCTCGGGGCGATCACCGTCGACGACGTACTCGACCACATGCTGCCCGACGACTGGCGCGAGACGGAGTTCCATCTGGAGGAGGGGACGGACCATGGCGGCTGACCGCGAGCGCGAGAACCGCCCCGAGCCGCGGAACCCACGATTCCGACTCGACCAGCCGAGGACCCCGCGCCCCAAGCTCCTGCCCGACTACGACCCGGAGGCCTTCGGACGGCTCTCGGAGCGGATCGCGCGGTTCCTGGGCACCGGCAGGTTCATCGTCTGGATGACGGTCGTCATCATCCTGTGGGTGGTGTGGAACATCGCGGCCCCCGACCACCTGCGCTTCGACCAGTACCCGTTCATCTTCCTCACGCTGATGCTGTCGCTGCAGGCGTCGTACGCCGCCCCGCTGATCCTCCTCGCGCAGAACCGCCAGGACGACCGGGACCGCGTCAACCTGGAGCAGGACCGCAAGCAGAACGAGCGGTCCATCGCGGACACCGAGTACCTCACCCGCGAGATCGCCTCGCTGCGCATGGGCCTCGGCGAGGTGGCGACCCGTGACTGGATCCGCTCCGAGCTCCAGGACCTGGTCAAGGAGCTGGAGGAGTCCCGTCCGGTATTCCCGCGGGACGGTTCGCGCGGGAGTGATGTAGGCGACCGCTGACAGGCCTTTCCCGGCCGGGGTTACCGCGCCGTACTATCGGTCGTATGGCTACGGAAGACGCGGTGCGTGAAGCACTGGCGACGGTGAACGACCCCGAGATCCAGCGACCCATCACCGAGTTGGGGATGGTCAAATCGGTGGACATCTCCGCCGAGGGGGCAGTAGCGGTCACCGTGTACCTGACGGTCTCCGGTTGCCCGATGCGCGAGACCATCACCAAGAACGTGACCGACGCGGTCGCCGCCGTCGAGGGCGTCACGCGCGTCGACGTGACCCTGGACGTGATGAGTGACGAGCAGCGCAAGGAGCTGGCGTCCGCGCTGCGCGGCGGCACCGCCGAGCGCGAGGTGCCCTTCGCCAAGCCCGGCTCGCTGACCCGTGTGTACGCGGTCGCGTCCGGCAAGGGCGGCGTCGGCAAGTCCTCGGTGACGGTGAACCTCGCGGCCGCGATGGCCGCGGACGGCCTGAAGGTCGGTGTCGTGGACGCCGACATCTACGGCCACTCGGTGCCGCGCATGCTGGGCGTCGACGGCAAGCCCACCCAGGTCGAGAACATGATCATGCCGCCTTCGGCGCACGGCGTGAAGGTCATCTCCATCGGCATGTTCACCCCGGGCAACGCGCCGGTCGTGTGGCGCGGCCCGATGCTGCACCGCGCGCTCCAGCAGTTCCTCGCGGACGTCTTCTGGGGCGACCTGGACGTCCTGCTCCTCGACCTGCCGCCGGGCACGGGCGACATCGCGATCTCGGTCGCGCAGCTCGTCCCGAACGCCGAGATCCTGGTCGTGACGACGCCTCAGCAGGCGGCGGCCGAAGTCGCCGAGCGCGCCGGCTCCATCGCCGTGCAGACCCACCAGAAGATCGTCGGCGTCGTCGAGAACATGTCGGGTCTCCCCTGCCCGCACTGCGGCGAGATGGTCGACGTGTTCGGCACGGGCGGCGGCCAGAAGGTCGCGGAAGGCCTCACCAAGACGACCGGCGCGACGGTGCCGGTCCTCGGCTCCATCCCGATCGACGTCCGCCTGCGCGAGGGCGGCGACGACGGCAAGCCGGTCGTCCTGACCGACCCCGAGTCCCCCGCGGGTTCGGCCCTGCGCACCATCGCCGGCAAACTGGGCGGCCGCCAGCGCGGCCTGGCAGGCATGACCCTGGGCATCACCCCCCGCAACAAGTTCTAAGCCGCCCCACCCCACAAGGGAGGCGGAGAACGACGCAGTCTTTTTTGGGGACGCGGGGAACGACGCAGTTTTTTTGGGGCCGCGGGAAACGGCGCAATCTTCCAGGGGCGCGGGGAACTGCGCAATCTTTTCAGGGGCGCGGGGAACGGCGCAGCCTTTTCAGGGGCGCGGGGAACGGCGCAATCTTTCAGGGGCGCGGGGAACGGCGCGAGCAACCACAGCGGACCCGCACCCGACCGCACAGGCCGCCCAGACCGCACCCACGGAGAGGGGTCACCGTCACCCGACGGCGCCCCCTCTCCGCTCCGCCCGCCGCCTAGGCGTACGCGCTGATGTCCGTGATGACCGAGAACCCCAACCCATACGCGCTCATACCGCGCCCGTACGCACCCAGGTGGACGCCCTCCTTCGTGGAGCCCGCGAGGACCCAGCCGTACTCGGACTCGCGGTAGTGGAACGGGGTCGGCGCCCCGTCCACCGGAAGCGACAGCGACGACCAGTCGGAGCCCTCCAGGTCGTCGGCGAGGAACCAGGCCGTCTCCGTCTGCTGGTCGAGCCAGTCGTCGCGCAGCGTGTGGTCCATCTGGCCGGGCCAGGTGAGTGACAGCAGGCCGACCCCGGCGAGCCAGGCCGCCGAGGAGACCGAGGTGGCCTCAAGGACGCCCGTGCCGTCCGCGCTGCGCCGCACCGGGTTGGCCGCGACGGTCACCACGACCGCGAAGCGCTCCTTGTCGCTGTTGCCGAGGGTGCCCTCGGCGCGGACCGACGGCTCGTCACCGTGTCCGATCGAACCGTGCTCCACGGCGCCGTCCGCCGACGCGCCGACCGGCATCAGCCAGCGATGCCCCGTGTACGCCTCGTCGAGGCCGTACCAGGGGAAGGGCGCCAGCAGGTAGCCGTCGACCGTGCGCCGGGCGGAGGGCACCGCTTGTGCGGTGCCGTCCGCGGTCGGCACCTGTGCGCCTACGCGACTTGTCGTCTCCATGTACCCGGCCGCCTCCTCGCTCTCGTGTGTCCGGAGCGGCCCGCCCCCCTCGGGCGTCCTCACCCCGGACAACAAGGCAGGATAGCCACACCGGTTGGCGACGGCAGTTCAGGTGAGGCCTCAGGTGGCGTCCGCGTCGAACGGCGGACGGTCGCCGGAGTCGGTCTTCCCGGCCTCCGCGGGCTTCTTCTGCATGTCCACGCGGGCACCTCCGCCCGAGGCCGCCGACGAGGCCGCCGGGGCGTCCGAGCCGCCTTCGGAGGAGTCGCTGTCGCGGCCGTGCACGGCGTCCGCGACCTCGTTCATCTCCTTCTTCAGGTCGAACCCGTTGCGGATCTCCTTGAGCCCGAGCTCGTCGTTGTCGAGCTGCTTGCGGATGAACTTCTTCGGGTTCAGGTCGTCGAACTCGAAGTCCTTGAACTCCGGGCCGAGCTCCTCGCGTATGTCCGCCTTCGCGCTGTCGGAGAACTCGCGGATCTTGCGGATCGTGCGGGAGATGTCCTGGATGACCTTCGGCAGTTTGTCCGGACCGAAGATGAGCACGGCGAGGACGACCAGCGCCACTATCTCGAGTGCGCCAATGTCATTGAACACCTAGAGCTCCTTGCGATGTCCTCAGCCCGCAGCAGGTCGTCGGCAACAGGTCGTCGTCCGAGGTCTGGACCGTGACCACGGTACCCGGCGCTGATGTCTGTCCGGTAGCCGCTGCACGACAACGCGGAGTAGACGTGGCCAGTCCTTTACTCACGCCCCTCTACTCAGACCCCTCGCTCAGACCCCTCGCTCAGCTCCCTCCGGCCGAACCAAGCACCAGTGTGACGTCGCGGTCGTTGCCGTCGCGCTCGACCGTCAGCTTCAGGCGGTCCTTCGGGCGGTGCGCGCGGACCTTGACGATCAGTTCGTCGCTGGAGTGCACGGCACGGCCGTCGACCTCCGTGATGATGTCCCCCGGTTCGAGGCCGGCCCTGTCACCCGGCCCGTTCTCGTTGACGGAGGGGCCACCGTCCCTGCCCTTGTCCGCGATGCGGGCGCCGTCGCCGGTGAACTCGGTGTCGAGCGTGACACCGATCACGGGATGCGTCGCCTTGCCGAAGTTGATCAGCTCTTCGGCGACGCGCTTGCCCTGGTTGATGGGGATGGCGAAACCGAGGCCGATGGAGCCCGCCTGGCCGCCGTCCCGGTCCGAGCCGTCGTCCGCGGAGCGTATGGCGCTGTTGATGCCGATGACGCGGGCCCTGGAGTCGACGAGGGGTCCGCCGGAGTTGCCGGGGTTGATGGGCGCGTCGGTCTGCAGGGCGTCCACGTACGAGATGTCGCTGCCGTCGCCCTTCTCGCCGCCCGCGGTGATGGGCCGCTCCTTGGCGCTGATGATCCCCGAGGTGACGGTGTTCTCCAGGTCGAAGGGGGCGCCGATGGCCACGACGGGGTCGCCGACCTGCACGTTCTCCGAGTTGCCGAGGGTCAGGGGCTTCAGGCCGCGGACGCCGGACACCTTGACCACCGCGAGGTCGTAGCCGGAGTCGCGGCCGATGACCTCGGCCTTGGCGGTCTCGCCGCCGCTGAACGTCACCGACACCTCGCCGCCGGTGCCCGCGGGCTCGACGACGTGGTTGTTGGTGAGGATGTGGCCCTTGCCGTCGAGGACGAAACCGGTGCCGGTGCCCTGTGCGGAGTCGCCGCTGACGTGCAGGGTCACGACGCCGGGCAGGGCGGCCGACGCGATGCCCGCGACGCTGCCCTTGGGGCGGTCCGTGGACTCGTCGGCCGCCGGCTGCCGGAGTTCGACATCGCCCGTGCCGTTGCGCTCCAGGTACGACCCGGTCGCACCGCCGATGAGCCCGGACACGAGGGCGATGAGCGCGACCCCGATGACGAGCACCCGCCGCCCTCGCTTCTCCCGCTTCTCCCTGGTCTCCGGAGGCAGCGACCCGATCTGCTGCAACGGCACGTTCCAGGGGTCGTAGACCTGCCGGGGCGCGCCCTGTGCGCCGTGTGCCTGCGCCTGTGTCTGTGCCTGTGTCTGTGCCTGGACGTGGGGGCCACCGGCGTACGGCGCCGGGGGCGGGACGGGGCCGGGGGTTCCGTGCGGGGCCGGGTTCGGGGCACCAGGGGTGGGCACGCCGTGGGCCGGGGTGCCGTGGGCCGGGGTTCCCTCGTGCGGGGCCGCGGAGAGCGGGGTGCCGTGGGCCGGGGTCGCCGCGGGGTGCTGCACCGGGGGCGCGGGGGCCCATGGTCCTGGCTCGCCGTAGGGCGGGGTGCTGTACGGGTCCGGGTCGTGCAGGGGGCGGGGCCGCTCCCGGGGCTCGGCGCCCTGGGCGGGGCCGCCCTCGGGCGACGTCCCGTGCGGGGCATCGGCGCCCGGTATGAACCCACTTTGCGCGGCACCCTGCGGGGCAGGGGCGACGGGGGCCTCAGCGGGCCGTGACGGCGGTGGTGAGGCGTCCGGCGCCGCGTCCTGCGGGGCCGGAGGGGCCTGCTCCGGAGAGTGGGGCGGCTGGTCCGTGGTGCCCGGCGCTTTGGGCCGGGGGCGGCTCCACCAATTCGCCTTCGTGGGCTTCCCCTCGTCCATGTTCTCCCCACAACTGGCCCGCGGCGGACGCCGTTTGCATGCTCAACCCCGCGCTCGCCGAATCCCCGGCGGGCACGGCCCACCGAGGATTCAACCAGGTTCCCCCTCGAAAGCGCAGGGCACCGTCCTGTCAGCGCACCTCAGCGCACCTCAGCGCATCTGTGACGTGCCCTGCAACGGTCCGGCGCCCGGAGGTGCCGCGGCTGTCCGCACCGGATCCGCGTCTCCCGGCACCAGGCGGTTCTCCGCCAGGGGGCGGCCTGGCTGCACCGGGCGTATCAGCGGGGAGATGGTGGCGGCGCCCGCCAGCATCGGGGCCGTCAGCTCGTACACAGAATCGCGGGAGCGCAGTGGATGCGTGGGGGCGCCGGGCAGCAGCGGCCCCGTCACCTCGGTCGGCGCGACCGGCGCCGACAGGGCACCGGGGCGCTGTCCCTGCACCGACAGCGGATTGCCGCTCCCCCGGCGGCGCACGGAGTCGGGGGTCGCGGCCGTGCCGGACCCCTGGGTGCGCTGCGGGGTGACGTTGCTTCCGGAGCCGCTCGCGCGGGGGTCGCTCGAATCGGCGGGGACGCCCACCGTGACGCCACCGAGCGCGATGGCGGCCAGCGACACCGCGCCCGCCGCCGCGAACGCGAAGCGGCGCCCGCGCCAGGTCTGACGGTCCGGCTCGTGCCGCGTGACGTCGTGGATGCGGAAGCCCCGCTGCTCGCTGGGCAGCACGGCGGCGTGGGCGCCCGTCGGCGCGTACTCCACGAAGGGGTCGGTGCTCACGCCGAAGATCCCGTTCCGCGGCAGCCCGGCGGAATCAGTGGCTCCGGTGGCGAATCCGTCGTCGGCGCCGGGTCTTCCGGACGGTCCGGAACCGCCTCCTGGAAGACCTTGGAGGCGGGCGAGGAAACTCTCGGTGGGTGGCGGCGGGGCTGTCTGCGCGAAGACGTTCTTCAGGCGACGCTGCGCGTCGGCCTCGGTCTTGCACATCGGACAGGTCGCCAGATGTGCGAGGACGCGCTCGCGCGCGTCATGGCCCAACTCGCCGTCCACAAGGGCGGCGAGCCGGTCCCCCAGATGCTGCTCGGCCTCGGCTAGTTGCCGTTCGGCAGGATTCGACCGTGATCCACTCACGCGGTCGCGCCCCCTCCTCCCAGCGCCACGGCCCCGGTGACCGCGAGCGAGCGTCGCTCGGCGCGGGCCTCGGGAGACCGGTGCTGGAGGGCCTTGCGCAGCTGCGAGCGGCCCCGGTGGATACGGCTGCGGACCGTACCGAGCTTGACGCCGAGGGTGGCTGCGATCTCCTCGTACGAAAGGCCCTCGATGTCGCAGAGGACCACGGCCGCGCGGAACTCCGGCGCGAGGGTGTCGAGCGCCTGCTGGACGTCCGCGTCGAAGTGCGTGTCGTTGAACACCTGCTGCGGCGACGGCTCGCGGCTCGGCAGCCGCTCGGCGGCGTCGTCCCCGAGCGCGTCGAAGCGGATGCGCTGCTTTCGGCGCACCATGTCCAGGAAGAGGTTCGTGGTGATGCGGTGCAGCCAGCCCTCGAACGTGCCGGGGGTGTAGGTCGAGAGGGACCGGAAGACACGGACGAAGACTTCTTGCGTGAGGTCCTCGGCGTCGTGCTGATTGCCGGTCAGGCGGTACGCCAGGCGGTATACGCGGCCGCTGTGCGTGCTGACGATCTCCTCCCAGGTGGGCGGAGTCCACGCCTGCGATTCCGCGTCAGCGGCAAAGGTCGCGGTCTGAGCGGAGTCGTTGGCACGGATGCGGTCAGCGGTGTCGGTCACGGATTTCGGCTCACCCGCCAATCCGAGAAAACGCCGGAGCGCTCCTCCCCGATTCGCAGACGCAGCCGCACCTCCCCTGTCGGCTCTGGTGGTGTCCAGCGGAGCCCCTACCATAACCACCTCGCCCGTTAGCTCCGGATAAGCGTTTTTACGTGAATTTGGTACGGGCTTCTCTGCAGGTGTCCTGCCCCTGCGAGCCGTCCGCTTCTGCTCTTGATCCATCCGTTACCCCCGTCGCGCTCCCACCCCCTATAAACGCCCGGCCTCATCTGCGGGTTCCCGGCCCCAACGGATACAGTCACGGCCAGGCAACCACGGGGACAGGAGAGGGCCATTACCGGCAACCGGCAGACGGGCTGGGCGTTCGCCGACGCCTTTGTCGCCGAGGACGAGGCACTGCGCTGGGCCCGGGACCGGGCCCGGGAGGCAGGCCTGCCCTCGGTGTCGCCCGGCACCGGCGCCGCGCTGCGCATGCTCGCCGCCACGGCTGACGCGAAAGCGGTGGCCGAAATCGGCACGGGCACCGGTGTGTCGGGCATCCACCTGCTGCACGGCATGCGGCCCGACGGCGTGCTCACCACCGTCGACCCCGAGCCGGACCGCCAGCAGTTCGCCCGTGAGGCCTTCCGCGCGGCCGGCTTCGCGGGCAACCGGGCGCGGTTCATCCCGGGCCGCGCCCTCGACGTCCTGCCGCGCCTCGCGGACGGCGGCTACGACCTCGTGTTCTGCGACGGCGACCGCTTGGAGTCGCTCGACTACCTCGCTGAATCGTTGCGCCTGCTGCGGCCCGGCGGGCTCGTCTGCTTCGAGGGCGTCTTCGCGGACGGCAGGACCGTGGACTCCGGGCCGCAGCCGGTCGAGGTTCTGCACCTGCGCGAGTTGTTGCGTGCGGTGCGGGAGAGTCCTGACCTGGTGCCGTCGCTGCTCCCTGTGGGAGACGGTCTCCTCTGTGCCGTCAAACGGTAGCGCTGCGCTGTCTTGGGCGGTTCATATTCCACGGGCCGCCCGTGGCCGGTCGCGCAGTTCCCCGCGCCCCTGAAACAACCCCGGCCGGGGCGGGTTCCCCGGCTGCGGGTTCGCTGTGGCTGGTCGCGCAGTTCCCCGCGCCCCTGGAGGGCCCGCACCCCCGGAGACCTCGCGCCCCCGTCGGCCCCCTCGCCCTCAAAACTCCCTCGGCCCCGGACCGGTGAAGGCCCCCGGCCCGGATACAGCACTGCCCGGCATCGTCGTACGATGCCGGGCAGTGGAAAAGTGTGGGCGCTTCCGCGTCAGCCGACGACCTTCTTCAGAGCGTCGCCGAGCGCGTCGGCCTCGTCCGGAGTCAGTTCGACGACAAGTCGTCCGCCGCCTTCGAGCGGAACGCGCATGACGATGCCCCGCCCCTCCTTGGTCACCTCGAGCGGGCCGTCGCCCGTCCGCGGCTTCATGGCCGCCATGCTCGTTCCCCTTCCTGAAACCAGCTCATCGCAGCCGACAACCCAGGTGTCACCGGCATCGAACACATTGCTTCCAGGTCATTATCCCGCATGGCAGGACCCGATGACCAACATCGGTCGGCATCGCTTGGGCAACGCGCGCCCGCAAAACCCCTCATTTCGGCGATGTGGCTGCGATACTTCGCCGTCCCATACGCTCCGTGAGCCCGAAATTCTTTGACGCAGGTCACATGACCGGGCTCATGCCGGACCCCGATGATCTCCGTCATGCTGAGCTTCTACGTACTGGACCAGCGGAGGGGACCACCATGGCCGACAGCGTGCTCTACGAGGTGAGCGACGGACTCGCGACGATCACGATCAACCGTCCCGAGGCGATGAACGCCATGAACACCGAGGCGAAGGTCGCCCTGCGGGAGGCCGTGCGGTCGGCCGCCGCCGACGACGCCGTGCGCGCGGTGCTGCTCACCGCGACGGGCCGCGCCTTCTGCGTGGGGCAGGACCTCAAGGAGCACATCGGCTCCCTCGCCGCGGACCGCGAGGCGGGCACCGGGCAGACGATGAGCACGGTCAGGGAGCACTACAACCCCATCGTGCGGGCGCTGACCGGCATGCCGAAGCCGGTCGTGGCGGGGGTCAACGGCGTCGCCGCGGGGGCCGGGCTCGGCTTCGCGCTCGCCGCCGACTACCGGGTGGTCGCGGACACCGCCAAGTTCAACACGTCCTTCGCGGGCGTCGCGCTGACCGCCGACTCCGGCGTCTCCTGGACGCTGCCGCGCGTGATCGGCCCCGGCCGGGCCGCCGACCTGCTGCTCTTCCCGCGCAACATCGGCGCGCAGGAGGCGTACGAGCTGGGCATCGCCAACCGGATCGTGCCCACCGACGACCTCGCCGCCGAGGCCGCGCAGGTGGCCCGCGCCCTGGCCGAGGGCCCGACCCTGGCCTACGCGGCACTCAAGGAGTCCCTCGCCTACGCGGCGGGCCACACCCTGGACGAGGCGCTGGACAAGGAGGACGAGCTCCAGGCGAAGGCGGGCGCCTCGGAGGACCACGCCATCGCCGTGCAGGCCTTCATCGCCAAGGAGAAGCCGAAGTACCTGGGGCGCTGATCCGGTTACGCGGCCTCGCGGGCCACGCAGTCCGCGAGGTGGTCGTCGACCAGACCGCAGGCCTGCATCAGTGCGTACGCCGTGGTGGGGCCGACGAAGCGTATGCCGCGCTTTTTGAGCGCCTTGGAGAGGGCCGTGGACTCGTCGGTGATCGCGGGCACGTCGGCGATGCTCCGCGGGGCCTCGCGGGTCGCGGGGTCCGGCGCGAAGGACCAGATCAGCGAGTCCAGTTCGCCCTCTGGCCAGTCGGCGAGCACGCGCGCGTTGGCGAGGGTGGCGTCGATCTTGGCGCGGTTGCGGATGATCCCCGGGTCGGCGAGGAGCCGCTCGCGGTCCGCGTCGGTGAACTCCGCGACCGAGGCGATCCTGAAGTCGGCGAAGGCGGCACGGAAGCCCTCGCGGCGGCGCAGGATCGTGATCCAGGACAGGCCGGACTGGAAGGCCTCCAGGCAGAGCCGCTCGTACAGCGCGTCGTCGCCGTGGACCGGGCGGCCCCACTCGTCGTCGTGGTACGCCACGTAGTCCGCGGTGGACAGGCCCCACGGGCAGCGGAGGCCGCCGTCGGGGCCGGGGACAGCGCCGCTCCCGGTGCTCACTGGTCGTCGCCCTTCCGCTCCTCGGCCGTGCGTGGTTCGTACCCCTCGAAGAGGGCGCGGCCCGCGACCGCCGTGGCCTGGGCGCCGGCCAGGGCCGCCTCCAGCTCGGCGATGCGGGCGTCCCGCTCGGCCAGCTCTGCGCCGAGGCGGCCGAGCACGTCGTCCACCTCCGCCATGTGGTAACCCCGCAGCGTCATCGGGAAGCGCACCGCGTCGACGTCGGCGCGACGCAGCGGGCGGTCCGGGGGCAGCGGGTCGGTGAACCGCTCGGGCGCGGCGTCGGGCAGCGCACCGCTCTCGCCGCCGCCGATCACGGCGAGGGTCACCGCGCCGACCACCACGACGAGGGCGATGACCAGGAACAAGAACAAGACCATCTCTTCAGGCCCTCACGCTCGACTGCCCGTGCTGAAACTGTCAGGGTCCGATCGTGCCATGCGGCTCTGACAGTTAAGGTCGCAGGCGGCCGAACCGCGACAAGGACCCAGGAGGGCCACAGGGCATGCTCAGGCTTGGCAGGCGCGAGTTCGACGCGCACGAGCCGGTGATCATGGCGATCGTCAACCGGACCCCGGACTCCTTCTACGACCAGGGAGCCACGTTCCGCGACGAACCCGCGCTCGCCCGCGTGGAGCAGGCCGTGGCGGAGGGTGCCGCCATCATCGACATCGGCGGGGTCAAGGCGGGCCCTGGCGAGGAGGTGACCGCCGAGGAGGAGGCGCGCCGCACGGTCGGCTTCGTCGCGGAGGTCCGCAAGCGGTTCCCCGACGTGGTGATCAGTGTCGACACCTGGCGGCACGATGTCGGCGAGGCGGTCTGCGAGGCGGGCGCCGATCTGCTCAACGACGCGTGGGGCGGCGTCGATCCGAAGCTCGCGGAGGTCGCCGCGCGGTACGGGGCGGGTCTGGTCTGCACGCACGCGGGTGGCGCGGAGCCGCGCACGAGGCCGCACCGCGTCACGTACGACGACGTGATGGCCGACATCCTGCGCGTGACGGTCGGCCTGGCCGAGCGCGCGGTGGC
Organism: Streptomyces sp. NPDC093510; assembly: GCF_040683555.1. Classification (NCBI taxonomy): domain Bacteria; kingdom Bacillati; phylum Actinomycetota; class Actinomycetes; order Kitasatosporales; family Streptomycetaceae; genus Streptomyces; species Streptomyces sp. NPDC093510. Next base: position 302,378 of record NZ_JBFBEE010000009.1, read on the forward strand.
GCTGGGTGTTCCGCGCGAGTCCGTGATGATCGATCCGGGGCACGACTTCGGCAAGAACACCCGGCACAGCCTGGAGGCGACCCGGCGCCTCGGCGAAATGACGGACACGGGCTGGCCCGTCCTGGTCTCCCTGTCCAACAAGGACTTCGTGGGCGAGACCCTCGACAAGCCGGTCAAGGAGCGCGTCCTCGGCACCCTCGCGACGACGGCGGTCTCGGCCTGGCTCGGCGCGCAGGTGTACCGCGTGCACGAGGTCGCGGAGACGAAGCAGGTCCTGGACATGGTGGCGACGATTGCCGGGCACAGGCCCCCGGCGGTCGCCCGCCGAGGGCTTGCGTGAACTCCCCTTCGGGGAGTTCTAGGTCCGGGCTACTTCCGGGCTACTTCCCGACTTCCTTCGTCACCAAAGAGATGGCCTCCTCGACGTCGTCCGTGACGTGGAAGAGGAGCAGGTCGGCCTCGGACGCCTTGCCCTGGGCGATGACGGTGTTCTTGAGCCAGTCGACGAGGCCGCCCCAGTACTGCGATCCGAAGAGGACGATCGGGAAGCGTGTGACCTTGCGGGTCTGGACGAGGGTGAGCGCTTCGAAGAGCTCGTCCAGCGTGCCGAGGCCGCCGGGCAGGACCACGAAGCCCTGCGCGTACTTCACAAACATCGTCTTGCGGACGAAGAAGTAGCGGAAGTTCACGCCGATGTCGACGTACGGGTTCAGGCCCTGCTCGAAGGGCAGCTCGATGCCGAGGCCGACCGATGTGCCCTTCGCCTCGACGGCGCCCTGGTTGGCGGCCTGCATGGCGCCGGGCCCGCCGCCCGTGATGACGGCGAAGCCGGCCTCCACGAGGGCCTTGCCGATCTCGACCCCAGCCGCGTACTCCGGAGAGCCCTCCCCCGTGCGCGCCGAGCCGAACACGCTGATCGCGGGCGGGAGTTCCGCGAGGGTGCCGAAGCCCTCGATGAACTCGGACTGGATGCGCAGGACTCTCCAGGGGTCCGTGTGCACCCACTCGGAAGGTCCGTCGGAGTCGAGGAGACGCTGATCGGTGGTACCCGCCTGCACCTTGTCCCGCCGGCGCAGCACCGGGCCGAGCCGCTGCTCCTCAGGACGCTTCCTGGCAGCGTGGGCAGCGCGCTCGGCGCTGTTGTCGGGGTGGCTCATCGTCTGCTCCCTCCATGCGTACGTGACTCACAGCGTAGATCTACGCGGGTTACGTACGAGGGACCTCGGGATGTCCGGCACCAAGAGCGGCACAGGCACCTACGACGTCAGCCAGGCCCGCAGCTTCTCCTCCGCCACCGGGATCAGCGACGCCTCGACGCGCTCGTCGATCTTGTGGGCGAGCAGCGGGTTGCCGGGGCTGTAGTTGACCGCGGGCACGCCGAGCGCGCTGAAGCGGGAGACGTCCGTCCAGCCGAACTTGGGGCGGGCCTCGCCGCCGACGGCCGCCATGAAGGCCGCGGCCGCCGGGTGGGTCAGGCCGGGGCGGGCCGCGCCCGTGTGGTCGTCGACGACGAACTCGTCGACGCCGCAGTCCGCGAAGTAGTCGCGGACGAAGGCGAGGGCCTCTTCCTCGCTGCGGTCCGGGGCGTAGCGGAAGTTGACGGTGACGGTGCACTCGTCGGGGATGACGTTGGTGGCGACGCCGCCCTCGATGCGGACGGCGTTGAGGCCCTCGTGGAACTCCAGGCCCTCCACGACCGGCTTGCGGGGCTCGTACGCGGCGAGCTTCTGGAGGATCGGGGTGGCCGCGTGGATGGCGTTGGAGCCCATCCACGCGCGCGCGGAGTGTGCCCGCACGCCCTTGGTCTTGAGGAGGACCCGCAGGGTGCCCTGGCAGCCGCCCTCGACCTGGCCGTCGGTCGGTTCGAGGAGGACGGCGAAGTCGCCCGCCAGCCAGTCGGGGTGGGCCTCGGCGACGTGTCCGAGGCCGTTGAGGTGTGCGGCGACTTCTTCGTTGTCGTAGAAGACGAAGGTCAGGTCGCGGTTGGGTTCGGTCACCGTCTGCGCGATACGCAGCTGCACGGCGACGCCCGACTTCATGTCGCAGGTGCCGCAGCCCCAGAGGACGCCGTTCTCGTCGAGGCGGGACGGCACGTTGTCCGCGATCGGCACCGTGTCGATGTGCCCGGCGAGGATGACCCGCTCGGCGCGGCCGAGGTTCGTGCGGGCCACGACGTTGTTGCCGTGCCGGTCGACCGTGAGGTGCGGCAGGGCGCGCAGGGCCGTCTCGATGGCGTCGGCGAGCGCCTTCTCCTCGCCGCTCGGGGACGGGAAATCGACCAGTCGCGCGGTGAGCTCCGCGGCGTCGAGCGTGAGGTCAAGCGGTGTCTGAGGCATGCGGCGACCCTAACGCCAGAGGGCGCGCCGACCGGTCGGTGGACTCCAGTACCTTGGACGCGTGCCTGAGCCCCCCACCCTCGTCCGGCGCGGCCGCCCCTTGCGTATCGGGACCGCGGCCGCCGTGCTGCTCGCCGTCGTGGGCTATGTCGCGCTGCAGTACGTGTACGGGGGCAAGCGCGAGCCGCAGTGCACGGTCGTGTCCGGCACGGGTGACGGCGCCTCGTACACCTTCACGGCCGGGCAGGCGGAGAACGCCGCGACGGTCGTCGCGGCCGGCACCTCGCGCGGGATGCCCGAGCGTGCGGTGACCATCGCCCTGGCCACCGCCTTGCAGGAGTCCGGCCTGCGCAACATCACGCACGGGGACCGGGATTCGCTGGGCCTCTTCCAGCAGCGCCCCTCGCAGGGCTGGGGCGACCAGCGGCAGATCATGGACCCGGCGTACTCGGCGGGCCGCTTCTACGAGCATCTGGCCGGCGTCCCCGGCTATTCGCGCCTGCCCCTCACGGTCGCCGCGCAGCGCGTGCAGCGCAGCGGCTATCCGCAGGCGTACGCCAAGCACGAGCCGGAGGCCGCGCTGCTCGCCGCCGCGCTCACGGGCCGCGCGCCCGCCGCCTTCGGCTGCGAGGGCCGTCCCGGGACGGACCCCGGCGGCCCGGCGAAGGTGCGGGCCGCCCTCGCCCGTGACTTCGGCGGCCAGGTGCGTCCCGGTGCCGCCCGGGGGCGCACGGTGACGGTCCGGGTGCCCGCTCCCCTGGCCGACGACCGTTCTCCGCGGCGCGGCTGGGAGCTGGCGCACTGGGCCGTGGCGCAGTCGTCGGCGCTGCACGTCGAGCGAGTCTCGTACGGCGGCCGGGAATGGCGTGCCGGGGGTTCGGGAGAGTGGCGGAAGGTGGAGGAGGCGCGGGGGGCCGGGTCCGCGAAAGCGGGCGGGGGCGCGGACGAGGTCCGAATCGTCACTGGGCAGTAGTACGGCGCTTCGCTCGTTCGGGGGACACCAGGTGTGACAGAGCGACACCGTGACCGAGTTTCCCGCCGGGGCCACGCATAATCCCCAAATCCCTTGAGGGCAAAGAGGATTAAGGTTTCTGCAGCGAATCGGCCCGTAAGCCGTTTGCCCCTTTTTCTCCGCAGCCGATAATGCGACGCATTGCCAACTCTTTACGTTGGCGCACCGCAACCTTCGCGGGCTTCGAGCGGTAGTCACTGCGTCCGATCACCGGAAGCCGTCCGGTGGGAAGCCGGAGCCGATCCGGCCGGACAACCCAAACGTTCTCTCCCGTTTGAAGGAGCATCATGTCCCTCCCCCTGACCCGCCGGATCGCCCGTGCCGCGCTGCTCAGCGCAGCGGGTGCAGCTTCCGTGGTCGGTGCGGCCGGCTCCGCGAGCGCCGTTGACCTCCCGGCCTCCTCCGACCTCGGCGGAGTGACCGCTCTGGACGGCGACGGCCTCGGCAACACCGTCGACGACGCGGCTCAGAACGTCGGCACCCTCGCGGGTGACACCGGAAGCAAGGCCGTGAAGAAGTCCGTCCCGGCGGCGACCAAGGCCGTCGGCCGGGCAGGCAAGACGGCGACCCCCGCCGCGCAGAACGCCGCCGGTGAGGTCACGGGCAGCGCGGGCGAGGTGCTCGGCGAGACCGCGAACTCGGCCACCGAGGGCGGCCTGCCGACCGACGACGTCGCGGGCGGGGGCCTGCCCACCGACTCGCTGACCCAGGGCGGCCTGCCGACCGACCAGCTGCCGGTCAAGAGCCTGCCGCTCGGCTGATCCACCCGGCACGCGCACGGAGGGCCCGGAGCCATTGGCTCCGGGCCCTCCGCCGTGCTCGGAGGCGCGTCACGCCAGGCGCTCGACCGCCGCCGCGACCCGCTCGTCCGTCGCCGTCAGCGCCACGCGCACGAAGCGGTCGCCCGCCGGGCCGTAGAAGTCGCCGGGCGCCACCAGGATGCCGAGCTCCGCGAGATGGCCGACGGTGTCCCAGCAGGACTCGTCGCGGGTGGCCCACAGATACAGGCTCGCCTCGCTGTGCTCGATACGGAAGCCGTGCTTCAGCAGGGCGTCGCGCAGGGCGGTGCGCCGCGCCAGGTACCGCTGGCGCTGCTCGTGCACGTGCTCGTCGTCGCCGAGGGCCGCCACGACGGCGGCCTGGGTCGGCGCGGAGGTCATCATGCCGCCGTGCTTGCGGATCTGCAGCAGGTCCCCGAGAACGTCCGCGTCACCGGCGACGAACGCCGCGCGGTAGCCCGCGAGGTTGGACCGCTTGGAGAGCGAGTGGACGGCGACGATGCCCTCGTACGAACCGCCGCACACGTCCGGGTGCAGGACCGAGACCGGTTCGGCCTCCCAGCCCAGCTCCAGGTAGCACTCGTCGCTGACGAGCAGCACGCCGTGCTCGCGCGCCCAGGCGACGGTGCGGGTCAGCTCCTCCTTGGACAGGACGCGACCGGTGGGGTTGGAGGGCGAGTTGAGCCAGAGCAGCTTGAGGCCGGTCGGGTCGAGCGACGTCGGCTCGTCGTAGGCGACGTACTCCGCGCGGGCCAGGCGCGCCCCGACCTCGTACGTCGGGTAGGCGAGCCGCGGGTAGGCGACCACGTCGCCAGGGCCGAGGCCCAGCTGCGTCGGGAGCCAGGCCACCAGCTCCTTGGAGCCGACGACCGGCAGGACGTTGCGGTGCGTGAAGCCGCGGGCGCCGAGCCGTCGCTCACACCAGCCGGTGAGCGCGTCGCGCAGCTCCGGCGTGCCCCACACCGTCGGATAGCCCGGCGAGTCCGCGGCCGCGATCAGCGCTTTCTGGATCAGCTCGGGAACCGGGTCCACCGGGGTGCCCACCGACAGGTCGACGATGCCACCGGGGTGGGCGGCCGCCGTGGCCTTGTACGGCTCGAGCTTGTCCCAGGGGAAGGTGGGAAGCCGGTCGGAGACTGCGGACACGTGGGGACTCCCGTGCTGGTGCTGGTCGAATTGCAAACGCCTCGGTCCCGTGCGGCACAGATGCCGTACGGGACCGGGGCGACGCTCAGGCTGCCGTTACTGGTTCTGCGGCGGCAGTTCGGCGATGAAGGCGTGGTCGCGCTCGATCAGGCCGAGCTTGCTCGCGCCACCGGGCGAACCGAGCTCGTCGAAGAACTCGACGTTCGCCTTGTAGTAGTCCTTCCACTCCTCAGGAGTGTCGTCCTCGTAGAAGATCGCCTCGACCGGGCAGACCGGTTCGCAGGCTCCGCAGTCGACGCATTCGTCCGGGTGGATGTACAAGGACCTCTTGCCCTCGTAAATGCAGTCGACCGGGCACTCCTCGATGCACGCCTTGTCCTTGACGTCGACACAAGGCTGCGCGATGACGTAGGTCACGCTGTCGTTCCTCCTCGATACGGGCGTTGGCGGGCCGTCCTCAGGCTCCGCTCGCCTGGCGCGCGGGAGCGCGGCGTCGTCGATGCCCGCCCCTAGTATCTCCGTTCCTGGGCATGATCCGAACAGGAGGGGCTTACAGAGCTGTGGAATTCACCGGCGGCGGACGACTCGAGGTCCGCATCACCCCTGCTGACGTGGGCAAACGCGTATCGATCCGGCGTCTGAGCGCTGCCTCGGCACCCGGCGAGAAGTTCACCGACGCGGTCGGTGTTCTCACATCGTGGGACAACGGTGTGGTGCTCATCACACGAAGGAACGGCGAGAGCGTCCACATTCCGGAGGATTCCCTGGTGGCGGGCAAGGTCGTGCCGGCCGCCCCCGCGCGCAGGCGGGGGCCCGCGGCCTCGTACGAGGAGCTGGCGCGCGCCTCCGCGCGGGCCTGGCAGCCCGTGGAGAGCGAGCGGCTCGGGGAGTGGGAGCTGAGGTCGGCGGCGGGGTTCACTCGGCGGGCCAACTCCGTTCTGCCGCTGGGCGATCCCGGGCGGCCGCTGGACGAGGCGCTCTCGTACGTACGCGACTGGTACGCGGCCCGTGATCTGCCGCCGTACGTCCAGACCGCGACCGGCGCCGAGGGCGCGCAGGAACTGCTCTGCTCCGGCTTGGAGGAGCGCGGCTGGGTGCGTGAGGTGAGCGCGGAGCTGCACGTCGGCGGGCTCGCCCCGGTCGCCGACCTGGACGCGGACGTCGACCGGGTGCGGCTCTCCCGGTCCTTCGACGAGTCGTGGCTGCGGCGGTACAAGCGGTTCGGCGTTCCCGGACCGCATGTGCTCAAGGTGCTGGCGGGCGGGCCCTCGGTATGGTTCGCTTCCGTGCCCGGGAGCGGTGACGCCCCGGCCGCCATCGGGCGGTGCGTGGTGGACGGGCGCTGGGCGGGCTTCATGGCCGTCGAGGTGGACCCGGAGCACCGGCGTCAGGGGCTCGCCACCGCGGTGATGACCGCACTGTCCCGGCAGGCCCTGGCCGAGGGCGCTTCGGCGGCCTGGCTGCAGGTCGAGGACGACAACGACGGCGCGCGGGCGCTGTACGGCGGGATGGGTTTCGCCGCTCATCACGCCTACCACCACTACCGGTACGGCCCTGCCTGAACGGAAGCGGCGGGGCCCGACGGAGCACGGCACGGCAGAGCAGAACAGAGCACACAGAGCAGAGCACGGCACGGAAACAGCGCCCTGCGAGGGCAGACACGAGGCACGTATGCACGCGGAGTCCGGCGAATGGCGGCGGCGGTTCGCCGAAGAGGCGAGGGCGGAGCGGCCCGGTCTCGCGCCGCTGTGCCTGCTGATCGGCACCGAGGCGGACCCCTCACTCGACCAGGAGGGGATCGACGCCGCCGAGATCGAGCTCGACCGTCTCGCCGGGCTGCTGCCGTACCGCCCCGGAGGGCCGCGCGCGTGGGCGGCCGCGATGGCCGAACTCCTCGGTGAACAGTGCGGGTTCGAGGGCACGCCGGGCGACTACCAGCGCCTTGACTCCTCGCTCCTGCACCAGGTCCTGCGCCGCCGCAGGGGCCTGCCGATCCTGCTCTCCGTCGTATGGATGGAAGTGGCGCGGCGTGCGGGTGCCCCCGTATACGGAGTGGCGCTTCCGGGGCACTTCGTCGTCGGCTTCGGACCACGCGACGACCAGGTCCTCGCCGACCCGTTCGACGGCGGACGGCTGCTGACAGGGACCGACGCGGAGCTCCTGGTCGCGGGCACCGCGGGCACGGGCATCCAGCCGTCCATGCTGACGCCCGCCGACCCGCAGAACATCGTGCAGCGCATCCTCAACAACATCCGCGCCTGGGCCGCCGCCCGGCCCGAGCGGTCCGAAGTAGCGTTGTGGGCCCTGGAGTTGTCCCTCCTGCTGCCCTCACATCCGGCGCGACTGCGCTACGAGAGGGCCCAACTCCTCGTCCAGCGGGGCGATTTCCTGGGGGGCGCCGCGGAACTCGACGCGTACGCGGATGTGGTGACCCCGGTGGAGCCGACCACGGCGGAGCGGGTGCGCCAGCAGGCGCGGGCCGCACGGTCGATGCTGAACTGACCCGGCCCGGACGGCCAGGACCGCCCGGACGGACGTATCGATCGAGGCGACCGGGCACCACGGACGTATGCACCCCCGACCCCCCGGAACCACCGAGTGGCGGCGGCTGTTCGCCGCCGAGGCCGAGTCCTCGCGGCCCGACCTGACGCTGCTGTGCCTGCTGATCGGCACCGAGACGGACCCCTCCCTGGACGAGGCGGGCATCGACGCCGCACGGCGCCTGCTCGACCGGCTCGCGGAACAGGCAAAGCTCGGCCGCCGCTCCCGCCGGGCCGACGACCCGCGGGCCTGGGCCGCCTCCCTGGCCGAACTCCTCGGCACACGCTGCGGGTTCAAGGGAAGACCCGGCGACTACCAGCGCCTTGACTCCTCGCTCCTGCACCAGGTCCTGCGCCGCCGCAGGGGCCTGCCGATCCTGCTCTCCGTCGTATGGATGGAAGTGGCGCGACGCGCGGGCGCCCCCGTCCACGGAGTGGCGCTGCCCGGACACTTCGTCGTCGGCTTCGGACCACCCGACGACCAGATCCTCGCCGACCCCTTCGCCGGCGGCCGGCTGCTGACCGGCACGGACGCGGAACTCCTCGTCGCGGCGGCCACGGGCTCCCCGCTCACGCCGTCGATGCTGGGCCCCACGGGTCCGCTCGACATCGTGGCGCGCATCCTCAACAACATCCGCGCCTGGGCCGCGCCCCGCCCCGAACGCTCCGACGTCTCGCTCTGGGCGGTCGACCTCTGCCTGCTCCTGCCGTCACCGCCGCCCCGGCTGCATTACGAGCGCGCCCAGCTCCTCGTACAGAAAGGGGAGTTCCTGGCGGGGGCGCGGGGGCTGGACACGTACGCCGACGAGGTGGCCGTCCTCGACCCGGCGACGGCCGACCGGGCTCGGCGGCAGGCGCTGGGGGCGCGGGCGATGCTGAACTGACAGGCGGGGCTGAACTGACGGGCGGCGCCGCAGGCGGGTCGTCAGAGCCAGCCCTTGTCCCTGGCGGCCCTGACCGCCTCCGCACGGTTGCGGACGGCGAGCTTCTGGATCGCCATGGAGAGGTAGTTGCGGACCGTGCCGTGGGAGAGGTGCAGGGCCGCGGCGAGCTCGGCGTTGGTGGCACCGTCGGCGGCCGCGCGCAGCACCTCCCGCTCGCGGTCCGTCAGCGGGTTCGCGCCCTCCGCGAGGGCGGCCGCCGCCAGTGTGGGGTCGATGACCCGCTCCCCCGCGAGCACCTTGCGCACCGCCGCGGCGAGCTGGGCTGCGGGAGCGTCCTTCACCAGGAACGCGTGGGCGCCGGCCTCCATGGCGCTGCGGAGATAGCCGGGGCGGCCGAAGGTGGTCAGCACGACCACCTTCACCGCGGGGAGCGCCGCGTGCAGTTCGGCCGCCGCCTCGATACCGGTCGTGCCCGGCATCTCGATGTCGAGCAGCGCCACGTCCACGGCGTGTGCGCGGGCCGCGGCGAGCACCTCGTCGCCGCGGGCCACCTGGGCGACGACCTCGATGTCCGGCTCCAGGCCGAGCAGCGCCGCGAGGGCCTCACGGACCATCGACTGGTCCTCGGCGAGGAGGACTCGCACGGATGCGGCAGGGCGGTGGCCGGGGTCCCGGGGCGTCTCTTGCATGGTCATCAGGCTACGGCCGGCGCTCATCGCGCCCACCACGCGGCGCCGATGCCACCGGCGGTGGTGACGAGTGGGACCAGCCACACGGGCACGCGCTGGACGGTCACGTGCAGGCCCCCGCAACGGAGTTCGAACTGCGGGGGCGCGGAGTGGGGCGGTGTGGGGCGAGGTGGTGCGGATGCCATAGCGCTCTCCCTGATCGACGGGGCCAAGCAACATGTTCCGATCGTTCCCTCTGAGCGCTACGGATCGTAACCATCCGTCTCCATGCATCGATCGGGGCACGGTGGCACAAGGGGGCGCATGGATCTACCGGCCTACCGAGGCGTCATGGGGACCGTCTCCGTCACGGGCACGCGGACCACGAGGCGGAAGCCGCGGCGGGCGCCCGGCCCCGTCTCCAGGGCCCCGCCCACGGCCTCCACGCGTTCGGCGAGACCCGTCAGACCGTTTCCCGCGGCGGCACCGGCGGCTCCGGCAGCACCGGAACTGCCCACTCCGTCGTCCTCCACCGAGAGTTCGAGGAGCGGTCCGCCGAGCGTCTGCCGTGCCGTGAACGCCACCGTGCAGCGCCGGGCCCCGCTGTGCCGCACGACGTTGGTCACGGCCTCCCGCAGCGCCCACGCGAGCGCCGCCTCCGCCTCCTCCCCCGGCAGAGCGGCGGGCGGCTCCGGGGGCAGGACGGCCTCGATGTCCGCGGCGGTCAGCGCGGTGCGGGCGCCGGCCAGTTCGTCGGCCAGGGTGCGCCTGCGGTACCCGGAGACGGCCGCGCGTACGTCCACCAGTGCCTGGCGGCTGACCTGTTCGATGTCGGCGATCTGCCGGGCCGCCTTGTCGGGGTGGTCGGGGAGCATCCGCCCGGCGAGCTCGCTCTTGAGCGTGACCAGGGAGAGCGAGTGGCCGAGCAGATCGTGCAGGTCCCTGGCGAGCCGCAGCCGTTCCTCGTTGGCCGCCAGTTGGGCGACGGTGGCACGGGCCTGCCGCAGCTGGAGCGTGGTGCGGACCAACTCGCGTACGCCGGACATCGCGAAGCCCACCAGGAGGGCGATCACCCCGAGGTTGGTGACCAGGTCCCCGAGGCCGTCGTAGCGCAGCCCCACCAGAATCATCAGGAAGGTGACCGCGGGGATGATCCAGAGGGAGTACCGGATCGGCAGGACGGCGCCCGCGGAGACCGAGACGTACACGAAGAGCCCGAGCCAGTGGTCGCCGAGGCTGAAGGCGAGCACCGCCGCGAGGACCACGAGGAGCGCGAAGGAGACGATGACCGGGCCCCACCGCAGAATCCTGGTGGTGTAGCGGAAGACGAGCGTCAGGTAGCAGGCCACGAAGACCGCGAGGCCCGACGCGCCGAGCATGGTGGCGACGGTCGTGTGCCGGCCGTCGGCCAGGTCCTTGATCGGCCAGCTCAGGAAGATGAGCCAGACACCGATCCAGCCCGACTTCACCAGGAGCTGACGGCGGCCCTGGGGCGGGCGGCCGAACGTGTACACGGGGTGCAGCTCGCCGCCCGTGGCGTCTGTCTCGCTCACGCCTTCAGTGTGTCCTTCCGGTACAGCCAGGCCGCGCCACCCGCGAAGAGAAGGAAGTAGGCGACCAGGAGCATGACGTCCTTCGCGTGCGGTGCGTCGCCCAGTTCGATGGCCTGCCCGAGGGCAGCGTACGCGTGGGTGGGCAACCAGGACGCGGTCTCCCGCAGCCAGTGCGGGAACGTCGTCACCGGCATCCACAGCCCGCCGAGGACGGAGAGACCGAAGTAGATGATCATCGTGATCGGGCGGACGGCGTCGCCGGTCGCGAAATAGCCGATGGCTACGCCGAGCGCCGCGAAGCAGAGGCTGCCCGCCCAGATCGAGCCGGTCAGCGCCAGCCACTGCCAGGCCTCGAAGCGGACGTCCTTGAAGAGCGCGGCGACCGCGAACACCACGACGATGGACGGCAGGCTGACCACGGCCGCGCTCGCGGTCTTCGCCAGGACGTAGCCGCGCCCGGGGAGCGCGGTCAGGCGCAACTGCCGCACCCAGCCGCTCTCGCGCTCCTTGGCGATGCGTTCGCTGTTGCCCATGAGTACGGCGGTGAGGGCGCCGAAGGAGGCCATCGAGACCATCATGAACGCGGGAACGGACAGGCCCGTGTCGGGGACCTCGTCGGAGCCGTTCTGCGTGCCCGAGACGATCACGAAGAGCACCGACGGATAGATGACGGAGAAGAAGAGGAACTTGCGGTTGCGCAGGGCGCGGGTGATCTCGAGCTTGATCAGGCTGTTCATGCGGTCCTGGCCTCCTCGGCCTCGGTGATCGCCACGAAGGCCTGCTCCAGGCCGAGCCCGGCGACTTCGAGGTTGCGGGGGTGGACGCCGAGCCCGTACAGCGCGTGGACCGTGGCGTCGGCGTCCGCCGACTGGAGGCGGACCGTGTGGCCCGCGATGTCGAGCGCGGTCAGGGAGGGCAGCGCGCGGAGCCGCTCCGTGAGCGCCGGGTCGATCCGCTCCAGGTCGAACGCGACCTTCCGCACGCCCGCGCGGGCCTTGATCTCGGCCGCGGTGCCGTCCGCGAGGAGGCGGCCGCGGTGCAGGACCAGGACGCGGTCGGCGATCGCGTCGGCCTCCTCCAGGTAGTGCGTGGCGAACAGGACCGCGCGGCCCCGGCCCGCCTGCTCCCGCATGGTGGCCCAGAACGCCTGGCGCGCGGTGACGTCCATGCCGGTGGTCGGCTCGTCGAGCACGATCAGGTCGTGGGCGCCCGCCGTGGCGAGCGCGAAACGGACGCGCTGCTCCTGTCCGCCGGAGAGCTTGTCGACCTTGCGGTCCGCGATCTGCGTGATGCCCGCGTGGACGAGCACGTCGTTCACGCGGTACGGCCTGGGGTGCAGGTCGCAGGCGAGCGTGACCAGTTCGCGCACGGTGACCTCGCCCATCAGGCCACCGCTCTGCAGCATGGCGCCGACCCGGCCCGCGGCGATCGCCTCGCGCGGTTCCGTCCCGAAGATCCGCACCGTGCCGCTGTCCGGGCGGCGCAGGCCCAGCAGCAGGTCGAGGGTGGTGGACTTGCCCGCGCCGTTCGGCCCGAGGAGGGCCACGGTCTCGCCCGGGTGGAGGTCGAGGGTCAGGCCGTCGACGGCGCGGACGTCCCCGAAGCTCTTGGTCACCCGTTCGAAGTTCACCGCGGAGGTGTCAGGCGGTGCTGTGGTCGTCGTCATGCCGACCATCGTCACAAAAGCGCAGGTCGCGGCGGCAGTGTCGGTTGTGCTGACTCCGGCATGACAGATGTCATGCCGGAGTTCGTGAGGCCGTCAGCCGTCAGCCGTCAGCCGGGAAGGATCAGCTCGCGTTCGTCTCGATGACGCCGATCCGCTCCGCGGGCGTCTTGCCGATCAGCGCCTTGCCCATGGCCTGGGCCACGTCGGTCGGCTGGACCGGCGTCTTGGAGCCGTCGCCACGCTGGATCAGGACGCCGTCGAAGACGTTGCCGTACAGCTTCTTGAGCTCTTCGAGGTTGTAGCGCACCTCAAGGGTGCCGCCCGTGAGCGTCTTCGTCTCGAGGATCTTCGGCAGCGACTTCTCGGGGCCGAAGGGGATCGACTTGGCGCCCGCCTTGATGGTGACGTTGGCGGACATGGCCGGCTCGGCGAACCGGGTCATGAACTTGTCGACCTCGGTCTTGGAGACGGTCGGCTTGCGCGTGGTGACCGGCACCTGGACCGTGCCCGCGCTGCCCGTCTCGACCTGCTTCTCGTACGCCTCGGCGACCGCCTTCGTCGACGCCTCGGCGTCGATGCCCTTGCCGACCTTGCCGTAGACGGGCTGGGCCTTGCCGGGCACGAACTTGACCGTGCCCTCCTGTGCCGTGCCGGAGCCGCCCGCGGAGCGCTCCAGGGCGGCCGCGAGCTTCTCCTCGTCGACGGGCATGACGGGCTCGACGACGCGCTGGCCGCCGAAGAGCGAGCCGATCACCGAGACGGGGTTGTAGTCGCTGCCCGCGGCCTCGCGGACGGTGGCCTGGCTGTCCAGGGTCAGGCCCGCCTGGTCCGGCTTGAGCGTGACCGTGTCGCCGTCCACGGACAGCTTCAGAGGCTTGGTGACGCGCTCGTCGAGGGCCGCGTCGAGCTTCTTGACGGCCTCGTCGCGGGTGCCGCCGCCGATGTCGACGCCGAGCACGGTGGTGCCCTTCGGGACGTCGGCGTGGTTCATCAACAGGCCCGCGCCGTACGCCCCGCAGCCCACGACGACGACGGCGACCGCGAGGAGGACCAGCTTGTTGCGGCCCTTCTTCTTCGCCTTCTTGGCCGCGGGGGCGGCGGGCGGAACGTCCGAACGCACCGGCTCGGGCAGCTTCGGCGGGGTGTGCGGCACCGGTCCTTCGCCCTGCGGTCCGGGCGCGAACGGGGAGTTGTCGTGCGCGGGCGGCACGACGGGGATGCCGCTGGTGAGGGTCTCACCGGAGACGTTGCCGCCGGGCGTGGGAGCGCCGGGGCCCGCGGGGCCGCCCGGAGCGCCGGGCGCACCGGGTCCCCCGGGTCCGCCGGGAACCTGGCCGCCACCGACGGGCGGACGCGGGCCACCGGGCGGCGGCGAGAGCGGACCGGCCTTCTGCGGCGTGAGGATCGCGGTGTCGTCGCTCATGGCACCGGAACGGGGCGGCCGCGGGCCCGGGTCGCCGGGGCGTCCCGGAGGCGCCAGCGGGCTGTCGCCCGTGACGGGGCCGCCGGTCGGCCCCGCGGGCCTGGAGTCCCCGGAGCCGCTCGCGCCGCCCGCGCCGCCGGAGAAGTACGGCAGGTCGCCGCGGTGCGGGTCGCCGCCCTGCGGTGCGCCCGTGCCGAGGGGGCCCGACGCCACGGCGCCGGACACGTCGTAGGACCCTGTGCCGGAACCATTCGCCCCGGAACCACCGGAACCACCGGAACCGGTCGAACCACCAGAACCGGCCGAACCGGCCGAACCGGCCGAACCGGCCGAACTGCCATCCCCCCGGGAGGGCTTGCGCGGCGCGAACCAATCGCTCGTCTTCTCGTCGGCCGAGGAGGACGAGGGAGCCGATGAGGGCGACGCGTTCGGCGGCGACGCAGCCGCGCCCGCCCCCGCCCCCGCGCCCCCGTCACGCGGGACCGAACCGGAACCGGAACCGGAACCCGAGGCAGCCGTGTCTCCGGCCCCCGGCGCGGCACCGTCACGGCGTCCTTCGTCGTCCAGGGGCGACGATTCCCCGCGTGGGCCCTCGTCACCGACGGGCGTACGCATGACGACCGGCGGGATGGGCCGCGAGCCGGGGATGTTGATCCGGATGCGGGTGGTCAGCGTGGTCTGGGTCTCTGGTTCGTCGGGCCGCTCGTCGGCGGCCTGCCGCCGCGCTCCGTCCGCTCCGCCGTCGGCGGCAGCGCCCTGGGCCGGGGAGCCGTACGGCGGCGTCCCCGAGGGGTATGCGGCTCCACCGCGCCCCTGGGGCCCGGAGGACGAACTGTCAGTTTCACGACTCAAGGCAGGTTCTCCTGGTTGACTCCGCCGCCCGTCTCGACCTCGTCCGGGGTCCCCCCGGCCGGAGGTTGGGGGAGGCTCGGCGGCCGCACCACCATACTGGCCGCCGTCGGCACTCCTCCCGTGACCGGCGTCAAACCCCTGCGGGCCACGGGCCGAAGTGGTACGTCACTTGCCAAGTCGGGCGGCGGACGCGCTCGGTTGCGCCCCCTGCCCGAGCGTGGCGCACATCACAGCGACGGCCATTCCGCCGAGCAGGAAGCCGTACGAGCCGAGACCCGCGCCGAAGAGGAAGTCGCCCTCGGGTCTGGTGGCGGTGAGCAGCATCACCACGACCAGCCAGCCGGCGGCGGGCGCGACGGCCCCCGCCTTGCCGCCGATCGCCCGCGACCCGCCGTAGAAGGCGCCGGCGGCGCCGACGAGCGCGAGCAGCAACCCGGCGGGGAAGAAGCCGCCTTGGACGAGCGAGCCGGCCGCTCCGACGACGGCGCCGAGCACGAAGAGCCCGGCGTAGGCGGCGAGCCGGCCCACCCGCAGGGGCTGGGCGAGGAAGCTCCCCGCGGACGCCGCGCCCCCGCCCCCGCCGGATGACGTCGAACCAGAACGAGAGCCAGAACCAGAGCCAGAGCCCGGCCCGTGTGCCGTACCGGCCCCCGCCCCTGAACCCGCCCCCGACGACGCACGGGATCGCGTACTCACAGTGCGGTCACCTCAGCCACATCCGTCACCCTTTCGAGTCCCGCGAAGAGATCCGTCTCGCGGGACGTTCCCTCTGCCGACGTTTCTCCCCGCACCAGCTCGTAGTACTCCACATCGAAAATGGGCTGCGCGAGCAGGTTGGAGAGGCCGAAGAGGGGTTCGTCCACGGTGACCTGGGTGGCGTGGGCCCGCATCGCGGCCGTCTTGGCGGTCCGGTGGGCGGTGCCGTCGATCTCCGTGGTGATCCGCTCGTCGTCCGTGACGCCGGGCACGTCGGCGACGACGGCGGGCGTGTCGAACGCCGAGTGCGGCAGCTCCTGCGTCATCCGCAGGAACCGTTCCTCCGCCACGGTCCGCGGGAGACGGTTCCAGTAGATCTTGCCGATGGTGTGGGGTTCGCCGAGGTCGGCGCGGAAGGCGGGCTCGGACGCGAGGTCGGCGGCGCGCATGGCGACGCGGTGCGCCTGGATGTGGTCCGGGTGGCCGTACCCCCCGTCGGGGTCGTACGTCACGAGGACCTGCGGGCGCACCTCGCGGATCACCTCGACCAGATGGGCGGCGGCCTCGTCGAGGTCCGCCGACCAGAAGGAGCCGGGGCGGGTGTTCTGCTCGGCACCCATCATTCCGGAGTCGCGGTAGCGCCCGGGGCCGCCGAGGAAGCGGTGATCGGTGACGCCCACTTCCTTCATGGCGGCGGCCAGCTCCCCGATGCGCTGGGCGCCCAGGCAGTCCTCGCGGTCGGCGGCGAGATGGGCGAGTTCGGCCGGGATGACCTCGCCCTCCTCGCCCAGCGTGCAGGTCACCAAGGTGACATGCGCGCCCTCGGCCACGTACTTGGCCATGGTCGCGCCGGTGGTGATCGACTCGTCGTCGGGGTGCGCGTGCACGAGCAGCAGGCGCCGGGCGGGCAGTTCCGTCATGGGACCACCCTACGAGCACCGGTCAGAACTTGATGTCGCCGATCATCCCTGCCACGTTCGTCGTCAGCTCGTTGATGGTCGGTGCCATCGACGAGCTCGCCAGGTAGAAGCCGAGCAGCGTACAGACGACCGCGTGCCCCGCCTTCAGACCTGACTTCTTGACCAGCAGGAAGACGATGATCGCCAGCAGCACCACCGCCGAAATCGAGAGTGCCACGGCGGTCACCTCCAAGTCGTTGCCGTAACCCAGTGCGGACGCCAGCAGGTACATACCCACCAAGCGCTACGGATCATAACTATCCGTGCGGACGCATGACTCGGAGCACAGCAGCACAAGGGGGCGCATGCGCCATAGGCTCGGGGGATGACCACCGAGAACCCCGGAAATCCCAGGCCCGACGAGAGCCCGGCGCAGCGGCTCTCCTTCCCGCGTCAGCACGCCCGCACGCAACGCTTCACCCTCGGTGCGCCCCGTGCGTTCACGGTGGCGCCGGACGGTTCGCGCCTTGTCTTCCTGCGCTCGTCGGAAGGCACCGACCGGGCGAACCGGCTCTGGGTCCTTGACGTGTCGGACGGCGGCGGCGAGCGCGTGGCGGCCGATCCCCAGCTGCTGCTCGGCGGGGCGGACGAGCGGTTGTCCGCCGAGGAGCGCGCACGGCGCGAGCGCAGCCGTGAGGGGGGCGCGGGCATCGTGGGGTACGCGACGGACGCGGCGGTCGAACTGGCCGCGTTCGCGCTGTCGGGCCGGCTCTTCACGGCCGAGCTGCGTGCGGGCACGGCACGTGAACTGCCCACGCCGGGCCCCGTGATCGACCCGCGCCCCTCGCCGGACGGGCGGCACATCGCGTACGTCGCACGGGGCGCCCTGCGCGTGACCGGCGCCGACGGTGCGGGCGACCGGGCCCTCGCGGGGCCCGAGGAGGGCCAGGAGGAGACCGTCGCGTACGGGCTCGCGGAGTTCATCGCGGCCGAGGAGATGGGCCGTTCACGGGGCTTCTGGTGGTCGCCGGAGTCCGATCGGCTGCTCGTCGCGCGGGTGGACGACGCCCCTGTGCAGCGCTGGTGGATCGCCGACCCGGCGAACCCGGACCGCGAGCCGCAGCAGGTCGCGTACCCGGCCGCGGGCACGCCCAACGCGGATGTGCGGCTGTTCGTCCTGGGCCTGGACGGGTCGCGCACCGAGGTGATCTGGGACCGCGTCCGCTTCCCCTATCTCGCGCGGGTGCACTGGTCGGCGGACGGTGCGCCGCTGCTGCTCGTGCAGTCGCGGGACCAGTGCGGCCAGCTGTATCTGGCGGTGGACCCGGACAGCGGTTCGACTCGGATGGTGCATGCCGAGGAGGACGCAGAATGGCTGGAACTTTTCCCTGGTGTGCCGTGCTGGTCGCCCAGCGGCAAGCTGGTGCGGATCGTGGACGAGGGCGGCGCGCGCGTTCTGGCGTGGGGCGAACGGCCGCTGACAGGTGCTCAGTTGCACGTACGCGCGGTGCTGGACGTCACCGAGGAGGACATTCTGATCTCGGCGTCGGCCGGTGCGGCCGCCGCCGACCCGGAGACCGGTGAGATCCATGTGTACAGAGTGAACGAACTGGGTGTGGAGCGTGTGTCGCGGGAGCCCGGTGTGCACTCCGCGGTCCGCGCGGGCGGCCTCACCGTACTGGTGTCCGCCACTCTCGACCGTCCCGGCGCTCAGGTCCAGGTGCTGCGCGAGGGCAAGCAGGTGGCGACCGTCGCCTCACACGCCCAGCGCCCGGGGCTCACTCCGCGCGTGACGCTCACCGAAGGGGGCACGCGGAAGATTCCGTGCGCCGTCCTGCTCCCCACGGATTACAAGGAGACGGACGGGCCCCTTCCGGTGCTGCTCGATCCGTACGGCGGCCCGCACGGTCAGCGCGTCCAGCGTGCGCACAACATCTTCCTGACCTCGCAGTGGTTCGCCGATCAGGGCTTCGCGGTCCTCGTCGCGGACGGCCGCGGCACCCCCGGCCGCTCCCCCGCCTGGGAAAAGTCGATCAAGAACGACAAGACCCTGACGCTCGAGGACCAGGTCGACGCGCTCCACTCCCTCGCCGACCGGTTCCCCTTCGACCTGGACCGGGTGGCGATCCGCGGCTGGTCCTTCGGCGGCTATCTGGCCGGCATGTCCGCGCTGCGCCGCCCCGACGTGTTCCACGCCGCGGTGGTCGGCGCCCCGGTGACGGACCTGCGGCTCTACGACACGCACTACGAGGAGCGGTACCTGGGCGACCCGGCCCGCACCCCGGAAACGTACCGGCACAACTCCCTGATCTGGGACGACGGCCTGGTCGACGCGGTCGAGCCGCACCGCCCGATGCTGATCGTGCACGGCCTGGCCGACGACAACGTGGTGGTGGCGCACTCCCTGCGGCTCTCCTCGGCGCTGCTCGCCGCGGGCCGCCCGCACGAGGTCCTGCCCCTGTCCGGCGTCACGCACATGACCCCGCAGGAGCAGGTCGCGGAGAACCTGCTGCTGCTCCAGGTCGACTTCTTGAAGCGCTCCTTGGGGATGTGACCCGGGATGTGACCGGCCGCGAGCCCGCGGGCTACGGCAGGCCCGCGGGCTACGGCACGACCTGCTTCTCCTCGGCGAAATGGCAGGCCGAGTCGTGCGCCGCGGGCCCGTCCTCGTACCGGAACTCCGCGGGCACCGCGAGCGCAGGGACCTCCAGCGCGCACCGCTCCCGGGCCTTCCAGCAGCGGGTGCGGAACCGGCAGCCCGAGGGCGGGTTGGCGGGCGAGGGCACGTCTCCGGAGAGGATGATCCGCTCCCGGTGCTCACGCGCCTCGGGGTCGGGGACCGGCACGGCGGAGAGCAGCGCCTGGGTGTAGGGGTGCGTGGGGTGTTCGTAGATCTCCTCGTCGGAGCCGATCTCGATGATCCGGCCGAGGTACATCACACCGACCCGGTCGGAGATGTGCCGCACGATCGAGAGGTCGTGGGCGATGAAGACGTAACTCAGGTCGAACTCGTTCTGCAGCTTGTCCAGGAGGTTGATGACCTGCGCCTGGACGGAGACGTCGAGCGCGGAGACCGGTTCGTCGGCGACGATGATCTCGGGCCGCAGGGCCAGGCCGCGGGCGATGCCGATGCGCTGGCGCTGGCCGCCGGAGAACTGGTGCGGATAGCGGTTGATGTACTCGGGGTTGAGCCCGACCACGTCGAGCAGCTCCCGCACCTTCTGCCGCCGCGAGCCCTTCGGCGCGACCTCGGGATGGATGTCGTACGGTTCGCCGATGATGTCGCCGACCGTCATCCGTGGGTTCAGCGAGGTGTACGGGTCCTGGAACACCATCTGGATGTTGCGGCGCACCGCCTTCAGCGCGCGCCCCGACAGCTTGGTGATGTCCTCGCCCTTGTAGCGGATCTCGCCCGCGGTCGGCCGTTCCAGGTTGACCAGCATCTTCGCGACCGTCGACTTGCCGCAGCCGGACTCCCCCACGATGCCGAGCGTCTCGCCCCGCGCCAGGTCGAAGTCGACACCGTCCACGGCCTTGACCGCGCCGACCTGCTTGCGGATGACGATGCCCTGGGTCAGCGGATAGTGCTTGACGAGGCCGCGGACCTGAAGGACCGGTTCACCCGCCGGACCCGGGCCGCTCACGTGCGCGCCGCCGTCACCGTGACGCATCGAGCGTCTCCTTCCAGAAGTGGCAGGCGCTCCTGCGCTCGGCGGTCAGTCCCTCGTACGTGACCTTCGCGAGCGGCGGATCGTCGGTCACGCAGATGTCCTGGGCCATGGGGCAGCGGGGATGGAAGGCGCAGCCGGGCGGGATGTTCATGAGGTTCGGCGGCAGGCCCTTGATCGCGTAGAGCTCCTGGCCCTTCTGGTCCAGGCGCGGGATGGATTCGAGCAGGCCGAGGGTGTAGGGGTGAGCGGGCGCCTTGTAGATCTCGTGGACGGGGGCCCGCTCGACGATGCGGCCCGCGTACATGACGGCGATGTTGTCCGCGACGTCCGCGACGACGCCGAGGTCGTGGGTGATGAGGATCAGGCCCATGTTCATCTCGCGCTGGAGCTCCGCGAGCAGGTCCATGACCTGCGCCTGGACCGTCACGTCGAGGGCGGTGGTGGGCTCGTCGGCGATGATCAACGAGGGTTCGAGCGCCATCGCCATGGCGATCATGATGCGCTGGCGCATGCCGCCGCTGAACTGGTGCGGGTACTGGCCGACGCGTTCCCTGGCCGCCGGGATGCGCACGCGGTCCATGAGCTCGACGGCCTTGGCCTTCGCGTCCTTCCTCGACATGCCCTTGTGCACGACGTACATCTCGCCGAGTTGGTCGCCGACGCTGAGCACCGGGTTCAGGGAGGACAGCGCGTCCTGGAAGATCATCGCCATGCCGGCGCCGCGGACCTTGCGCCGCTCCTCCTTCTTCAGCTTGAGGAGGTCCTGGCCGCGGAAGAGGACCTCTCCCCTCGTGATCTTCCCGGGCGGGGTGTCGAGGATGCCCATGACGGCCTGCGCGGTCACGGACTTGCCGGAGCCCGACTCGCCGAGGACGGCGAGGGTCTCGCCCGCGGCGACGCTGTAGTCGACGCCGTTGACGGCCTTGGCCACCCCGTCCCTGGTGCGGAACTCCACGTGCAGGTCGCGCACCTCGAGCAGCTTGGCGGAGTGGGGTCCCTCGGGGGCGGGTGCCTCGGATGCCACGGTTGCCATGGGCGCCTACCTCAGCTTCGGGTCGAGGGCGTCGCGCACCGCGTCGCCGAGCATGATGAACGCGAGCACGGTGATCGCGAGGGCCCCGGCAGGCCAGAGCAGCATGTGCGGGGCGTTGCGGATGTACTGGGAGGCGGCCGAGATGTCGATGCCCCAGCTGACGGTCGGCGGCTTCAGGCCGACGCCGAGGTAGGAGAGCGTGGCCTCCAGGGCGATGTACGTGCCGAGGGCGATGGTCGCGACGACGATGACCGGGGCGACGGCGTTCGGGGTGATGTGGCGCAGGAGCATCCGTGAGTTGGAGGCGCCGAGGGCCCGTGCCGCCTGGACGTAGTCGTTCTGCTTGGCGGTGATGACGGAGCCGCGCGCGATGCGGGAGATCTGCGGCCAGCCGAGCAGCACCATGAAGCCGACGACCGGCCAGACCGTGGAGCTGGTGACCACCGACAGGAGCACCAGGCCGCCGAGGACGACGGGGATGGCGAAGAAGATGTCGGTGATGCGGGAGAGGACCGCGTCCAACGCCCCGCCGAAGAACCCGGCGAGCCCGCCGAGCACGCTGCCGATGACCGCGACGCCGAGGGTGGCGCAGACGCCGACGGTGACCGAGACCCGGGCGCCGTACACGACCCGGGTGTAGACGTCGCAGCCCTGTTCGTTGAAGCCGAAGGGGTGGCCGGGTGCCGAGCCCTTCTGCGCGTTGCCGAGGTCGCAGTCGAGCGGGTTGCGGGAGGCGATGAGCGAGGGCCAGAGGGAGATGACGACGAGGAAGAGGATGATCAGGCCCGAGACGATGAAGACGGGGTTGCGCCGCAGGTCCCGCCAGGCGTCGGACCACAGGCTGCGGGCCGGGGTGGAGGGGCCGCTGCCGTCGGGGCCGCCCGGTGTCCTCTCCAGTGACGTCGCCTCGCTCGTGGCGAGGTCCATCGCGCCGCCCATGCCGGTGGCGGCCATGGCCCGCTCCGGCTCCTGTGGTTCAGGCATAGCGGATCCTCGGGTCGAGTACGGCGTACAGGAGGTCGACGATCAGGTTCGCCGCCAGAAAGACCAGCACCAGCACGGTCACGAACCCGACGACGGTCTGCGTGCTCTGGCGGAGGATTCCCTGGTAGAGCTGGAAGCCGACGCCGTGGATGTTGAAGATCCGCTCGGTGACGATCGCGCCGCCCATCAGGGCGCCCACGTCGGTGCCGATGAAGGTGACCACCGGGATAAGTGAGTTGCGCAGCAGGTGCCGGGTGATGACGCGGCGCCGGGGCAGGCCCTTGGCGACGGCGGTGCGCACGTAGTCGGCGCGCCGGTTCTCCGCGATGGAGGTGCGGGTCAGGCGGGTCACGTACGCCAGGGAGACCGAGGCGAGCACGAGTCCCGGGATCAGCAGTTCGTTGAAGGGGGCCTCGCTCGACACGGAGGGTTTGACGACGCCCCACTGGACGCCGAGCAGGAGTTGCAGGACGAGTCCTGTGACGAAGGTGGGGATGGAGATCACGACGAGCGTGAGCAGCAGCACCACGGTGTCGATGGGGCGCCCGCGCCGCAGGCCCGTCAGGACGCCCAGCGAGATGCCGATGACGATCTCGAAGACGATGGCGACGACGGTCAGCCGGATGGTGACGGGGAAGGCGGCCGACATCAGCTCGGTGACCTTCTGGCCGTTGAAGGCGGTGCCGAAGTCGCCGGTGAAGAGGTTGCCCATGTACGTCAGGTACTGCTGCCACACCGGCTTATCGAGGCCGAACTCCTTCTTCAGCCGGTCGGCCGTGGCGGGGTCGCACTTGCGGTCGCCGCACAGGCCCGCGACGGGGTCGCCCATCACGTTCACCATCAGGAAGATCAGCAGAGTGGCGCCGATGAAGACCGGGATCATCTGCAGCAGACGCCGGATCACATAACGTCCCATGAGGGCTCCCGGCGTCTCAGTTGACCTTGATCTCGTTGTAGACCGGCACGCTGAACTGGTTGAGGGAGACGTCGGAGACGTTGTCGGAGTAGCCGGCGCTGCCGTTCTGGTACCAGAGCGGGATGGCGGGCATGTCGCGGGCGAGGATCTTCTCGGCGTCCTGGAACTTGGCCGTGGCCTTGTTCGTGTCCGTCTCGCCGTTGGCCTCGTTGACGAGCTTGTCGAACTCCTTGTCGGAGAACTTGCCGTCGTTGGACGGGGCGTCCGTGAAGTAGACCGGCTCCAGGAAGTTCTGGATCAGCGGGTAGTCCATCTGCCAGCCCGCGCGCCAGGCGCCGTCGAGCTCCTGCTTGGAGGCCTTGCTGCGGAAGTCGGCGAAGGTGCCGACGGGGCTGGCGACGCAGGCCTTGTCGTTGCCGAGGGCCCTGTTGATGGAGTTGCAGACGGCGTCGACCCACTCCTTGTGGGAGCCGGTGTCCGCGTTGTACGTGACCTTGAGGGTGCCGCCGGGGATGCCGCCGCCCTCCTCGACCAGCTTCTTGGCCTTCGCCGCGTCGTACGTGCAGGCGTCGCCGCACAGCCCCTTCTTGAAGCCGCCCTTCTCACCGAGGACCGGCGAGGTCCAGTCGGAGGCGGGCGTCCGCGTCTTCTGGAAGATGGTGTCGGTGATCTGCTCGCGGTTGATGGCCATGGACAGGCCCTGGCGGACCTTCTCCGTGCCCTCCTTCTTCCACTTGCTGTCGTAGAAGGGGAAGGCGAGGGTCTGGATGATGCCGGCGGGGGTGTTGATGTAGCGGTCGCCGAGGTCGTTCTTGGCGTTCCTGAGCTGCGAGGCGGGGACGTCGTCGACGAGGTCGAGATTGCCGGCCATCAGGTCGGTGTAGGCGATGCTGTTGTCGGTGTAGACCTTCATGTCCACCCCGCCGTTGCGCGCCTTGTCCTCGCCGGGGTAGCCGTCCCACTTGCGCAGGGACATCTTCGAGCCCTTGGTGTACGAGTCCACGGTGTACGGGCCGTTGCCGACGGGCTTGGACAGCCACGCGTCGTGGTTGTCGTAGAACGCCTTGGGCAGGGGTGCGAAGGCCGGGTAGCCGAGGGTGTCGGGCCAGGTGGAGAACTTCTGGCTGAGCTTTACCGTGAAGGTCCGCTCGTCGACGACCTTCAGTCCGGAGAGGGTCTCGGCGCTCGGGTCGCCCTTCTCGGGGTGGACCTTGTCGTACCCCTCGATGTAACCGAAGAAGTAGGCGTTCTTCTGGTTGTTCTTGAGGTTCGCGCCGTAGTTCCAGGCGTCCACGAAGGACTTGGCGGTGATCTTCTCGCCGTTGCTGAACTTCCAGTTGTCCTTGATCTTGACCGTGAAGTTCTGCGCGTCCTTGGTCTCGATCGACTCGGCGACCATGTCCTTGGCCTCGCCGGTCTTCGGGTCGTACCGCTTGAGGCCGCGGAAGACCATGTCCAGGATCTTGCCGCCCTGGACCTCGTTGGTGTTCGCCGGTTCGAGCGGGTTCTGCGGGTCGCCCCAGGAGGAGCTCACGATGCCGGAGCCGTCGCCACCGCCGCCGCCGCTGCTTCCCCCGCCCCCGCAGGCCGTCGCCGCGAGAGCGACCGCCACCGCGCATGCGGCCCATTTGGCGTGCGTGGCTCCACGCATGGAGTCCTCCTGTTCCGGCTGTACGTTCCGACTGAGTGGCTCACGTACCGCCAAATATCGCCGCAAGCTGAACGAACCGCACATTTACCCCGCCCGTACGAGTGCGAGCCCATCCGGATGTACGCATTCCGAGACGTCGGCGCCCGCATATCGGACTCATTGCCCTGGTTGCCCCGGCGTGCCCACCCTTGTCCATCACGCATGATTACGCCCACGTAATGGCATGCCCATGTTCACGCAAAGACTTGTTCAAGAAACCCAAGAGCGACCCAAAGCGCCTGACGATTCATTGACCGCGTGGGAAACGCCTTGCGAAAGTCGCGCCTAGCCCGTGGGTGCTGGTTGTCCTGCGGATTCCTGATGACCCCTCCGGGCCTGGAGCGCCATGACCTCGCCAACTCCCGCCGCTGCCGCCACGCTTGAAGTGACGGACAAAACAGACGGCACGCCTTCTTCGCCCAAGGACCAGGGCAGCAAGGGCCGTTCGCCGGGTCGGCTCGCCTGGACCCGGTTCAAGCGGGACAAGTCCGGCGTCGTCGCCGCGTGTGTCGTGCTGTTCTTCTTCGTCGTCGCGCTGTGTGCGCCGTTGATCTCGAAGGTGTACGGCAAGGACCCGTACACGACGTACGGCGTCAACGACCCGAGCCTGTTCAACGAGTTCAGCTATCCGATCAAGCCGAACGGTGGCATCGACAGCGAGTTCTGGTTCGGCATCGAGCCCCAGCTCGGCCGGGACGTCCTGACCTTCCTGCTGTACGGCATGCGCAACTCGCTGCTCATCGCCGCGGCGACCACGATCCTCGTGACGCTCATCGGCATCGCCGTCGGCATCACGGCCGGCTACCTCGGCGGCAAGACCGACTACTTCATCGGCCGGGTCATCGACATCCTGCTCGCCTTCCCCTCGACGCTCTTCTTCATCGCCTTCTGGCCCGTGATGATCTCGGTGGTGGTCGCTCCCGAGGACAAGACGCCGACCTGGCTGACGGTCACCAGCCTCATCGCGGTGATGACGGCCTTCGGCTGGGCATCCATCGCCCGCCTGCTCCGCGGCGAGGTACTGGCACTGCGCGAGCGGGAGTTCGTGGAGGCGGCGAAGGTCACGGGCGCCTCACCGGCCAGGATCATCTTCAAGGAACTGCTGCCCAACCTGTGGACGCCGATCCTCATCCAGGCCACGCTCGCCCTGCCCATGTTCGTCACCGCCGAGGCCGGACTCGCCTTCCTGGGCGTGGGACTTCAGGAGCCCACCCCCGACTGGGGCGTGATGATCCAGCGCGCCTCCGAGGTGTACGAGCAGGACATCACGTACATGGCCTTCCCCGGCATCGCGATGGTGATCTTCGTCGTCGCCTTCAACCTCCTCGGTGACTCGGTGCGCGACGCGCTGGACCCGAAGACCAAACGCTGACACTCCCCAGGTCCGGCACACGCGACGGGGCAGTGCCGGGCCGTTCCTCCGCTCCTCTTCATTCAGCTTTCTTCGACAATCAGGGTTGGTAGCCACATGTCTCTCTCCCGCAGAAACTTCGTCGTCGCGACCTCGGTCGCGGCCGGTGGATCGATGGTCCTGTCCGCGTGCAGCAGCGGCGGCTCCGGCGACGGCGGGGGCGGCAACCACGGCGGCGCCACCGAGTACACGGGCGCCACCGTCAAGATCGGCACCGCGGAGGACTCGAAGGGCCCCGCCCCCAAGGTCCCGGGAGCGAAGAAGGGCGGCACGATCTACGGTGTCGCTGAGGACGACGTGTCGCACATGGACCCGCAGCGCATCTACTTCGCGTACAACTCCTCCGTCGCCAACCTGTACGCCCGCACCCTCACCGGCTACTACATCGACGACAAGGGCAAGATGACCCTGGTCGGCGACCTCGCCACCGACGTGGGCAAGGCGTCCAACGGAAACAAGACCTGGACCTTCACGCTGAAGGACGGTCTGAAGTGGCAGGACGGCAGCGAGCTCACCGTCGAGGACGTCCGCCACGGCTTCGAGCGCTCCTGGGCCTCGTTCATCACCGAGGGCGCCTCGTACGTCCAGACGGCGCTGACCGGCAAGGGCGCCAAGTGGCGCGAGGGCTACAAGGGCCCGTACGGCGGTGACCACCTGGACTCGATCGTCATCGACAAGGCGAAGAAGACCATCACCTTCAAGCTGAAGGAAGCCCGCCCGGACTTCAACTTCACGCTGGCGATGCACTCGTACGCCGCCACCCCGGTGAAGCACGACACCAAGGAGAAGTACGACAAGACGCCGTTCTCCTGCGGCCCGTACATCGTCAAGCACCGCTCCATCGACAAGTCGATGACGCTGACGCGCAACAAGCACTGGGACCCGAAGACCGACCCGATCCGCACCGCGTACCCGGACAGCTTCGAGTTCGAGTTCGGGCCGACGGGCCTTGACTCCTGCGACCGCTTCATCGCGGACCAGGGCAAGGACCAGCAGATGATCGCCATCTACGAGCCGATCCCCGCCGAGCGCATGCAGAAGGTGCTCTCCAACCCGGCGGTCAAGAAGCGGTCCTTCAACGGACTCTCCTCCGGCACGTACTACTACGCGATCAACACCAAGCGCATCACCGACGTCGAGGTGCGCAAGGCCCTCAACATCGCGTGGCCGCTGGAGCAGATCCGCCGGATCTACGGCGGCGAGTCGGCGGGCGAGCTGGCGACGACCATCCTCAGCCCCGACATCATCGGCCGCGAGAAGTTCGACGTCTTCGGCAAGCTGAAGAAGCCCGCCGGTGACCCGGCGGCCGCCAAGGCCATTCTGAAGAAGGCCGGCAAGCTCGGACAGAAGATCGTCTACGCCTTCCCGCAGCGCCCCACGTACGACAAGACCAAGGTCGTCATCGAGAACGCGCTGAAGGCCGCCGGCTTCGACCCGGTCATCAAGCCGCTCAACTCGACGGACTACTACGACCAGGCCCAGCGCATCGACAACAAGTTCGACGTCATGTGGTTCGGCTGGTCCCCGGACTGGCCGACCGCCTACACCCTGATCCAGCCGCTCTTCGACGGTGACGCCATCGGCGACGGCCAGAACAACATCTCGCAGACCGACATCGACTGGATC
The DNA here is from genome assembly GCF_040683555.1 of Streptomyces sp. NPDC093510. Lineage (NCBI taxonomy): Bacteria > Bacillati > Actinomycetota > Actinomycetes > Kitasatosporales > Streptomycetaceae > Streptomyces > Streptomyces sp. NPDC093510. The sequence continues at coordinate 330,163 of NZ_JBFBEE010000009.1, forward strand.
AACGAGGCGATCAAGAAGAACGCGGTCATCTCGGACCAGAAGGAAGCGGGCAAGGCCTGGGCCGAGCTCGACAAGCGGATCATGGAAGAGGTCGTGCCGATCATCCCGGAGACCTACCAGCGCCGCTTCTACCTGCACGGCTCCAAGGTCGGTGGCGCGCAGCACGACCCGCAGTTCGCCGCGACGCTGATCTACAAGACGTACGTCAAGGCCTGACGACCGGCCCCAGTGGTGGGGCGGCCCCTCCTCGCCGAGGACCGCCCCACCTCCTCCTCACCCACGGCATCCGTCAGGAAAACCAACTGCCATGCTCCGCTTCCTCCTTCGCCGCATCGTCGGTGGCGCGGTGATCCTGCTGATCATCAGCGTTCTCGTCTTCGTTCTCTTCTACGCCGCCCCGCGCGACCCGGCCCGGCTGGCCTGCGGCAAGGTCTGCTCGCCCGAGACCCTGGACCTGGTGCGGCACAACCTGGGGATCGCCGATTCGCTGCCGGTGCAGTACTGGCACTGGTTCCAGGGCCTGTTCGTGGGCCGCGACTACGCCAGCTTCGGCAACTGCCCCGCGCCCTGCCTCGGTTACTCGTTCCGCAACCGCGAGCCGGTCCTCGGCACCATCCTGGACCGCTTCCCGACCACCGTGTCGCTCTCGCTCGGCGCCTCCGCCGTCTTCGTCGTCTTCGGTGTGGGCACCGGCATGCTGGCCGCCTCCAAGCAGGGCAAGCTCATCGACAAGATCGCGTCGTCCGCCTCGCTGATCGCGTCCTCGCTGCAGATCTACGTCGTCGGCGTCTTCGCCGTCTACCTCTTCGTGTACCAGCTGCAGTGGATGGACCGGCCGCAGTACACCCCGATCACCGAGAGCCCCGGCGAATGGTTCTCCGGACTGCTGATCCCCTGGCTGGTGCTCTCGCTGATCTTCACGGCGAACTACACCCGCATGACCCGCTCCCAGATGGTCGAGACCCTCAGCGAGGACTACGTCCGCACGGCGCGCGCCAAGGGGCTCTCCACCCGGTCGGTCTTCTTCCGGTTCGCCTGGCGAGGGGCGATGGGGCCGATCATCACCATCTTCGGCCTCGACCTGGGCGTACTGCTCGGCGGCGCGATCATCACCGAGAAGACCTTCGCCCTGCACGGCATCGGCGACCTGTCGGTGCGTGCGGTCTACACCAGCGACCTGCCCATGCTGCTGGGCGTCGTCCTGGTGGCCGCCACGGCGATCGTCGTCTTCAACATCATCGTCGACGCGGTCTACGCCCTCATCGACCCGCGCGTACGCCTCGCCTAGGGCTCAGGGAGACAGATCTGATGAGCACCACCCCCTTCCTGTCCGTACGCGACCTGCGCGTCCACTTCTCCACCGAGGACGGCATGGTCAAGGCCGTGGACGGCCTCGACTTCGAAGTGGAGAAGGGCAAGACCCTCGGCATCGTCGGCGAGTCCGGCTCCGGCAAGTCCGTCACCAACCTCGCCATCCTGGGTCTGCACCACAAGGACAGCACCGCCATCGACGGCGAGATCCTGCTGGACGGCCAGGAGTTGCTCAGCGCCACCGAGCGGGAGCTGGAGCGGCTGCGCGGCAACAAGATGGCGATGATCTTCCAGGACGCGCTCGCGTCCCTGTCGCCGTACCACACCATCGGCCGGCAGATCGGCGAGACGTTCCGCAAGCACACCGGCGCCTCCAAGAAGGAGGCCAGGGACCGGTCGATCGAGATGCTGACGAAGGTCGGCATCCCGCAGCCCGATCTGCGCGTGGACGACTACCCGCACCAGTTCTCCGGCGGTATGCGCCAGCGCGCGATGATCGCGATGTCGCTGGTCTGCAACCCGGCGCTGCTGATCGCCGACGAGCCGACCACGGCGCTGGACGTGACGGTCCAGGCCCAGATCATGGACCTCCTGAAGGACCTCCAGCAGGAGTTCGGCACGGCGATCATCTTCATCACGCACGACCTCGGCGTGATCGCCGACATCGCGGACGACGTCCTGGTGATGTACGGCGGGCGGTGCGTGGAGCGCGGCACGAAGAAGGAGGTGCTGCGCGCGCCGCAGCACCCCTACACGTGGGGCCTCCTCGGCTCGATGCCGTCGCTGGAAGGCCCGGTGGACGTACCTCTCTCCCCCATCCCGGGCACGCCGCCGAGCCTCCTCAACCCGCCCTCCGGGTGCCGGTTCCACCCGCGGTGCGCGTTCACCGAGCAGGTCGGGGGCGGACGCTGCTCGGGCGAGCAGCCGCTCCTCGAACTGACCGGGGGACGGGGCGCGGCCTGCCACCTCACCGCGGAGCAGCGGGCGGAATTCTTCGCGGACTACGCGGGTGCCGCGGGGCGCGGCGCGCGCACCGACTGACGTACAAGAGACTGGACTTGACCACTATGAGCGACAGCACTCCTCTCCTGGATGTCAGCGGTCTGACCAAGCACTTCCCCATCCTGGGCGGGTTCCCGTTCAAGCGGAAGATCGGTGCCGTGCAGGCGGTCGACGGGCTGAACTTCACCGTCGCCGAGGGCGAGAGCCTGGGCCTGGTCGGCGAGTCCGGCTGCGGCAAGTCGACGACGGGCCGACTGATCACGCGCCTCCTGGAGCCGACCGGCGGGAAGATCTCCTACCGCGGCCAGGACATCACGCACGCCTCGCGCAAGCAGCTGGCGCCGGTCCGCTCGGAGATCCAGATGATCTTCCAGGACCCGTACGCTTCGCTGAACCCGCGCCAGACGGTCGGCAAGATCATCTCGGGTCCGATGGAGGTCAACGACATCAACCCGGCGGGCGGCCGCGAGGCCCGCGTCCGCGAGCTCCTGGAGACGGTCGGCCTCAACCCGGAGCACTACAACCGCTTCCCGCACGAATTCTCCGGCGGCCAGCGCCAACGTATCGGTGTGGCACGGGCGCTGGCGCTCGAACCCAAACTGATCGTGGCGGACGAACCGGTCTCCGCGCTCGACGTCTCGATCCAGGCGCAGGTGGTGAACCTGCTGCAGAAGCTCCAGAAGGATCTGGGCATCGCGTTCCTCTTCATCGCCCACGACCTGGCGGTGGTACGCCACTTCTCGCAACGCGTCGCGGTCATGTACCTGGGCCGGATCGTGGAGATCGCCGACCGGGAGAGCCTGTACGGGAACCCTCGCCACCCCTACACGAAGGCGCTGCTGTCGGCGGTGCCCGAGGCGACGGCGGACGACGTACCGCGCCGCGAGCGCATCCTCCTGACGGGCGACGTCCCCTCCCCCGTCAACCCGCCCTCGGGCTGCCGCTTCCGCACGCGCTGCTGGAAGGCGACGGACAAGTGTGCGTCGGAGGACCCGCCGCTGGTCCAGATCGACGGCAACCGCGAGGGCCACCTGACGGCATGCCACTACCCGGAGGACCCGGCGGAACTGGCGGTTCCGTCAGCGCGCAAGTCGCTCTGACACCCGCTGCGCCCGCGCCCCCCTGCCTCCGTACCGGGCCCGGCCACCCCTCCGTGCCGGGCCCCGCAGCCCGGAACCGGCCCGTCCTCCCCCTTGACCCGAGCGGGGCGCGGCCGGTTCCGGGCCTGCCGTGCGCTGCGGGATCCTGCTGGGTCATCATGCAGGGATGAGCGCACACCCCACTTCCGACCGCCCGGCCGCGGTCCGGCTCACCCAGTACACACACGCCGACGTGGCAGAGATCCTGGGCGACGGCGAGGACCCGTTCGGCGTCGCGGAGACCGGTCTGGCCTGGCTGTCCAAGGAAGAACACTTCGGCATACGTCATGAGGGCCGGCTGGTGGCCCACGCGGGCTTGCGCCGCCTGCCCCTGTCGGTCGACGGGACCGACCTGGAGGTGATCGGGGTCGGCGGCGTGGCGGTCGCTCCCGACGTACGCGGCCGGGGCCTGGCCCGCGAGGTCCTCACGACGGCCCTGTCCCACGCCCGCACCCTGGGCCCCGACCACGCCCTGCTCTTCTGCCGCCCGCCACTCGTCACGCTGTACGAGAGGCTGGGCTGGCACGCGCTCGACTCCGAAGTACGTGTCGAGCAACCCGGCGACCGCGTGGTGACGATGCCCCTGCGGACGATGGTGACACCGCTGCGGGAGGATGCGCGGTGGCCCGGGGGGCCGGTGCGGGTGCGGTCCCTTCCCATGTGACCGACCGGCTCCGTCTTGACGGAGCGGCGGGAACTTCGGTGGGCCTGCGTCTTTGGTGGTCACCGGGGCCGCCCGGTTTTAAGCGGATTGTGGCGCCTCCGGGCCGGCAGTAAAGGGCGCTCCCTACGGTCGCGTCGGCTCCGCCGATTCCGCTCCGCTCCACCCTTGACTCCCGCCCCTCCACCGCAGGCTTTTTCTTGACCCGGACGGCCAGGGGTGAGGCGACGGGAATCGCGGGGATGGGGCGTCCCCTCTCGCTGCCGGGTGCGGACCGGTCCAACGTGCGTGGACGTCACCGTGGTGGCTGGCCCGGCCCCGCCGCTCGGGTCATCAGCTCTCGCCGCCGGGTGCGGACCGGTCCAACGTGCGTGGACGTCACCGTCGCGGCTGGCCCGGCCCCGCCGCTCGGGTCATCGGCTTGCGCTGCCGGGTGCGGACCGGTCCAACGTGCGTGGACGTCACCGTGGTGGCTGGCCCGGCCCCGCCGCTCGGGTCATCGGCTCTCGCTGCCGGGTG
>NZ_JBFBEE010000010.1:0-323324 GCF_040683555.1 Streptomyces sp. NPDC093510
CGATGATCCCCAGGGCCCTGGAGGCGATGCCTCCAGGGCCCATCGTGGTGGCGGAGCCACGAGACAACCAGTGTGATCGGAGAGACAGAACCTAGCGGCGTGGCAGGCTCAGTTCGCACCACACTGTCTTGCCCGCGCGCGTGCGGCTCGTGCCCCACTCCTTCGACAGGGCGCTGACGACGCGCAGGCCGCGTCCGAACTCGTCGCCGGGACCCGCGCTGAGCAGGGTCGGCAGCGTCTGGTCGTCGTCCTCCACCTCGCACACCAGCGCCCCGGCACGGACCAGCCGCAGATCGATCCTGCTGCTGCGGGAGTGGCGCACGACGTTGGTGACGAGTTCGCTGACGAGCAGCTCGGCCGGGTCGATCAGGGCTTGCAGGGACCACGCCCGCAGCTGGGAGCGGACCATCTCGCGGGCCCTGCCCACCTCACTGGGGTCGACGGCGAGCCGCCAGTGCGCGACGTTCTCCATCGAGATTCCGTTGAGCCGGGCCATCAGGAGCGCCACGTCGTCCTTGCGGCCGCCCCGTGTGTTGAGTGCGCGGATGATCGTGTCGCAGGCGTCGTCCATGGAGGCGGCGGGGTGCGCGGCGGACTCGGTGAGCGTGGCGAGGCCGACGCCGATGTCCTCACCCCGGACCTCGACGAGGCCGTCCGTGCACATCAGCAGCCGGTCGCCGGGCGCCACGCGCACGAGGACCGACTCGAAGGGCACACCGCCGACGCCGATGGGCGCCCCGGTGGGCAGGTCGAGGAGTTCGCTGCGGCCGTCCGCGGCGCGGACCAGGACGGGCGGGATGTGGCCGGCGTTGGCGAGGCGCAGCTCACCGGCGATCGGGTCGTAGACCGCGTACAGGCAGGTCGCGAGGTAGTGCTCCCCGAGGCGCTGGGCGAGGTCGTCGAGGTTGCGCAGGAGCTGCTCGGGCGGCAGGTCGAGGGCGGCCATGGTCTGTACGGCGGTGCGCAACTGGCCCATCATCGCAGCCGAGTTGAGGCCGTGGCCCATGACGTCGCCGACGACGAGCGCGGTCCTGGAGCCGGGCAGCTTGACGGAGTCGAACCAGTCGCCGCCGACCCGGCCGAGGAGCGTGCCGGGGAGGTAGCGGGTGGCGATGTCGCAGCCGGGCATCCGGGGCTGGATGTGCGGCAGCATGCTGTCCTGGAGGGTGTCGGCGACACTCTCCTGGTACGTGTACATGCGGGCGTTGTCGAGCACGAGGCCCGCGCGGGCGGCCAGTTCGGCGCCGGTGACGCGGTCCATGTCGTTGAAGACGGGCCGCTCCCGGTGGCGGAGCAGGATCATGAAGCCGAGCACCACATTGCGCGCCTTGAGCGGTACGACGAGCATCGAGCGGTGGTTGATCAGCGGGCGGATGTCACGCTTCTCGAACTGGGAGGCGATGGCGTTGCCCATCTCCTCGGTGATGCGCGGCACGAGCACCGGGTCGCCCGAGGTCATGCACTGGAAGAACGGCGTGTGCGCGGGGAACGGCATGGACTCGCCGACCGGCACCACGTCGTCCCAGCGGCCCGGCTCGTCGGTGTGCTCCACCGCGACCCGGTGCCACATGGTGGTCTCGTCCGGCGGCCCCTCGGGGAAGCCCTCGCCCGCGACGACCTGCTCGCGCAGATAGGTGCCCGCGACGTCCGTGAAGCGGGGCACGACCGCCCTGCTCACCTCGATGATCGTCCGCGACAGGTCGAGCGAGGAACCGATGCGTCCGCTGACCTCGTTGAGGAATTCGAGGTGCTCGCGGACCGCCGCGTACTCGAGGTCCTCGCCCTCGTCGTCCACCGCTTCCGGCGCCACCGGCCCGCCGTCGACGGCCGCCTGTGCGGCGCGCTGCCTGCGTTCCTTGCGTTCGGCCCGGCGGGCGACACCCCAGTCCGGGGTGACCGGCACCCGGTCGTGCCTGCTGAACTCCAGGACGGGGTAGCCGAGTTCGAGGATCTGGGCGACGATGCGGGCGCTTTCGCCCACGCTCATGCTCGGCAGGATCTCGGGGAGCCTGGCGGCGAGCTCGTCCGCGCCGGGGAAGTCCGTGTGGAGCGCGAAGCCCGGCGCGATCCGCTCGACCTGATCGTCCCGCTCGTTCCGCTCCTCCCGCCCGCTCCGCTCGCCTTCCGGGGCGTCGGCCACGGCGAGCCGCGTGGCGTCGGCGGCGAGCACGAGGAGCCGCTCGGGGCCGGGGCCCACCAGGGGGTACGCCCACCACAGCACGTCCACCCGGTCGCGGTCGGTGCTCGGTCCGCCGGCCGAGTTGGTCAGTCGCGCACGCCCGGCGGCCGGATAGGAGATGTGCCCGTCGAGGGAGGTCTCCAGGTCGGGGCCGAGGCCGTCGAACGCGCCGTAGGACTCGCGGTCCTCCGGGATCGCGCCGTGCACCGGGAGGAGATCGCCCGCGGGGCGGCCGACGGCGTCCTCCTTCTCGTACCCGAAGAGGCGGCGCGCTCCGACGCTCCAGTGCGAGACGAGACCGGCGCCGTCGACGACGACCACGGCCAAGGGGATGCGGCCGGACGCGGCACTCTGCGTCAGCGGCTCGCCCGGAGTGCCTCGTTCCATGGCCCATGCTCCTTCCCGCGGCGGCGCAAGATCTGAGCCGCCACCAACCACCGTACGGCCGAGGCGGGTTGCCGTGCGGGGCAATACGGGAATTGGCCGCGCGGCCGGGGCACCGGCGCACGCCCCCGGGCCCGCCGTCGGCCGCTCCCCGGCCCCGCGCCGCTCAGTCCTCGTGCCCGAGCTGCAGGTCCCGCTCGGTACGGCCGCCGCCCGCGACCTGGAGGACCGTGGCGACCGGCGGGTAACCCGCCGCGATCACGGTGTACTCGCCGGACGACAGGTCGACGAAGCGGAACGCGCCGTCCGTTCCGGTGGTCAGGGTGTCGACGACGTTGCCCGCCGCGTCGAGCAGCGTCACGCGCGCGTCCTCGACGGGCCGCCCCCCGCCGGCCCGGACGGTGCCCCGCAGCACGGCCCCGCCCGCGAGCTCCACGTCCTGCCGGGTCTCGCGCGAGGCCTGCACCGAGACGGGCAGCGCGGCCGGGCGGAACGCGGGGGCGCTGGCCGCGAGCGTGTACTCGCCCGCCACCAACTCCGTGATGACGTAGCCGCCTTCGCGGCCGCTGCGGGTGGTGGCCACGACCTCGCCGCGCACGTCGGTGAGGGTGACGGCCGCGTCCCTCACGGGCGTTCCGTCGGCGGTCACCACACATCCCGCGAGCCGGCCCGCGCCGCCGAGGACGACGTCGAGCTCGACGGGCCGCTCGCCGACGGTGACGGTGACCGCCTGCGGCTGGTGTCCGCCCGCTGCCGCGATCAGCACGAAGGAGCCCGTGCCCGGGGTGCTCAGGGCGTACCGCCCGTCGTCGCCGCTCGCGCCGCGCCCGATCTGCTGTCCGGCCACGTCGATGAGGGTGAGGGCCGCGCGGGGCACCACGGTGCCGTCGGGGTGCTGCACGGTGCCGCAGACCGGGACCCCGGCGGCGTACGTCGTCGTACGGGCGTGGGGGACGGTCACGGGCGCGACGGCGGGTGCGTCGGAAGAAGGGGCGCTGGACAACAGGGGAGTCTCCTTGAGGAAGAAGGCGAGCAGCATGCCGAGGACGAGCACCGGCACCAGGTAGAGGAAGATCCGCGGCATCGCGTCGGCGTAGGCCTGGATGTAGCCCTCGCGCAGCGGCGCGGGCAGCGTGTGGACGACCTGCGGGGTGATGGACTCGGCGTCGGGCATCGCCTTGCCCGATCCGGCGGGGAGCCGGTCCCGGAGCGCGTCGGCGAGCCGGTCGGCGAAGAGCGTGCCGAAGATCGCGGCGCCCACGCTGCCGCCGATCTGCCGGAAGTAGTTGTTGGCACTGGTGGCGGTGCCCAGGTCGGCGGGGCGGACCGCGTTCTGCACGGCGAGCACCAGCACGGGCATGACCAGGCCGATGCCCGCGCCGAGCACGGCCATCCAGATGCTGTACTCCAGCCGGGAGGTGTCCTCCTCCAGCCGCGAGAGCAGCCACATGCCGACTACGGAGAGCATGCCTCCGACGATCGGGTAGATCTTGTAGCGCCCGGTGTGGCTGATGAGCTGGCCGGAGATGATCGACGCGCCGACGATGCCGCCCATCATCGGCAGCATCAGGAGGCCGGACTCCGTGGCGCTCGCGCCGTCGACCATCTGCAGGAAGGTCGGCAGGTAACTGGCCGCTCCGAAGAGGGCGATTCCGACGACCATGCCTACAAGACCGGTGATGTTGAAGACCGGATCACGGAACAGGCGCAGCGGAATGATCGGTTCTGCCGCGAACTTCTCGGCGACCACGAAGAGCACGCTCGCCACGACCGCACCGGCGCCGAGCCCGAGGATCACACGGTCGCCCCACGCGTACTCGGTCCCGCCCCAACTGGTCAGCAGCACGAGGCAGGTGGAGGCGGCGGCGAGCAGGAGCGCGCCGAGCACATCGAGCCTGGCCTTGGCGGTGGGCCTGGGCAGCTTCAGGACGAGCGTGACGACGAGGAGGGTGACGAGGCCGAAGGGCACGTTGAAGTAGAAGCACCAGCGCCAGGACACGTGGTCGGTGAAGAAGCCGCCGAGCAGGGGGCCCGCGACCGAGGCCAGGCCGAACGCGGCGCCGATCAGGCCCATGTAGCGGCCGCGCTGCCGGGGCGGCACGATGTCCGCGATGATCGCCTGTACGCCGATCATCAGGCCGCCCGCGCCGACGCCCTGGAGCGCGCGGAAGGCGATGAGCTGGTCCATCGTCCGCGACCAGCCGGCGAGCGCCGAGCCGATGACGAAGATGACGATCGCGAACTGGAAGACGCCCTTGCGCCCGAAGAGGTCGCCGAGCTTGCCGTAGATGGGCAGGCCGATGGTGGAGGTGAGCAGATAGGCGGTGATCGCCCAGGACATCTTGTCGAGGCCGTGCAGCTCACCGACGATCTTCGGGAGCGCGGTGGCGACGATCATCTGCTCCAGCGCGGCGAGCAGCAACGCGAGCATCAGCCCGACGAACACCATGCGGACGCGGCTGGGGCTGAGCCCGTGCGCCGCGGCCGGAACGGGATCAGGTGGCGGCGCCTGTGCCTGCCCCGGGCCCTGATCACCGTGCGGCGTGGGCCCGTTGGCCACCTCGTCGCGGTGCTGCCCGTTCCGCTCGTCCTGCCCGTCCTGCTCGGCGACCTTCACCAGCGTCATCCCGCCCACGTCCTGCTCCCCTCGTCGCGCCTGCGACGCATTTCTCGCATTACGCGACAACTGCGAGCAAGCGCGACGAGTCGCCCTCGTGTGGGGCCTGGCGGACGTAAGCGCCGGTCGGAGCCCTACGGCGTACAACGGGGCCGAACGGAAAACCACTCGAAACGGTGAGCGTAACGACAACCCTGATGGGCTACGCGGGAGTTGACTACTTCTCGACCTCGGCGGCGAGGTTGCCGAGCACCACGTCGTAGATCCGCCCGAGGCCCTTGGGCGCGAACGTCTTCTCGAAGAAGCCGCCGATGCCGCCCGCGCCGTTCCACACGGTGGTCACGACCACGCGGGACTTGCCCTCGCCGGCCGGGGTGACCGTCCAGGTCGTGACCATGGAGGAGTTGCGGTCCTTCTCGACGAGCTCGCCGTCGGTGGGCTCGCTGACCTCGAGGAGGCAGTCGCGGATCCGCTTGCTGGTGGCCTGCAGCTTCCAGTGGACGAGGGTGCCCTCGCCGTCGCCGCCCTCGCGCACCTCGTACTCGCTGAAGTGCTCAGAAAGGAGCTTCTCGCGCGTGCCGTTGTAGTCGGCCAGCGCGTCGAAGACGTCGTCCGGCTCTGCCGTGATGATCCGCTCCGTGACCGCCTCGACCTGCGCCATTGCACTTCCTCCAGCACTTGTTCCTCGGGGGCTTCGCGGAAAGCCAACCACCCGGTGCACCGGCCTCCCAAATCGGGGTCCCGACCGGAGGCCCGCTCAGCCCGGCAGGAGCCGGAGCGAGACCCACAGCGCCAGGGTCGAAAGGACCAGCGCCGCGGGGGTCGTGAGGAGCCCGAGGCGCGTGAACCGGACCAAGCTGACGTCGTGTCGGTGCTGGTGGGCGATGCGGCGCCAGAGCAGTGTGGCGAGGGAACCGGCGTAGGTGAGGTTGGGTCCGATGTTCACGCCGATGAGCACGGCGAGGACGGCGCCGGGCCCGGCCGGCGCGGCCAGCGGGACGAGGGCGAGGACGGCCGGCAGATTGTTGATCAGGTTGGCGAGCAGCGCGGCCACCGCGGCGGTGCCGAGCAGCGCGGGCAGGGTGGCACCGTCCGGCAGGACGCGTCCCAGGGCGTCGCCGAGGCCGTTGTCGACGACGGCCCGCACGACGATGCCGAGGGCGAGGACGAAGGCCAGGAACGGCAGGGAGGCCGAGCGGAGGATCGCCACCGGCGTCGTCCGCCGCCGCACGAGTGCCCGTACTCCGAGGACGGCCGCCCCGGCCGCCGCCGACCAGGCAGGCTCGACGCCGAAGGCGGAGGCCACGGCGAACCCGGCGAGCGTGGCCGCGACGGTCACCAGGGCGAACAGGGGGATCCGCGGCGGTTCCGTGACGTCGGTGCCTTCGACGGGTGCGTCGAGGTCGGCGGCGAAGAACCGCCGGAAGACGGCGTACTCGACCGCGATGGCGACCAGCCAGGGCAGGGTCATGAGCAGCGCGAAGCGCGTGAAGCTCAGCCCCGTCGCGGTGAAGGCGAGGAGGTTCGTCAGGTTCGAGACGGGCAGCAGGAGGGATGCGGTGTTGGACAGGTGGGCGGCGGCGTAGACGTGCGGCGCGGGGCGCGTGCCCATGCGGGCGGCGGTGGCGAAGACGACCGGTGTCAGCAGGACGACGGTGGCATCGAGGCTCAGGGTCGCGGTGATCACCGAGGCGAGCCCGAAGACGGCGGCGAGCAGCCTGCGGGGGCGGCCCGCGGCCCGGCGTGCCATCCAGGTGCCGCAGGCGCGGAAGAGTCCCTCGTCGGCGCAGAGTTTGGCAAGCACGAGGACGCCCGCGAGGAAGCCGATGACGGGGCCGAGCCGTGCGGCTTCCTCCCGCACGTCGTCGAGCGGGATCGCCCCGGTCGCGACCACGATCCCGGCGGCGGGCACGGCGAAGGCGGCCTCGGGCCAGCGGAAGGGCCGGACGACGGCGCAGACCAGCACCACGGCCAGGGCGGCGACGGACAGGGACTCGACGAGCATGCCTTCGATCATGCATCGCGCCGGGTCCCACCCGGCCGCCGCCCCGGCGTGGAGGTTCCCGCCGCTTACCGCCGGGTCGGATCGATGGCGCCGAAGCGGGCCACCGTCTCGTCGTCGCCCAGGCGGTGCAGCCCGGCCTTCTCGAGGACGCGGACGGAAGCCGGATTCGTGAGGTCGACGTCGGCGTGGACTTTGGTGACCTCCGGCAGGGCCAGGGCGGCCGCCACGAGGGCGCGGACGGCCTCGGGTGCGTAGCCCCGGCCCCTGCGCGAAGGCACCACGCCGTACCCGATCTCAACGGCCCCCTCGCTCGGCGGCCAGAGCAGGCTGATCGAGCCGACGACGGCGCCGCCCGCGCGCTCGATGATCAGCCGGTGGCCGTACGCGCCCGGCACGCCGGACGGGCCGGCCTGTTCGGCGACGAAGCCCGCGATGACGCGGTCACCGTCGGCGGGGAAGTCCGCCGCCCAGTGGACGAGCCGCTCGTCGCGGACGACGGCGGTGATCTCGTCGGCGGTCCAGTCCCGCAGGACGAGGCGCTCGGTGCTCAGGTCGGTACCGGCGAGGGGAAGAACGGAAAGAGAAGACACGCGACACTCCAGGTCGTTCGGACGACCGGGCCGCTCAGGACGGGCTCTGTTGCGTCAGGCCCGCGCGGCCCGGACAAGGGCATGCTGATGAGGCGTCCGGCGGGCCATATTCATCAACCTCCCTCGTCGCACTGCGGTCGCGCGTGTCGCGCCTGACATGACCCTACCAAGCACGCCCCCGGAGAGACCGCGACGTTCCGCCCGCACGATCAAGGGAACATGTGTTCTATTCTGTGGTCAGTGCTACCGAGGAGGCGTCATGCGCTGGGAGAACCTATCCGACGGGCCGCGCCGGGGCACCGCGGACGCCGCGCTGTTCGGCGCGGACGCGGTGACCACGCGGACCTTCGACACCCCCGAGTTCAGAGGAATCACCTTCCACGAGATCCGGGCCAAGTCGATCGTGAACCGCGTGCCGGGGGCGTCCCGCATGCCGTTCGAATGGACGGTCAACCCGTACCGGGGGTGCACGCACGCGTGCGTCTACTGCTTCGCGCGCAAGACGCACAGCTATCTCGACCTGGACACCGGCCTCGGATTCGACAGCCAGATCGTCGTCAAGGTCAACGCCGCCGAACTGCTGCGGCGCCAGCTCGCCTCGCCGCGCTGGCACGGCGACCACATCGCCATGGGCACGAACGTGGACTGCTATCAGCGCGCGGAGGGCCGCTACCGCCTCATGCCGGGGATCATCGAGGCGCTGCGCGATCGCGGCAACCCCTTCTCGATCCTGACGAAGGGCACGCTGATCCTGCGCGACCTCGACCTGCTGCGGCAGGCCGCCGCGGTGACGGACGTCGGGATCTCCGTGTCCGTGGGCTTCACCGACCAGGAGCTGTGGCGGACCGTCGAGCCGGGCACGCCCGCTCCGGAGCGGCGCCTCGACGTCGTGCGCACCCTGACCGAGCACGGCATCGGCTGCGGCGTCCTGATGGCGCCCGTGATCCCCTTCCTGGGCGACCACCCCGACCAGCTGCGCGCCACGGTGCGGGCCGTCGCCGCGGCGGGCGCGACGTCCGTGACGCCCCTGGTACTGCATCTGCGGCCCGGGGCGCGCGAATGGTTCATGGCGTGGCTCGGACAGCACCACCCGCATCTGGTGCGGCGGTACGAGCGGCTGTACGCGGAAGGCGCCTACGCCCCGAAGTGGTACCAGCGCCGCGTCACCCGCCACGTCCACGAGCTGGCCGAGGAGTTCGGCATCGGTCCCACGCGCGCGGGTGCCCGCCGGCGCGTCCGCGTCCCCGAGGAGCCCGAGCCCGCGCCCGTCCCCACCCAGCTCACGCTGCTGTGAATCGCTTGCCCCTTTCGGGTTGTTTCTGAGCGGGACGGCTCTCTCCGGCACGGCTTTCCGGGAAGATGCGCCGAGGGTCACGGCCTGCGGGGCCCTTGAGCCACTGCCCCAGGAGGCCGGATGAACAAGCGTGCCGTCGTACTCTGCTCAGTCGCCGCCACAGCCGCCATGGTCACGGCGGTACCGCCCGCCTCGGGCGCCCCTGCCGACGCCAATACGCCGTACGCGAGCCACACCCGGCAGGCACCCCTCCCCTGGAAGAAGTGCGCCACCGAGGACCATCCGACGCTCCAGTGCGCTTCGTTGCGGGTCCCTCTCGACCACCACCGGCCGGACGGCCGGCAGATCACCCTCGCCCTGTCCCGCGTCCCGCACACCGCGGCGACCTCCCAGGGGCCGCTCCTGGTGAACCCCGGCGGGCCCGGCGGCAGCGGCCTCGGCATGGCGGGGTTCGTCGCCAAGTCGCTGCCGCGGAAGGTGGCCGCGCAGTACGACGTCATCGGCTTCGACCCGCGCGGCGTGGGCAAGAGCACACCCGCGCTCAACTGCCGCCCGGGGCACTTCTCCCCCGTGCGCCCCGCCTCCGTCCCGGCCACGCCCGCACTGGAGCGCGCCAACCTCGACCGGGCGCAGGCGTTCGCGCGGGCGTGCTCCACGAAGTACGGGGACATCCTGCCGTTCATCGACACGGTGAGCGTCGTCCAGGACATGGACGCCGTCCGCGCCGCCCTCGGCGCGGAGCAGATCAACTTCTTCGGCTACTCGTACGGCAGTTACCTGGGCGCCCTCTACGGAAAGCTCTATCCGCACCGGGTGCGCCGCATGGCGCTCGACTCGCTCGTCGACCCGACGGGCGTCTGGTACGTCAACAACCTCCGCCAGAACCAGGCCTTCGACACCCGCCACAAGGCGTTCATGGCCTGGATCGCCCGGCACGACTCCGCGTACCGGCTGGGCGGCGACCCCGGGAAGGTCGAGGCCAGGTGGTACGCGATGAGGGACGCGGTCGCCGCGAAGCCCGCGGGCGGGAAGGTGGGCGCCGGCGAACTGGAGGACACCTTCGTCCCGGGCGCCTACTTCAACGGCTACTGGCCCCATCTGGCCAAGGCGTTCGCCTCGTACGTGAACGACGAGGAGGCGGGCCCCCTCGTCACGGCGTACGAGAACTTCGGAGTGGTCGACGCCGCCGGCGAGAACAGCTACAGCGTCTACGCGGCCGTGCAGTGCCGGGACGCGCAGTGGCCGCGCGAGTGGCGGACGTGGGGCGCCGACCACGCGTGGGTGCACGCGAAGGCGCCGTTCTCCACCTGGAACAACGCCTGGTACAACGCGCCGTGCGCGTTCTGGCCGACGCATCACCTGACCCCGCCGGACGTCGCCAACTCCGAGCTGCCGCCCGTCCTGCTGTTCCAGGCGACCGACGACCCCGCCACCCCCTACGAGGGCGCGGTGACCCTGCACCGGAAGCTGCGCGGCTCCCGCCTGGTGGTCGAGCGGGACGGCGGCAACCACGGCGTCGCGCTGAGCGGGAACCCGTGCCCGGACCGGCACTTGGCGGCCTATCTGGACTCCGGCGAGGTGCCGACGGGCGGCGAGGCCGACGCCGTGTGCGAGGCCCTGCCCGCCCCGAAGCCGCGGAGCGCCTCCGCGCGCCGGGCGTTGTCACACCCATGGTCCACCATGGGGTCATGAGCCGACTGACCCACATCAGCGCCCCCGAGGGCGTCGCCCCCGCCACCGCGTACACGCACGTCGTCATGGGAACGGGCCGCTTCGTGGCGGTCTCCGGCCAGTTGGCCCTGGACGAGGACGGCGAGCTCGTCGGCGAGGGCGACGCGGCGGCGCAGGCCCGGCAGGTCTTCGAGAACCTGCGGCGTTGCCTCGCGTCGGCGGGCGCGACCTTCGACGACGTGGTGAAGCTGACGTATTTTGTGACGGACATGGCGCACATGCCCGCGGTCCGCGCCGCCCGGGACGCCTTCCTCGACCCTTCGCGGCTCCCGGCGGCCTCGGCGGTGCAGGTGGTGTCGCTGGTCCGCCCGGAGTTCCTGATGGAGATAGAGGCGTTCGCGGTGGTGGCGGAGAGGTGACGCCCGTGCGGATACGCGACATGGGCGAGGCCGACTGTGAGGCCGTCGCCGAGCTGCGGGTCCTCGGCTGGCGGTCGGCGTACGCCGGGCTGATGCCCGGGTCGTACCTGGACGCGCTCAGCGTCGAGGAGGGCGTGGCGTGGCAGCGCGAGCGGCTGGCGACGGGCCTGCCGGGGACGGTGGACCTGGTCGCCGTGCGGGCCGGGCAGGTGGTCGGCTGGGGCTGTGCCGGTCCGGCGCGCGACGACGATCTGCCGCCGGGCGAGGCCGAGTTGTACGCGCTGTACGCGCACCCGGAGCAGTACTCCACGGGCGTGGGCCGGGCGCTGATGCTGGAGTGCGTGGCCCGTTGCGCCGCCGCGGGCCACGCCGAGATGCGCCTCTGGGTCCTGGAGGGCAACACCCGCGCCCGGCGTTTCTACGAGCGCGCGGGCTTCGCACCGGACGGCGCCCGCGACCCGCAGGAGGTGGAGGGCGTGCCGGTGCCCGAGATCCGCTACAGCCGCGGCCTCGTCCGACCCCGCCCCGCCCTGGCGGGCCCTCTCACTCCGGCAGTCGTGCCAGCGCCGCCGATGCCGCGGCGGCGAGGCGGGGGTGGCCACGGGCGGACATGAGGACCGGCCTGGCCCGGGCGTCGCCGAGTGCCCCGAGCCCCTCCACGCATGCGAGCGCGATCTTGCCGTAGGGATCGTGGGGCGCGAGCCTGCGCTGCAGCGTGGTGATCAGCGCGGGCGCCGACTCGGGGGCGCGCAGTTCGGTGAGGAGGCGCACCGGATACAGGGCGTAGGCGACGCGCAGTTCGTTGGTCGCGAGGGCTGCAGCCGCGCGGGCCGTGCGCGGGTCGCCGAGGCGGGCCAGGGCGTGGGCCGCGGCGGCGCACCGCGGCGGGTCCCGGTGGTTGAGGAGGAGGACGAGCGACTCGAAGGCCCTGCGGTCGCCGGCGACGCCGAGCCTGAGCGCCACCAACTCCCTGGCCCACAAGGGCTGCCCTGGTGAGACGAGCGCCTCGGCGAGTTCGTCGAGGTCGTCCGTGGCGATCAGCCGCTCGTACTCCTTCGAACCACCCGCCTCAGCCCGTAAGCGTTCCGTCACCGTCCGCAACTCCTCATCCATGGTCGCGAGCCTAAGCCTTACCCAGCGGTCGCGATGTAGATCACAGACATCGGGAAACATCACGGGCTGGCGCGCTCGTTACTCGCCGGTTAGTCTCATGTGAGCGGGGCACACTCCCCGTAGCAATACCTTTCCTCGCAGTGGCCTGGTGACGCAGCCACTGTGAGTGCTTGGTCGGTTCGGTACTTGACGTACCTCAGTACGACGCGGCTCCGGGACAGAGCCGGTCGGCTTCTCCATCGGGCGTGCCCTTCGCGCCGCCCGGACAGGACACGCACCAATCCCCGCTCGCCGTGCGGCACTCGTCGCCGTACCCGCGCGCCCCTCAGTCGTCACTCTCTTCCTGGAGTCCACGCATGGACGCTCCCTTGAACACCGTCGCCGTCATCGGTCTGGGCACGATGGGCACCGGCATCACCGAGGTCCTGGCCCGGGCGGGCCGCGAGGTCATCGGCATCGACATCAGCCAGGCGGCGGCCACGCAGGCCGTCGAGTCCCTGGAGTCCTCGACGGCGCGTGCGGTGCGCCGGGGGCGCCTCACCGAGGAGGAGCGGCGCGGCGTCCTCAGCCGCTTCCGCACCTTCACCGACCTGCGGGCCGCCGCCGACGCCGACCTGGTCATCGAGGTGGTCCCGGAGTCGTACGAGATCAAGCAGCAGGTCATCCGTGAAGTTGACGCTGTCGTGCGCCCCGCGACGATCATCGCGACGGGCACCAACGCGCTGTCCGTGACCCGGCTCGCCGCCGAATCGGCGCGTCCCGAGCGGGTGTTGGGCCTGCACTTCTTCAACCCGGCGCCCGCGATGAAGCTCGTCGAGGTCGTCTCGTCCGTGCTGACCGCGCCCGCCGCCGTCGCCGCGGTCACCGACCTGGCGCTGGCCCTGGGCAAGGAGCCCGTCGCGGTCGGCGACCGGCCCGGCTTCGTCGCCGACGGGCTGCTCTTCGGCTACCTCAACCAGGCCGCCGCGATGTACGAGGCGAAGTACGCGTCCCGCGAGGACATCGACGCCGCCATGCGGCTGGGCTGCGGCCTGCCGATGGGCCCGCTCGCCCTGCTCGACATGATCGGCGTGGACACGGCCCGCACGGTCCTTGACGCCATGTACGCCGAGTCGCAGGACCGCCTGCACGCGCCCGCGCCGATCCTCAAGCAGCTCAGCGAGGCGGGCCTGACCGGCCGCAAGTCGGGGCGTGGCTTCTACACGTACACCGGGCCCGGCAGCACCGAGGTGGTGCGTGACGCGCTGACCCCGCCGGAGGACGAGGAGCGGGCGCAGGGCCGCGCGGTCCGCTCGGTCGGTGTCGCGGGCTCCGGGACGATGGCGTCCGGCATCGCGGAGGTCTTCGCCAAGGCCGGCTTCGAGGTGGTGCTCGCCGCCCGCACCGACGAGAAGGCCGAGACGGCCAAGTCCCGTATCGGAAAGTCGCTTTCGCGCTCCGTCGACAAGGGCAGGATGACGGCCGAGGCCGCGGCGCAGGCGCTGGCGCGGATCACGCCCACGGGGTCCTACGAGGCGTTCGCCGACGTCGATCTGGCCCTGGAGGCCGTCGCCGAGGACCTGGAGGTCAAGCGCCAGCTCTTCGCCACGCTCGACAAGGTCTGCAAGCCCGGCGCGATCCTGGCCACCACGACGTCGTCGCTGCCCGTGGTCGCCTGCGCCCGCGCCACCTCGCGGCCGCACGACGTGATCGGCATGCACTTCTTCAACCCGGCCCCGGCGATGAAGCTGGTCGAGGTGGTCCGCACCGTGGTGACCGCGGACGACGTGCACGCCACGGTCCGCGAGGTCTGCGCGAAGATCCGCAAGCACCCGGTGGACTGCGGCGACCGGGCGGGCTTCATCGTGAACGCGCTGCTGTTCCCGTACCTCAACAACGCGATCAAGATGGTCGAGGAGCACTACGCCTCCCTCGACGACATCGACGCGGCGATGAAGCTCGGCGGCGGCTACCCCATGGGCCCCTTCGAGCTCCTGGACGTCGTCGGCCTGGACGTCTCGCTGGCCATCGAGAGGGTCCTGCACAGCGAGTTCCGCGAGCCGGGCCTGGCCCCGGCGCCGCTGCTCGAGCACCTGGTGGCCGCGGGCTGCCTCGGCCGCAAGACGGGTCGTGGCTTCCGCGAATATGCCCGGCGCTGAGCCGGCCGAGGAGCGCCCGGGGGAACGGACGGGCTGGGGCGGGCTGCTCGAACCCTCGGGCAGCCCTGTCCCCCAGGAGCGCGGCCCCGTCCCTCAGGAGCACCGCGCCGCGCATATGCAGTACGTTCGTGGCATGTCCAAGGCCGCCAAGTCCTCACGCAACGCCAGCCCCGACGCTCCCGAGAGTGCCGCGGGCAGCCGTGCCGCCGCCCAACGGCTCAAGATGCGCAGGGAGCTGGCGGCCGCGGCCATGGAGCTCTTCGCGTCCAAGGGGTACGAGGCGACGACCGTCGACGAGATCGCCGCGGCCGCGGGCGTGGCACGCCGGACCTTCTTCCGGCACTTCCGCTCCAAGGAAGAGGCGATCTTCCCGGACCACGACGACACCCTGATCCGCGCGGAGGCCGTGCTCAACGCGGCGCCGCCGCACGAGCACCCGCTGGACACGGTGTGCCGGGGCATCAAGGAAGTCATGAAGATGTACGCGGCGTCGCCCGCGGTCTCCGTGGAGCGCTACCGCCTCACCCGCGAGGTCCCCACGCTCCGTGAGCGCGAGATCGCCTCGGTGGCCCGTTATGAACGGCTTTTCACGCGCTATCTGCTGGGCCACTTCGACGAGCACGCGCACCACGACGGCAACGACGACCCGCTGCTCGCCGAGGTCGCCGCCTCCGCGGTGGTCACCGCCCACAACCACGTGCTGCGGCGCTGGCTGCGGGCCGGCGGCCAGGGCGACGTGGAGACCCAGCTGGACCACGCCTTCGCGATCGTCCGCCGCACCTTCGGCACGGGGATCGGCGCGGGTCGCGACACACTGCCCGCCTCCATCCCGGCGACGGCGTCCGCGCAGGGCGAGGTGCTGGTCACGGTGGCGCGTACGGACGCACCCCTGGACGAGGTCATGCGCACCATCGAGAAGGCGCTCAGAGAGCGCTCGTAGTCACTGTTTGACCTGTTTCGTCCTGGGAAAACGAGGGGGCGCTACCGACCGGTAGCGCCCCCTTCGCCGTGCCCTCACCCCCTCTGACCTGCACTGATCGATCATCGGTCAAAAAGTTCTGGCACCCAGTGTCTTGCCGACTGGCACGCGGTGCCATACGTTGATGTTGTCCGGGCGGCCGGCGTACAGAGATCTCCCGTACGTCGGCTGTCCCCACAAGCCACGGCTTGAGCGCCCGGACGCCTGCGTCACAGGCACCTCCCACGCCCCACCAAGGCGTCGCCGAGCACCACCCTTCGCCGAACCGACGGCACACCCTCCACCGCAACTTCAGCACCCGACGCAACCCTCGAGAGCGTCCCCCTCAGACGCTTCTTCGCCGGAGGCAAAACGTGAAGGAAATCCTGGACGCGATTCAGGCCCAGACCGCGACCGCGAGCGGCACCGCCGCGGTCACGTCCGCCGACTTCGCCGCTCTCCCCCTGCCCGACTCGTACCGCGCGATCACCGTGCACAAGGACGAGACGGAGATGTTCGCGGGCCTCGAGACCCGCGACAAGGACCCTCGCAAGTCGCTCCACCTGGATGACGTGCCGGTCCCCGAACTCGGCCCCGGTGAGGCCCTCGTGGCCGTCATGGCCTCCTCGGTCAACTACAACTCCGTGTGGACCTCGATCTTCGAACCGGTGTCCACCTTCAGCTTCCTGGAGCGCTACGGCCGGCTCAGCGAGCTCACCAAGCGCCACGACCTGCCGTACCACATCATCGGTTCGGACCTGGCGGGCGTGGTGCTGCGCACCGGGCCCGGCGTGAACGCCTGGAACCCGGGCGACGAGGTCGTCGCGCACTGCCTCAGCGTCGAGCTGGAGTCCTCCGACGGGCACAACGACACGATGCTCGACCCCGAGCAGCGCATCTGGGGGTTCGAGACGAACTTCGGCGGCCTCGCGGAGATCGCGCTGGTCAAGTCCAACCAGCTGATGCCGAAGCCCGGCCACCTCAGCTGGGAGGAGGCCGCGTCGCCCGGCCTGGTCAACTCCACCGCGTACCGCCAGCTGGTCTCCCGCAACGGCGCCGGCATGAAGCAGGGCGACAACGTCCTGATCTGGGGCGCGAGCGGCGGGCTCGGGTCGTACGCGACGCAGTTCGCGCTCGCCGGCGGCGCCAACCCGATCTGTGTCGTCTCCAGCCCCCAGAAGGCGGAGATCTGCCGCGCCATGGGCGCCGACGCGATCATCGACCGCAACGCCGAGGGCTACAAGTTCTGGAAGGACGAGCAGACCCAGGACCCCAAGGAGTGGAAGCGCTTCGGCAAGCGCATCCGCGAGCTCACCGGCGGCGAGGACATCGACATCGTCTTCGAACACCCCGGCCGCGAGACCTTCGGCGCCTCGGTCTACGTCACCCGCAAGGGCGGCACCATCACCACCTGCGCCTCGACCTCGGGCTACATGCACGAGTATGACAACCGCTACCTGTGGATGTCCCTGAAGCGCATCATCGGCTCGCACTTCGCCAACTACCGCGAGGCGTGGGAGGCCAACCGCCTGATCTCCAAGGCCAAGATCCACCCGACGCTCTCCAAGACGTACCGCCTGGAGGACACCGGCCAGGCCGCCTACGAC
The DNA here is from genome assembly GCF_040683555.1 of Streptomyces sp. NPDC093510. Classification (NCBI taxonomy): domain Bacteria; kingdom Bacillati; phylum Actinomycetota; class Actinomycetes; order Kitasatosporales; family Streptomycetaceae; genus Streptomyces; species Streptomyces sp. NPDC093510. Next base: position 16,976 of record NZ_JBFBEE010000010.1, read on the forward strand.
GTCCACCGCAACCTCCACCAGGGCAAGGTCGGCGTCCTCGCCCTCGCGCCCGAGGAGGGCCTGGGCGTGCGCGACCCGGAGCTGCGGGCCGAGCACATCGACGCGATCAACCGTTTCCGCAACGTCTGAACGCACTGAGGAGCAGCGGAACATGACAGAGCGCCAGAAGGACCGGCCGTGGCTCATGCGGACGTACGCCGGTCACTCCACGGCGGAAGCGTCCAACGAGTTGTACCGCCGCAACCTCGCCAAGGGGCAGACGGGTCTCTCGGTCGCCTTCGACCTGCCCACGCAGACCGGCTACGACCCCGACCACATCCTCGCCCGTGGCGAGGTCGGCCGGGTGGGCGTGCCCGTCTCGCACCTCGGTGACATGCGACGGCTGTTCCAGGACATCCCCCTGGAGCAGATGAACACCTCGATGACGATCAACGCCACCGCCATGTGGCTCCTGGCGCTCTATCAGGTGGTCGCGGAGGAGCAGGGTGCCGACATCACCAAGCTCCAGGGGACGACGCAGAACGACATCGTCAAGGAGTACCTCTCGCGCGGGACGCACGTCTTCCCGCCGGTTCCCTCGCTGCGGCTGACCACCGACATGATCACGTACACGGTGGCCCACATCCCCAAGTGGAACCCCATCAACATCTGCAGCTACCACCTCCAGGAGGCGGGGGCCACACCGGTCCAGGAGATCGCGTACGCGATGTCCACCGCCATCGCGGTTCTCGATGCCGTACGCGACTCCGGGCAGGTCCCCGAGGAGAAGTTCGGGGACGTCGTGGCCCGCATCTCCTTCTTCGTGAACGCGGGCGTCCGCTTCATCGAGGAGATGTGCAAGATGCGGGCGTTCGGGCGGATCTGGGATCAGGTCACGCGCGAGCGGTACGGCATCGAGAACCCGAAACACCGCCGGTTCCGCTACGGCGTGCAGGTCAACTCCCTGGGCCTCACCGAGGCCCAGCCGGAGAACAACGTCCAGCGGATCGTGCTCGAGATGCTGGCCGTCACGCTCTCGAAGGACGCACGCGCGCGCGCCGTGCAGCTGCCCGCCTGGAACGAGGCCCTCGGTCTCCCCCGCCCGTGGGACCAGCAGTGGTCGCTGCGCATCCAGCAGGTCCTCGCGCACGAGAGCGACCTCCTGGAGTACGAGGACATCTTCGAGGGCTCGCACGTCGTCGAGGCCAAGGTGGCCGCGCTCGTCGACGAGTCCCTCGCCGAGATGGACCGCATCGAGAAGATGGGCGGCGCGATGGCCGCCGTCGAGTCCGGCTACCTCAAGTCGCAGCTCGTCTCCTCGCACGCCGAGCGCAGGGCGCGCATCGAGTCGGGCCAGGAGAAGATCGTCGGCGTGAACTCCTACGAGTCCACGGAGCCGAGTCCCCTCACCTCGGACCTGGACGCGGCGATCATGACGGTCGACCCGGCCGTCGAGGCGCGCGTCGTGCGTGCCCTCGGGGACTGGCGCGACACCCGCTACCAGCCGCCGTTCAACCACCCGCGCCCCTGCAAGGCCCTGAAGCGGCTCAAGGAGGTGGCCGCCGGGACGGGCAACCTGATGGAGGCCACCCTGGAGTGCGCACGCGCCGGTGTGACGACCGGGGAGTGGGCGGGGGCCCTGCGGGAGGTCTTCGGGGAGTTCCGGGCCCCTACGGGCGTCTCCAGCGCTCCTGTGGCGGTCACGGCGGAGGAGGGCACGCCGCTCGCCCTGGTCCGGGAGAAGGTCGCGAGGACCGCGGAGGACCTCGGCGGCGGCCGGCTGCGCTTCCTCGTCGGCAAGCCCGGCCTCGACGGACACTCCAACGGGGCCGAGCAGATCGCGGTGCGCGCGCGGGACGCCGGCTTCGAAGTGGTCTATCAGGGCATCCGCCTCACGCCCGAGCAGATCGTCGACGCGGCGCTCGCCGAGGACGTGCACGCGGTCGGCCTCTCGATCCTCTCCGGCTCCCACGCCGAGCTCGTGCCGGACGTGCTCGTACGGCTCCGCGAGGCCGGCGCCCCCGACATCCCCGTCATCGCCGGCGGCATCATCCCCAACAGCGACGCCGAGGACCTGAAGGCCGCGGGTGTGGCCGCCGTCTTCACCCCCAAGGACTTCGGCATCACCGAGATCATCGGCCGTATCGTCGACGAGATCCGGAAAGCGAACCACCTCGACCCTCTGGAGGTCCCCGCATGACCGCGCCCACCGCGCCCACCGCGCCCGTCAACCGTCTGCGTCCGCGCCGCTCCTGCCTCGCGGTGCCGGGCTCGAACCCCCGCTTCCTGGAGAAGGCCCAGGGCCTCCCCGCCGACCAGGTCTTCCTCGACCTGGAGGACGCCTGCGCGCCGCTCGCCAAGCCGGAGGCCCGGCACACCATCGTGAAGTTCCTCAACGAGGGCGACTGGACGGGCAAGACACGGGTCGTGCGCGTCAACGACTGGACGACGGAGTGGACGTACCGCGACGTAGTCACCGTCGTCGAGGGCGCGGGCCAGAACCTCGACTGCATCATGCTGCCGAAGGTCCAGACGGCCGACCAGATCGTCGCGCTCGACCTGCTCCTCACCCAGATCGAGAAGACGATGGGCTTCGAGGCCGGCAAGATCGGCATCGAGGCGCAGATCGAGAACGCGCGGGGCCTCAACAACGTCAACGCGATCGCCGAGGCCTCCCCGCGCGTCGAGACGATCATCTTCGGCCCGGCCGACTTCATGGCGTCCATCAACATGAAGTCCCTGGTCGTGGGCGAGCAGCCGCCCGGCTACCCGGCGGACGCCTACCACTTCATCCTGATGAAGATCCTGATGGCGGCCCGCGCCAACAACCTCCAGGCGATCGACGGCCCCTACCTCCAGATCAAGAACGTGGACGGCTACCGCGAGGTCGCGAACCGCGCCGCCGCGCTCGGCTTCGACGGCAAGTGGGTCCTGCACCCCGGCCAGGTGGAGGCCGCCAACGAGGTCTTCTCCCCCTCCCAGGAGGACTTCGACCACGCCGAACTGATCCTGGACGCGTACGAGTACTGCACGTCCGAGGCGGGCGGCAAGAAGGGCTCGGCGATGCTCGGCGACGAGATGATCGACGAGGCCAGCCGGAAGATGGCGCTGGTCATCTCCGGGAAGGGCCGTGCGGCCGGGATGACCCGCACGTCCAAGTTCGAGGCCCCGGAGGCGTAAGACACATGCAGTTCGGCCGCACCTACGAAGAGTTCGAAGTCGGCGCCGTGTACAAGCACTGGCCCGGCAAGACGGTCACCGAGTACGACGACCACCTCTTCTGTCTGCTCACCATGAACCACCACCCTCTCCACATGGACGCGAACTACGCGGAGAGCACGACGGACTTCGGGAAGAACGTCGTCGTGGGCAACTACATCTACTCGCTGCTCCTCGGCATGTCCGTCCCGGACGTCTCCGGCAAGGCGATCGCCAACCTGGAGGTCGAGTCGCTCAAGCACGTGGCGCCGACCTTCCACGGCGACACGATCTACGGCGAGACGACCGTCCTGGACAAGACGCCGTCGAAGTCCAAGAGCGACCGCGGGATCGTGTACGTGGAGACCAAGGGCTACAAGCAGGACGGCACGCTCGTCTGCGTGTTCCGCCGCAAGGTGATGGTGCCCACCGAGACGTACATCAAGGAGCGCGGCGGCGAGCAGCCCGGCCGCCCGGAGCTGAAGACCCCTTCCAAGAGCGCCCAGAGCACGGAGAAGCAGGCATGAGCCGACTCGCGCAGACCGCCGGTCTCACCGACGTCCAGCAGGAGATCCTGGCCACCGTCCGGGACTTCGTCGACAAGGAGATCATCCCTGTCGCGACCGGACTCGAGCACCGTGACGAGTACCCGCAGCAGATCGTCGACGGGCTCAAGGAGTTGGGCCTCTTCGGGCTCATGATCCCGGAGGAGTACGGCGGTCTGGGCGAGTCGCTGCTCACGTACGCGCTGTGCGTCGAGGAGATCGCGCGTGGCTGGATGTCGGTCTCCGGCATCATCAACACCCACTTCATCGTCGCCTACATGCTCAAGCAGCACGGCACTCAGGAGCAGAAGGACACCTTCCTGCCGCGCATGGCGGCCGGCGAGGTGCGGGGCGCGTTCTCGATGTCGGAGCCGGGGCTCGGCTCCGATGTGTCGGCCATCACGTCCAAGGGCGTCAGGGACGGCGACGAGTACGTTCTCAACGGTCAGAAGATGTGGCTGACCAACGGCGGAACATCGACTCTGGTGGCCGTTCTGTGCCGAAGTGACGAAGGACACCCTGAAGGCACGGCTCCGCACAAGTCGATGACGACGTTCCTCGTCGAGAAGGAGCCGGGCTTCGGAGAGGTCCGTCCCGGGCTCGCCATCCCCGGCAAGATCGACAAGATGGGTTACAAGGGCGTCGACACGACCGAACTCATCATGGACGGACTGCGAATTCCGGCCAATCGCGTGCTCGGCGGGGTCACCGGCCGAGGGTTTTACCAAATGATGGACGGAGTCGAGGTCGGCCGCGTCAATGTCGCGGCACGTGGCTGTGGCGTCGCTCAGCGTGCATTCGAGCTCGGCGTCTCGTATGCCCAGCAACGTCACACTTTCGGCAAGGCCATCGCCCAGCACCAGGCGATTCAGTTCAAGCTGGCCGAGATGGCTACCAAGGTCGAGGCCGCCCATGCGATGATGGTGAATGCAGCGCGCAAAAAGGATTCAGGGGAACGAAACGACCTCGAAGCAGGGATGGCGAAGTACCTCGCCTCCGAGTACTGCAAGGAAGTCGTGGAGGATGCGTTCCGGATTCACGGCGGCTACGGCTTCTCGAAGGAGTACGAGATCGAGCGTCTCTACCGGGAGGCTCCGATGCTGCTGATCGGTGAAGGTACCGCCGAGATCCAGAAAATGATCATTGGCCGACGACTACTCGAAGAGTATCGATTCCAGGGCTAGATGCCCGGTTTGGGCCACTTTCGCCGAGAAGAAGATCACACCCTGTCAACACTCTTCGGCCGCCGACTCGGCTTCCTGGCTTGCCCAGTTGTGGCTCGCAACCGATAGCATCCGGAAAAAGCCGCCGTCCCCCGTTCATGCGCGGCATCATCCGCTACGAAGGTCATCCATGCCCCACAGCCAAACCTCTGCACCACGCGACGGCATTCTCCAGGGACGCCTTGCTCGCGGAGCATCGCCGTGGCTCCTGCCGACCGTCGCCACCGCGGCACTGAGCCTCGCCCGCGCGCGCCGTTCCAAGGCCGCCGCGGCCGTCGCCGTACCCGCCACCGCTCTCGCGGCGGGCATGCTGTGGTTCTTCCGCGACCCCGAGCGTGAGATCGCTCAGGGCCGGGTCATCTCCCCCGCCGACGGTGTGGTGCAGAGCATCATGCCGTGGAAGGACGGGCGTACCCGCGTCGCCATCTTCATGAGCCCCCTGAACGTCCACGTCAACCGTGCCCCCCTCGCGGGCACGGTGACGTCCGTGGAGCACATCCCCGGCGGGTTCGTCCCGGCGTTCAACAAGGAGAGCGAGAACAACGAGCGCGTTGTCTGGCACTTCGACACCGAGCTCGGCGACATCGAGATGATCCAGATCGCGGGCGCGGTCGCCCGGCGCATCGTGCCGTACGTGCCGCAGGGGTCGAAGGTGGAGCAGGGCGAGCGGATCGGTCTGATCCGTTTCGGCTCGCGCGTCGACATCTACCTCCCCGAGGGTGTCGAGGTGGACGTCGAGGTCGGTCAGAAGACCGTGGCTGGGGTGACTCGCATTGACCGTGGTTGATCCTGAAACACAAGCGGGCTGGGTGCCCGAGGCGGTGCAGGACGAGGCAGACGAAGAGATGCCTCTCTCACTGCGTCTGTCGATAGCGGACACCCTCACGCTCGGCAACGCCACGTGCGGGTTCATGGCGGTGTACTTCACCACCACGGGCATCCTCATCCCGTACGTGCAGGGCAGCACCGAGAGCGGCATGGCGCGGCACTCCGCCGCGACCGCCGTGATCCTGATGCTCTGCGCCGCCGTCTTCGACCTCTTCGACGGGCTCGTGGCGCGCAAGCTGCGGTCCTCGCCGATGGGCGCGGAGCTGGACAACCTGTCGGACCTGATCAGCTTCGGTCTGGCGCCGGCGTACTTCGTCCTCGTCTACGGCATGGTCGCCGACGACGCGCACCAGCGGGTGGCGGCGGTCGGCGCGATCGTCGTGCTGTTGGCGGTGGTGCTGCGGCTTGCGCGGTTCAGTTGCGTGACCGTGAAGGACGGCACCTTCCAGGGCATGCCGTCGCCCTTCGGGGCGCTGACGGTCGTCTCGATCGTGCTCCTGGAGCTGCCCTTCGTGGCGACGCTCCTCGCGATCATCGGCACGGCCTGGCTCATGGTCAGCCGGGTCGAGTACCCGAAGCCGCGGGGCCCCCTCGCGGTGGCCATGCTCTCGTGGATCGTCGCGGCGATGGGGCTGCTCGCGGCCTGGGCGTTCGACGCGCCCGGCGGCCAGCTGCTCCTCCAGACCGGGTGCGCTCTGCAGCTCGTCCTCGGGGCGGTGATTCCCCTCTTCGCCACGGCGCGGCGGGTGAACAACTTCCGGGGCAACCGGCGTGAGGCGCGGGCCGCGCAGTTGCCGTAGCGGCGCTTGAACGTAGCCCAGGGGGCCTGAACCGAATGGTTCAGGCCCCCTTTGCGTGCCTCAGTTCTCCGCGGTGTAACCCTTCGCTGCCTCCGCCGCGCTCGGCTGCCGGACCACCTTCATGCCGCCCGTCGCCTTCTTGTCCGGCTGGAGGATCACGCTCTCCTTGGAGGAGGGTGCCTTCGGGTCGGTGAAGTCCTGGGGGACGCCGAAGCCGGAGTCGAAGTCGTCCATCGTGAGGAGGGCCTTGTCGACGCCCTCGCGCGTGAGGTCCTTCTCCGCGCATGCCTTCTTCAGGGCCTCGCCGAAAACGGACGCGGCCGTCCAGCCCGCCACGACTCCGTTGTCGAGGGAGTCCTTGGGGTGGGCCTTCTTGTAGTCGGCGACGAGCTTCTTCGCCGCCGTCGTGTCCGCGCCGATGGGCAGCGTGGGCGAGGCCACGTAGTAGTTCTTCATGAGGGCCGGGCCCGACTGGGTGGCGAGGAGCTGCGGGGCGAACGCCGAGTTGTTGCCGATGACGGGGACGTCGAAGCGGCCCGCCGCCGCGACGCCGACCAGGGAAGCGGCCTGACGGGGTCCCGCGCTGACGACGACGCCCTTGACGCCCGCCTTCTTCAGGGCGGAGACCTGGGCGGTCATGTCGTTGTCGGTCGGCTTGATCTTCTGCTCGACGACGGTGAGGCCCGCCTCCTCGGCCATGTGCTTCGAGCCCTTGAGGGCGCTCTCTCCGTAGTCGCCCTCGAAGTAGACGTGGCCGAGCTTGTCGCCCTTCTTCAGGCCCTTCTCCTTCATCAGGAAGTCGATGGCGTTGATCGTCTCCAGGTCGTACGTGGAGCCGATCACGCGCACGTACGGGCTGCCCAGCAGGTTCGCCGACCACGCCTGCGGCAGGACAAGACCCTTGTTGCCGTCGATGCGCTGCTTGACGGCGGCGACGAACGGGGAGCCGATGAACTGGGCGAAGCCGAGCACCTTCGGCTCCAGCTCGGTGTAGGCGGCGACGGCCTTCTGCGGGTCGTAGCCGTGGTCGCGGACGGTCAGCTTCAGCTTGCGGCCGCAGATGCCGCCGTCATCGTTGGCCTGGTCGACGTAGAGCTGCTGGGCCTGGGTGACGCTCTTGCCGAGGGTGGCGTAGACGCCGGTCATGTCGGTGAGCACGCCGAGAGTGATGGTCTCGCTCGTCACGCCGTCGCCGGCCTTCACCCCTCCCGCGCTCTCGTCGCTCTCTCCGTCGTCCTTCGCCTTTGAACTGCACGCGGTCAGCGCGAGCAGCGCGGCGACCGCTGTGGCGGCCGCTGTGGCCCTGGTCAGTGTCTTTGGTGCCTTGGGTGTCTTCATGCTTCCTCCCCTGGAGTGCCTGGTCTTGGCTTGCTGCGCCGGGCGGCGATCCTCGCCAGGCCGCCGGGCAGGAAGAGCACCACCGCCACGACGGCGGCGCCGTACAGGTACCGGGACGCCTCGCCCGGTGAGATCCCGCCGGTGCCGGGTGCCGAGACGAGGGGCAGCGCGTCGCTGTAGCGCGTGAGCAGCTGGGGCAGCAGCGAGACGAGGGCGGCGCCGGCCACCGCGCCCGCGACCGAGCCGAGGCCCCCGATGACGATCATCGCGAGGTACTCCAGGGAGAGCGTCATGCCGAAGTAGTCGGGCACGGTCCGCTGGAAGACGAGGGCGAGCAGCACTCCGGCGAGGCCCGCGTACATCGACGACAGGACGAAGACCCCGGCGCGGTAGCGGGCGACCGGGACACCGATCACGCCCGCGGCGACGCGGTGGTCGCGGATGGCGTTCATGGCGCGTCCCGGGCGGCCGCGCAGCACGCCGCGGGCGAAGAGGCCGCAGCCGAGGAGCAGCACGAGTCCGACGTACCAGAGCTTCTCCGCCGAGCCGAACGGCACGGCCGCGATCACGGCCTCGCGCTCGTCGAAGGTGATGCCGAAGAGGTTCAGGGGCGGCACGTCACGTCCGTTGGAGCCGCCCGTCAGGTCGTGGGCGTTGAAGAGCACGTGCTGCCCGATGAAGATCAGGGCGAGGGTCGCGATGCCGAGGTAGGCGCCGCTGAGGCGGCCCGCGATGGGGCTGAAGAGGCCGCCCGCGAGCCCGGCGACGGCCACCGCGAGGGTCGCGGCGAGCCAGGTGGGCAGGCCGAGCCCCGTCAGTCCTTCGCCTCCTTCGCCGGCGAGGACGCAGTAGCCGTACGCCCCGATGGCGAGGAAGAAGGCGTGGCCCATGGAGAGCTGGCCCGTCGCGCCGGTGAGGAGGTTGAGGCCGATCGCGCCGATGGCGGCGGCCATCGCGAAGAGGCCCGCCTGGAGCCAGAAACGGTCCAGGTAGAACGGCACGGCGAGCAGGAGGACCGCGGCGGCGGCCCACACGTAGGTGCGGGGGCGGCCGAGCCGCGTACGGGCGACGGCGGGGGCGGAGGGGGCCGGGCGGGCGGCCGCCTCGGTGACCTCAGACACGGGCGAGCTCCTTCGTGCCGAACAGCCCGGCGGGTCGCATCAGCAGGATGGCGGTCATGACGAGATAGGGGGCGAGGTCGCCGAGGCCGCGGCCGAGGAAGCTGAGCTCGCTCTGGTAGCCGGTGGCGAGGGACTCCGTGACGCCCACGACGAGGCCGCCGACCAGGGCTCCGGTGGTGGAGTCGAGGCCGCCGAGGATCGCGGCGGGGAACGCCTTCAGCGCGGCGAGGGACGTGGCGCGTTCGAGGCCCGGCGTCGGGAACACGGTGAGGAACAGCGCGGCGACGGCGGCGAGCGCGCCCGCCACCGCCCACGCGCCGAGCGAGACCCTGCCGAGCCGCACGCCCATCAGCGCGGCGGTCTCCGGGCTCTCGGCGGCGGCGCGCATCGCCACGCCCCACGAGGTGTAGCGGAAGGCGAGGAGGAAGACGGTGATGAGCAGCGCGGCCGCGACGAACGCCGCGATGCGGGTGTGCGCGAGGGAGACCGGACCGACGGTCAGCACGTCGTCGCCCCACGGGTCGCCGAGCGGCAGGACGTCCGTGCCGAGGCGGCGCGTGAGTTCCGTGGTGAGCAGGATGTCGACGCCGATGGTGACGATGGCGAGGACACTGTGGTCGGAGCCTCGGTAGCGGCGCATGACGAGGAACTCGACGCCCGCCCCGACGACCGCCGCGCCCGCGATGCCGACGAGCAGCGCCGGCCAGAAGCCGAGGTCGTCGTGGAGGGATGCGGTGATGTAGCCGCCCGCGAGGAGCAGCGAGGCGTGCGCGAAGTTCACCACCTCGGTGGCGCGGAAGATGACGACGAAGCCGAGGGCGATGAGGGCGTAGACGGAGCCCATCGAGACGCCGTTGAGCAGGAGTTCGGTGAAGGTGGTCACGGTCGCGTCTTCCCTTCGCCGGTCCGGTCGCCCTCGCCCAGGTAGGCGCGTACGACCGCCGGATCGTTCTGTACGTCGCCGGGGGCGCCGTCGGCGATCCGGCGCCCGAAGTCGAGTACGGTCACCGCGTCCGCGAGCCGCATCACCACCCCCATGTCGTGTTCCACCAGGACGATCGAGATGCCGAGGCTGTCGCGGACGCCCGCGATGACGGCCGCGGTGCGGCGCCGTTCGTCGGCGGTCATGCCGGCGACGGGCTCGTCGAGGAGCAGCAGGCGCGGTTCCATGCACAGGGCGCGGGCCAGCTCGGCGAGTTTCTGCTGTCCGTAGGGCAGGGCGCCCGCGGGCAGGTCGAGTTGGTGTTCCAGGCCGACGAACGCGGCGATCTCGCGGACGCGTTCGCGGTGGCGTCGTTCCTCGCGGGCGGCCGAGGGCAGCCGGAGCCCGGCGGCGACGAAGCCGGTGCGGGTCAGGCGGTGCCGGCCGAGCAGCAGGCTGTCGGCGACGGTGGCGCGCGGCGGCAGGGCGAGGTTCTGGAAGATGCGGGCGACGCCGAGCCCCGCGATCTGGTGCGGGCGCATGCCGGTGAGCTCGTGCTCTCCGAAGCGGACGCTGCCGCCGCTCGCGCGGTAGACGCCGGACAGGACGTTGAAGCAGGTCGACTTGCCCGCGCCGTTGGGTCCGATGACGGCGTGCACGGTGCCGGGGCGGACGGTGAAGCTGACGGCGTCGAGGGCGGTGAGCCCGGCGAAGCGGACCGTCAGGTCCCGCACTTCGAGGGGCGGTACGGTCGTTCCGGTCACCGTTCGGCCTCCCAGCGCGGCAGCGTCGGCAGCGCGCCGAGACCGCGGGTGGCGTCGGCCGCCGCGTCCTCGTCGACCACGCCCAGATAGCGGCGGCGCACCTCGTCGGAGGCGGCGAGCTCGTCGGCGGGGCCCGCGAGGGCGACCTCGCCGACGTCGAGGACGTACGCGGTGGAGGCGAGCCGCAGCGCGAGGGCCGCGTTCTGCTCGACGAGGAGCACCGAGGTGCCCTGCGCGTTGATCTCCTGGATGGTGTCGGCGATGCGGGCGGCCATCAACGGGGCGAGCCCCAGGGACGGTTCGTCCAGGAGGAGCAGGCGCGGGGAGGCCATCAGCGCCCTGCCCACCGCGAGCATCTGCTGCTCGCCGCCGGAGAGCAGCCCGGCGCGCTGGGCGCCGCGGTCGGCGAGGACGGGGAAGAGGTCGTGGACGCGCCGCAGGGCGTCCGTCTTGGCGGCGCGCGATCCGGCGGAGCCGAGCGCCCCTGCCCGCAGGTTGTCGGCGACGCTCATCCTGGCGAACACCTGCCTGCCCTGGGGCACTTGGGAGATCCCGGCGGCCACCACCCGGTCCGGCGCGAGGCCGTCGACGCGCCGCCCGTCGAAGTGGATGTCGCCCGAGGTCAGCGTCCCGCCCTGGAAGGAGAGGGTGCGCGAGATCGCGCGCAGCAGCGTCGACTTGCCCGCGCCGTTGCCGCCGAGCACGGCGACGACGGCGCCCTCGGGCAGGTCGAGGGAGACTCGGCGCAGGGCCCGCACGGGGCCGTAGCCCACCGATACGTCCCGCACGACGAGCCCCCCGCCGCGGGCACCGGGCCCGGTCTTCCCGGCGCCCTTCACATCGGATCCAGCCACGTATCGCCCTCTCGTCCCGTACGGCCGTCCGCCGTCGCGTGGCGCTCACCCCAGCACCGCGGGACCGGCCCGTCCACGGGCAGCGGGCGAAACGCTGCGGGGGACCAGTGGCGGCGACCCCCGGTTGTGCACGCGCACAACACCGCGTGTCAGGGGCCTGCCGGAGGGGCCCGACGAGTGGCATCCTCCGGACGACGACGTCTTTGAACGCGGCGACGGGGGCGACGATGACCGGAACCAAGAGCGGACGCAGGCCTCGCACCGGACACGACTGGAAACTCCTCAAGGAGGCGTGTACGGCTCTCCTGCCGCGCCTGCCCGAGCTGGTCGACGAGCATCTGCGGCAGCTCGGCGAGCACTCGCCGGTGTACGGGCGCGTGCTGCCGTACGACGCGCAGTGGCGGGAGGCCGAGGAGGCCATGCGGATCGGCATCGAGGCGATCTCGGCGCCGCGGGCCTCGCCGCGCCGGGACCTGGAGTACGCGGAGGAGGCGGGCCGGCGCCGGGCCCAACAGGGCCTGCCGCTCGACCTGTTGGTGCACTCGTACCGCAACGCGGGCTATCTGGTGTGGGATTCACTGCTGGAGGGGACGGCGGGCAAGGAACCGGAGAAGCTCGCGGTCCTGATGCGCTCGGCGACGATGGTGTGGTCGGCGGTGGACGCGCAGGCCGCGGTGGCGTCCGACGCTTACCGGGCAACGGAGTTGGAGCTGCGCCGCCGCACCGACGAGCAGTTGCAGGCGCTGCTCGACGCGCTTCTGGAGGGCCGTTCGGCGCCGGGCCTCGCGGCGCGCGCGGCGGCCGGACTCGACCTGCCCGAGCACGGCCCGTACGCCGTGGTGGTGCTCCGCGTGGAGCGGCGCGACGGGCGCGAGGCGTTCCACCGGCAGATCCAGCGGGTGGGGTTCCGCTTCATCTGGCGGATGCGGACGGACTGCGAGGTCGGCGTGGTGGCGCTCGGCGCGGCCGAGGACGGCGAGGCGGGCGGCCTGGACGGGCTCGCCCGGCTGCTCGACGGGCGCTGTCCGGGGCCCGGCGGGATCAGTCCCGTGGTCGGCGGTCTCGCGGAGCTCGGCCAGGCCCGGCGGCTCGCGGAGCTGGCGCTGCGCACCTGCCCGCCGGGCGCGACGGGCATCGTGCGGCTGGACCGGCGGATGCCGACGGCCCTGGTGGTGAGCCAGCCGGAGCTCGCGGGACGCCTGGTGACGGATGTGCTCGGCGAGGTCCTCGCCCTCGAACCGGCGGACCGGGCGGTGCTGTTGGAGACGCTCGACGCGTGGCTGGCCTGCGAGGGTTCTGCGGGCCGGGCGGCCGGGCGGCTCTACTGCCACCGCAACACGGTGTTCAACCGCCTGCGCCGCCTGGAACAGCTGACCTCGCGCTCCCTGGCGCGCCCGCGCGACCTGGTGGAGGTGGCGCTCGCGGTGGAGGCGCACCGGCTGTCCCAGGGCGCCCGGCCGGCGTGAACCCGAGCCGGCCGTCCCCCCTGGGGCAGCCGGGGCGTCCGGCCTCAGGCGCTGATCAGGTCCTGGAAGGCGGTCGTCGTCTCCGTCGCCGACCTGCCGAAGGGCGCGTCGAAATTCCACACAAGGAACAGCAGGAAGGCGATCAGGGCGCTGAAGGTCCCGGCCAGCAGCAGCTCTCTCGACGAGCGTCTGATCTGCAGCATGAAGATCAGTCCGACCGTGACGAACGCCCCGGCGACCAGGCCGAACCAGACCACTCCTGGGAGCGTCTCCTCCGCGTTGTCGGCGCGGGTCCTGCGCGCCTCGTCGGCGGCGGCCACCTGGTCGAGCAGCGGCTGGTAGGTCTGCGCCTCCAGCTCGCTCGCGGGCGGCCGCCGGGCGATGTCCCTGCGCAAGGTGTCGAGGAGTTCGCCGCCCCGGTCGGTGAGTTCGTGCTCCTCGATCATGCGCGGCCACTCGACGGTGGTCACGTGCTCGCTGTAGCGCCGCACGTCCCGCTCGATGCGCTCCCGCGCGTCCGCCGGGTAGACCTGCACGCGCCTGCTGATCTCGTGCAGGGCCTGCGCCTCGTCGCGGGTGCCGTCCTGGGCGGCGCCGCGGGCCTCCCAGACACCGGCGATGGCGAGGCCGAGGACGATCGCGTACACGACGCCGACCATCATCACCATGTACTCGAGGACGTCGGGCGTCTCGCTGGTGTCGTCGTCCTCGGGCACGCGGCGGTGTCTGACCACGGTGACGGTCAGCACGACCGCGCAGGCCAGCACCATGGCCAGGCCGAGTACGAACCATTCCGTCACGAGGGGCCTCCTGAGGGCGGGTTGGGGCGGGAAAGGGCGCCGGACGCCCCGGACGCGGCGGAGCGCGAGCGGGGGCGCAGCAGCGCGGCGGCGAGGACGGCGGGGGTGGTGACGACCATCGTGGTGGTGACCATGGACCGCCCGCCCGCGCGTTCGCGCCCTTCGGCGGCGCGGTAGCCCGGCGCGGCGAAGGACGGGGAGGGCGGCGGGGACGGTGGGGCGGGCGGGGACGGTGGGGTGGGCGGCGCGGGGCGCGGCGAGGCTTCCAGGCGTACGGGGATGAGGAGCTCCCGGACGCGGGGTGCGGCTCGCGGCGGGCGCTTCGCCGGGCGGGTGGCGCGTGGGGGCGGGAGTTCCGGAGCCGGCGCGGCGTGTGCGGGTGGCTCGGCGTGTGCCGGTGGCTCGGGGTGCGGCGGGGACTCGGGGTGCGGCGGGGACTCGGGGCTCGGCGGGGGCTCGGGGCGAGGCGGGGGCCCGGAGTGCGGCGGGGGCTCGGGGTGCGGCGGGGGATGCGGCAGCCCGGCCTCCGCTTGTACGGCGACTTGTACGGCGACTTGTACGGCGACGGCGAGGCGGGGCCCGTCCCGCGGCTCCGGCACGGCGTCGTCCGGGGCGTCCGGGGCGTCCGGGGCGTCCGGGGCGTCCGGGGCGTCCGGCAGATCCTCCCGGCAGATCTCCAGCCGCTCCGACAGGGCCACGCCGACCGCCTCGACCTGCGCGTCCACGGTCAGGCCGCCCATCGGGCACAGGGACGCGACGATGCCAAGACCGCCGCTGAGCTGCGCCCACCCGGTCAAGATCGTCTCCTCTTCACGTAATGAAGAAACGATCACGTCCCCGGTTCGACACGGGCGGTGTCTGTGCCGGGGACGCGGGTGTCGACCGGCCGGATCAGGTGAGGAAGTCGCGGGCGATGCCCTCCGCGACGGTCTCCAGGATCGGCCCTGCCTCGGCGATGCACCGCGCCACGTCCGGCTCGACGTCGGTCAGGGCGTACGCGCGCCGGATGCCCGCCTTGCCGAGCACCTCCGGGGCCAGCGCGAGGCGGCCGCAGACGGCGATGACCTCCACCCCGGCGGCCCGCGCGGCGGCGGCCACCCCCGCGGGGGCCTTGCCGTGCAGGGTCTGCTCGTCGAGGGAGCCCTCGCCGGTGATGACGAGCGTGGCCCGCTGCAGAGCGGGCGCGAAGCCGAGCACGTCGAGCATGACCTCGATGCCGGGCCGGAAGCCCGCGCCGAGCCCGACCAGCGCTCCGTACCCGATGCCGCCCGCGGCGCCGGCGCCCGGCGACTGCGCGTACTCGGCGGCCTTGGGGCCGATGGACTTCTCCAGGACCGTGGCGAAGTGGGCGAGCGCGGTGTCCAGCGCGGCGACGTCCTGCGGGTCGGCGCCCTTCTGCGGCCCGTACACCGCGGGCGCGCCCTTCGGCCCGGTCAGCGGGTTGTCCACGTCGCTGGCCAGCACGATCTCGACGTCCTTCAGACGCGGATCGAGGCCCGACAGGTCGGCGGCGGCCAGGTCCTTCAGCGGGCCGCCGCCCGGTCCGACGGGCTCGCCGTCCGCGTCCAGGAAGCGGGCGCCGAGCGCGGCCAGCATGCCCGCGCCGCCGTCGGTCGTCGCGCTGCCGCCGACACCGAAGACGATGGTGCGGGCGCCGGCGTCGAGCGCAGCGCGGATCAGCTCTCCGGAGCCGTACGTCGTCGACGTGAGCGGCGCGAAGACGCCATCGGGGAGCAGCTGGAGGCCCGAGGCCTCGGCCATCTCCACCACGGCGGTGCCGTCCTTGAGCGCGTACGCCGCCGTCACCTCGTTGCCGAGCGGTCCCGTGACGCGCACCTCGCGGCGCTCGAAGCCGCCCGCGACGGCCGCGGCGACCGTGCCGTCGCCGCCGTCGGCGACCGGCAGCGCCTCGACCACCGTGCCGGGGGCGACGCGGTGGAGCCCGGCCGTCACCCGCTCCGCGACCTGTACGGCCGTGAGCGAGCCCTTGAACTTGTCCGCGGCGACGAGAACACGCTGCGCCTCCCCGCGCCTCGCGCGGTCGCGCCCGGCCTGCGCCTGCTGCTCGTGTCCCGTCGTTCCTGCAGCGTCCGCCACCTTGCATTCCCCTTGCTTTCCGGGCCTTGCTCGCGTCAAGGCAGTCGCGCCGCTGCGACCATAACCGCAGAGAGGGGCCGCTGCCCATGGCCGACCGGCGCGCGAGACAGCGCGTCCCGGTGGAAAATCCCCCTATGGCGCTCTATAGCGGGGTGCCAGAGCGGGTAAATGATCGATCACCGTCGGCCGCCGGATGGCACTCGCCGGTGGTCGGCCGCGGGACGGCGCTCGCCGGTGGTCGCCCGAGCCGAGCGGCGCGGTGTCCGGTTTCGGCGGGGCGCTGTCCGGCTTCGGCGGAGCGCGGATCAGCGAACTCACGGCGCGCGCCGCCGCAGTGGCCCCACAATGACCCCATGCCTGAGTACCTGGAACTCGATCTGGCCGGGGCCGCGCTGCGCGTCGAGCTCGCCGACGTGGGGCAGCCGGCCGAACCCGGCGGCCTGCCCGACGAGTTCGGCGTGCCCGCCCCCGTCTCCACCGGCGGCGGCCGGGGCGTGGCCCTCGCCGCCGGGGCGCTGCGGGCGACGCTGAGCCCGCTCGGCCCGCTCCTGGACGAGGTGCACGCCTCGGTGTCCCGGGCCCAGGAGCCGCCCGAGGAGTTCACGGTCGAGTTCGGCATCGAGGTGGGCAAGGACCTGAAGCTCGGCATCGTCGGCCTGAAGGGGGCGGCCACCATGACGGTGTCGGCGACGTGGCGGCGTACGGAGAATCCGGGCTCCGGGACCTAGCCGTGGGCTGGTTCAAGGCGGCGCAGGGGCCGCCGCCGGTGGTCGCGGTGCTGGGGCGGCACGGCGACGCGGCCGTCGGCGCGGCCGCGCTGCTCTCCCCCGGCCGCGCCCTGACCTGCGCGCACGTGGTCAACGAAGCCCTGGGGCGGCCGCCGCTGAGCGGGACGAGGCCCGCGGACGAGGTGCTCCAGGTGGGGTTCGACCGGCGTACGGTGCGGATCAAGGCGCAGATCGAGGTGTGGGTGCCGCCCCGGCGCTCCTCCGCGGCCTGGGAGGGCGACCTGTGCGTGCTGATGCTCGCCGAGCCCGCGCCCGCGGGCGCCGAGCCGGTCGTCTGGACGGAGATGGCGGAGGGCCAGTCGCTGCGGGCCTGGCACGGCTGCGGGGAACCGATCACGTTCGCGGACACCGTGCTCAAGCTGCTCGACGGCGACGTGGGCTATCTGGACGGGCCGCTGTCGGGGGCCGCGATCGGGCCCGGATTCAGCGGCGGGCCGCTCTGGACCGATGCGGGGGACAGCGCTGCCGGGCTCGTCGTCGGACAGCTCGGGCAGCCGGACGCCCCCGCGCAACCCGGCCGGACCCTGCGGCGCACCTGGGCGCTGTCCTGGCAGGCCGTGCGCGAGCAGCTGTACGCGGCGGGGGCGGCCGCGGTCGTGGACGACTGCCGTACGCTGCGCGCCGCCCCGCAGGACGACCCGCTGGGCGACCCGTCGGGCGAACCGCTGCGTGCCGAACTCAGCGAGCTGCTGCGTTCCCTGCTGCCCGACCCCGCGGTGCGCGCCGAGCACGCCCGGCGGCTCGCGACCGAGCTCGGCCTCGCCGTGCCCACGGACGGTTCGGCGCCGCGCGCCGAGGAGTTGACCGCCGTCCTGCTGACCCGGCACCGCGCCCTGCCGACGCTCAGCGAATCCCTGCTCACCGCCGGGCCCTACGGCGCACGCCCCGAGCGCCTGACCACCCTGCTCGGCACCGGACGGGCCATCGAGGCGGCGGGGCTGCTCTCCCGTGGCGAGTACGCCTTCCTGGAGGAGCACCTGACACGCGTCGTCGTGGCCGATCCGACGCTGCCCGCCCGCGCCGCCCAGGAGGCGCTGCGCTACACCCCACTGCCCGCGGCCCTGTGCACCGCACGGCTGTCCGTGACGGCGCTGGGGCAGGTCATCGCGGACCTGGAGGAGTACCAGGACGGCGGCTGTGTGCCGGCGGGCACGCCGCGGGTGCCCGCGCTCGTGCACCTGGTCGAGTTCGTCGCCGCGGCGGCGGGCGGTCCCGTAGGGGAAGCGCTCGGCCGCTGGAGCGAACGGGTCTGTGCCCGGCTCGGCGTGCACCCCGCGGCCCGCGATCAGCGCAGGGCCGACGCCGCGCGCTGGGCGGGCGCGCGGACGCCCCAGGTGACGCGGCTGCTCGCCCGGCTCACCAGGGTCTCGCCCGAGGGGGAGGGCACCGAGCCGGCCGAGCGGTACCGGTGCAGGCTGTGGCAGGAGCACGAGGGCGGCACGGTGCGTCGCCTGGAGACCGGTGCAGGGGACGCGCCGCTCACGCCGG
Organism: Streptomyces sp. NPDC093510; assembly: GCF_040683555.1. Taxonomy (NCBI): domain Bacteria; kingdom Bacillati; phylum Actinomycetota; class Actinomycetes; order Kitasatosporales; family Streptomycetaceae; genus Streptomyces; species Streptomyces sp. NPDC093510. The sequence goes on from NZ_JBFBEE010000010.1 coordinate 35,187, forward strand.
AGCAGGTCGGCGCGCTGATCCGTGAGGGTGCCGAGCGCTCCGGTGACGGGCAGCCCGCCGTGGCCGTCGAGGTCGACCGCGCCGGGCTCCATCTGCCCGTCGACGAGTGGGACGCGGGCAGCCCCAACGAATTCGTGCCGAGCCTCCCGCTCGGCGCCTCCTTCCCGCTCACCCTGCGCTGCCCGGAGATGAGCCGCCGGGTGCCGCGGCGCGACCCGGAGCACCGCCGCCGCTGGGGCGACGGGCACGGCAGGCCCCTGGTCATCGACCCGAGCTGCGCCGACGGGCGGCAGGTCGCGGCGCTCCTCAGCTCCACCCACCGCGACGCCAACCACGTCGTCCTGCACGGCCCGCCCACGCTCCGCGCCCAGCTCCTCGACCTCTGTCTGGCCCTCGGCGTCCCCGTCGTGCTCTGGGACCGCGAGGCCGAGGGACACGACCACGCCGACCGTCTCGATCCCCTGGCCCCCACCGGGCAGCTGTACGAACTCCCCTTCCGTGTCCACCGGTTCAGGGCGTCCGCGCTGCCCGACCCCACCGGGCTCCTGGCCCGCCCCTCCCTCGTATGGGAGGACTCGGCCCGACAGGACGGCACGGTTGGCGACCACGAGCCGACACTCACGGACCCCGACACGCCGCGCCCGCTTTCCGACGAAGGAGTACGCAGTTCATGACCGCAGACCGGCAAGGCGACTGGCGGCTCTTCCGCGGTGACGGCGACGCCCGGCACGTCGACTTCCCCGAGGCCCCGCCGTGGCGCCGCTTCACCCCGGCGGACGGCGCGCCAAAGCCGCGGCCCTACCTCATCGGCCCCGACGAGACGGAGGTGGTCAACGCCGCGCTGATGCTGCGCCGCCCGCTCCTGGTCACCGGTCATCCCGGGACCGGCAAGTCGTCCCTCGCGCACGCCGTCGCGCACGAGCTGACGCTGGGCCGCGTGCTGACCTGGCCGGTCAACAGCCGCTCCACCCTGCGCGACGCCCTCTACGGCTATGACGCGATCGGCCGCCTGCGGGAGTCCAACCTGAGCCGCGCGGACGCCTCGGGAGACGCGCCCGAGCCGACCGAGGGGCCCGACATCGGCTCGTACGTCCGGCTCGGACCGCTCGGTACCGCCCTGGTCCCGGGCGAGCGCCCGCGCGTCCTGCTCGTCGACGAACTCGACAAGGGAGACGTCGACCTGCCGAACGACCTCCTGACCGTGTTCGAGGAGGGCGAGTTCGAGATCCCCGAGCTGGCCCGGCTGCCCGAGGACCAGTCGGACGTCGACGTCCTCACCATGGACCCGCGGGTGCGGGCACGGGTGACGCGGGGGCGGGTGCGCTGTTCCGAGTTCCCCGTGGTGGTCATCACCAGCAACGGCGAACGCGAGTTCCCGCCCGCGTTCCTGCGCCGTTGCGTACGCCTGGATCTCGCGGAGCCGGACGAGCAGCGGCTGCGGGACATCGTCGAGGCGCACCTCGGCGACGCGGCGCTGGACGGCGTCGACGACCTCCTGCGCACCTTCCTGGGCCGCCGTGCCCCCGGCGAGCTGGCCACGGACCAGCTCCTGAACGCCGTGTTCCTGCGCAAGGGGGGCCTCGACCTGCCGCCCGGCGCCCTGCTCGACGCGGTGCTGCACCGGCTGGGCGGGACGGTCTAGGAGTGCGCGACGACCCCGCCGACCTCTTCGGACGTGTGCTCAAGGCGTCCGCCGCTCGGGCACGGGCGCAGCAACTGCGCCGGGCTCTGGAGGCGTTGGCGGGCAGCGGCGTACAGCTCGCGCAGGAGGAGCTGCTCGACGCGCTGTGGCTGGCGGAGCGGCTGCCCAAGGGCGCGTCGACGTCGCTGGCGCGTGCGTCGGGGACCATCACGCCCGCCCGTCAGGCGTACGGCGACGGGTGGCTGCCACCGGCCGTCGGCCCCCGGGCGGAGCCGCGGCCCGCACAGCCCGGCCCACCCCGTCAGGGCGAGGCCGACGCCCGGTCCCTGCCGTCGGCGCGGTCCCGCCCCGCCGAGCGACCGCTCCTGGACATCGATCCCGACGACGAGACCACGGCGTTGCTCTCGACCAGGACCGTCCGCATCCACAAGCCCGTGAGCGATCAGTATGGCGGCCTGTACGGCGGTACCGCCCCCGACCGCGCCCCGCGCCCCCGCACCGCGCCCGCCCGCACCGTCCGAGCGCCCGGCACCCGCGCCCTCGGCTCCCGCCAGCTCCAACTGGGCCGAGCGCTGCGCCCGTTGAAGCAGACCGTGGGCGACCACAGCCGCTGGGAGCTCGACGAGACGGCCACCGCCGACGCGACGGCCCACAGCGGCCTCACCGACGCCGTGCTGCGCCCCGCCCGCGCGCGCTGGCTGCACCTGACGCTGCTGGTGGACGACGGCGCGTCCATGCTCCTGTGGCAGCGGCTCGCCACGGAGACACGGCTGCTCCTGGAGCGCAGCGGTGCCTTCCGTGACGTACGCGTACACGGCCTGGACACCCGTACGCCCGGCGCGCCGCTGCTCGGCCGGCGCCCCTTCACCCCCGGCACCGCCGTGCTGCCGCCCGCCACCGTGACCGATCCCGGCGGCACCACACTGATCCTCGTCCTCAGCGACGGCGTCGGCGCGGCCTGGCGGGACGGCCGGATGCCCGGACTCCTGCGGCAGTGGGGGCGGTTCGGGCCGACGGCCGTGCTGCACACGCTGCCTCCGGAGCTGTGGGACGGTTCGGGCATCCGTGCCGAACGCTGGCAGGTCACCACCCGGCGGCGCGGTGCGCCCAACCTCACCTGGGAGGTGGCTGATCCGGTGCTGCCGCCGGGGCTCGCCGCGTACGACGGCGTGCCGGTACCGGTGCTCACGCCCGAGCCCGCGGCGGTCGGCGCCTGGGCGGATCTGGTCGCCTCTCCCGGGGCGAGCGCGGTCCTGCCGCTCCTGTCGGCGCCCTTCGAGATCGCTCCGGAGCCGCTCGCCGACCTGGCCGCGGGAGAGCGGGTCCTGCGCTTCCGGGACACGGCCTCCCCGCAGGCGTACCGTCTGGCCGCCCATCTCGCCGGGATGGCCCCCGTCTCCGTACCGGTGATGCGGCTCGTACAGGAGGCGCTCGGCCCGGACGTGCGGACCGGGCATCTGGCGGAGGTGTTCCTGAGCGGCCTGCTGCGGCGCTGCGACGATGTCGCCGAACTCGCGCCGCAGCACCGCAGTTACGACGTCACGGCCGAGACCAGGGAGATCCTCCTGGATGCCGCCCCGGTACGGGAACTGCTGCGCACGAGCCGGTCGGTGACGGACCGGCTGGGCCGACTCGCGGGCCGGTCGGCCGACTTCCCCGCCTGGCTGGCCCACCCCGAGGGGGCCGCGCGGGCCGGTGGCGGGGCGCGGCCGTTCGGATGGGTGGACGAACGGCTGATGCGGCGGCTCGGGGTGGGCGTGCCGCGTCCGGTGCCGGTGGAGCCCGCCGAGCCGGAGCTTCCGCCGTACATCGACGCGCCGGGCTCGGAGTGGCTGGGGCTGCTGCCGGGCAACCCCCGGTGGGCGGGCCCCTGGCGGCTGTTCGCCCGGCATGCCGGCGCGCGGTCGAGCAGTGGGATGTTCCTCGGCCGCCGGGCCGACGGCGAGGTCGCGGCGATCCGGCTCACCCGGCCGAATTCCGTGCGCCGCGCCTCGCTTCCCCGGCAGGCGCAGGCCCTGCGGCTGCTGGCCGGCGGACGGGCGCCCGGGGTGGTCGGCATGGACCCGGGGGCGACGCCGCACTGGCTGGCCACGGAGCTGCGGATGACGGACGGCCGCCCGGACCTGCACCTCGAAAGTCTGACGGCGGCCGGCCGACGCTGGTCCGATCCACGGGAGTTCGCCGAGCTGGGGCACCGCATCGCCGACACCCTCGCCCGGGCCCACATGCGCGGGATCGTGCACGGAGATCTGGTGCCGAGAAGGGTGCTGATCACGCCGGACGACGTATGCGTCACGGGGTGGTGCGTGCAGGAGCACGCGGACGGAACCGAGCACGACATCTCCAAGCTCGGCCTCCTGCTGACGAGCGCGGCGGGCGGCGCCGTCCCCGCGCCCTTCACCGACCTCGTCCGGCGCTGCTCCTCACCCCTGCTCGACCAGCGGCCGACCGCCGCCGACGTCGCCTCCCGCTTCGAGGCGTTCCGCCACGCGAACGCCCGGCCTCCCGCGCCGCGCGACAGGCGTGCGGCCCGGCTGACCGTGCCCGTCGGCCGCGACGAGCACGGCGCCGATGTCGTCCTGGACATCCGCGCGATGGGCCCGCACGGCGTCGTCCAGGGCACCGACGAGGACTGCTCCACCGTCCTTGAGGGAATCGTGCGCAGCCTGGCCGACCGCTACCCGCCGTCCGCGGTCCGCTTCTACCTGCTCAACTCGACCGACCAGTACCTGCGTTCCGGTACGAGCGGCACGCTGCCCCACATCGTCACCGGCGCCATTCACCCCTTGGAGGACACCCTCGAAGCGGAGCGCGCCCACCGTCGGGCGGTGCTCGCCGCCGCGCGGGCGGCGGGCGCCCCGCGCCCGGACCTGACCAGCCTGATCGTGGTCCTCGGCGCGCAGGGGCTGCACGGCGACATGGCGTGGCTCGAGGATCTCGACATCCACCTCCTGCTCGTCGAGGGTCCCCGGCGGGGGCCGGTCGACTTCGACTTCCGCATCGATCTCACCCGCCGCGGCGGGCCGGTGCTCCACCACTCGGGCGCGCCCGGGTCCGGTGTCCCCTTCCTGCTGCCGCTCCCCCGCCGCGTGCCCCACGAGGCCCTGCTCGCCGCCGTGTTCCGTTCCGCCGTCGACCACGGCGTCCGGGGCCATCACGAGGAGGCGCTCGCCTGGCTGGAGGATCTCGGCACCCGCCAGCTCGAACGCCTCGGCCCGAACCACCCCCATCTGCTGGTCACCCGGCACGAGATCGGTCACCTCCAGCTCGCCCTGGACCGCCTGGACGACGCGCTGGGCACCTTCGCCGTCTGCGCGACGGCCCGCGACGCCGTGCTCGGCAGGGAGCACGTCGACACCCTGCTCACCCACCAGATGCGGGCCTTCGTGCTCTTCCGCCTGGGCCGCCACGACGAGGCGTACACGATCTGCCACACCGTGCTGCCCCTGTGGGAGAGCGTCCGGGGCCCGCTGCACCCCGACACCCTGCTGTGCCGCCACAACCTGACCGCCGCCCTCATCGTCCTGCGCCGCCACGACGAGGCCGTCCGCCAGGCCCGCGCCACCCACGACGGACGCCGGACCGCCCTCGGCGACCGGCACCCGGACACCCTCGCGAGCGGCCACGCCCTGGCCCTCGCGCTGAGCGGCGCGGGAAACACCCTGGACGCACACGACGTGGCGAGCAGCGTCCTCGACGCTCGCGCCGACGTCCTCGGCCACGACCACCCCGACACCGTCGCGACCCGGCGCCTCGTGAAGGACCTCCTGCGCCCCCAGGGCTGACGAAGCGCCCCGGTTACCCTTCCCGGATGACCCTTCAGGACTTCGCCACGTACATCGCGGGCCTCCCCCGCGTCCTCGTCGGGGCCGCCACGCTCTTCCGGGACGCGGAGGGCCGGGTGCTGCTCGTCGAGCCCAACTACCGCGAGGGCTGGGCGCTGCCCGGCGGGACCGTCGAGTCGGACGACGGGGAGACGCCGCGGCAGGGGGCGCGCAGGGAGACCCTCGAGGAGATCGGGCTCGACGTGGAGCCGGGACCGCTGCTCGTGGTCGACTGGGTGCCGCCGGGCCCCGTACGGCCCCGGCCGCCGCTGATCGCGTACCTGTACGACGGTGGCGTACTCGGCACCGAACAGCTCAAGTCGATCAGGCTGCAGGAGGAGGAGCTGCTCTCCTGGCGCCTCGTGGCCGTCGAGGACCTGCCGGAACACCTGCCCGACGAGCTGGGCCGCCGGGTCGCCGCCGCGCTGGACGTGCTGGCGCGCGGCGAAGGACCGGCGGAGCTGGAGAACGGGCACCGGGTCGGCTGACCCGGCCCCCGCGACCGGGCGGGGCTGTCAGAACAGCGCGTCCTCGGCCTTCCTCGCCGCCCCGCCCTCGAAGGCCAGCAGCCGCTGCTTGCGGTCGAGCCCGCCGCCGTACCCCGTCAGGCTGCCACTGGCGCCGATGACGCGGTGGCAGGGCACGAGGACGCTGATCGGGTTCTTCCCGTTGGCGAGGCCGACCGCGCGTGAGGCGTTGGGCTTGCCGAGGGCTGCGGCGAGTTCGCCGTACGTACGGGTCTCGCCGTAGGGAATCTGCAGGAGCTCGTGCCAGACCGTGCGCTGGAACGGCGTGCCGTCGAGCCGCAGCGGCACGTCGAACTCCGTCAGCTCCCCGGCGAAGTAGGCCTCCAGCTGGCTGATCGCCTCGCCGAACGGCGCCGGGTCGCGGTCGCCGAAGGTCTCCTCGGGCGGGCGGTGGCGCTGCTCGGTCATGTAGAGGCCGCTGAGCACGCCGTCGGTGGCGACGAGCGTGAGCGGCCCGTAGGGGCTGTCGATGAGGGTGTGCAGACGTTTCATGAGTGAAGTCCCTTACTCGGGGATCGAGTTGATCGGGTGGTCGTCGGTGGCCCACAGGTACTGGACCGCGTATGCCCGCCACGGTCGCCAGGCGGCGGCGCGCGCGGTGAGCGCGGCGGGGGTGTGCGGCAGGCCCAGCTCCCGTGCGGAGCGGCGGATGCCGAGGTCGGAGGGGAGGAACGCGTCGGGGTCGCCGAGCGCCCGCATCGCGATGACCTCGACCGTCCAGGGGCCGAAGCCGGGGAGCTCGGTGAGCCGCGCGCGGGCCTCGTCCCAGTCGCTCTCCACACCGAGGCCGATGCTGCCGTCGGCGAGGTGCCGTACCAGGCTCGTCAGGGTGGAGCGGCGGCTGCGGGGCAGCGCGAGGGAGTCGGGGTCCAGCGCGGCGAGTTCCCGAGGGGTGGGGAAGAGGTGGGTGAGGCCGCCCTCGGGGTCCTCGACGGGCCGGCCGTGCGCGGTGACTAGGCGCGCGGCGTGGGTGCGGGCGGCGGCCGTGGAGACCTGCTGGCCGAGGACGGCGCGCACGGCGAACTCGGCCTCGTCGACGGTGCGCGGCACGCGCCGCCCCGGCGCCTTGTCGACGAGCGGGGCGAGCAGCGGGTCGGTCCTCAGCCGGTCGTCGACTGCGGCCGGGTCGGCGTCCAGGTCGAGCATGCGGCGGCAGCGGCTGATGGCGATGGTGAGGTCGCGCAGGTCGGTGAGGCTCAGCCGGCAGCCGATGTGGTCGGGGTGCGGGGTGAAGGCGACGACGCCGTGCCCGTGGGGGAGGCTCAGGGTGCGGCGGTACGCCCCGTCCCGCCACTCCTCGACGCCGGGCACCGCGGTGGCGATGAGGTGCCCGAAGAGGTTGTCGGGGTTGAGGGGCGCGCGGAACGGCAGCCGGAGCGAGAGGACACCGCCGGCCGCGCCGGTGGGCGGGGTGCCGGGCTGCTTCGGCGCGCGGGCGCGCAGCTCGCCGGGGGCCAGCGCGAAGACCTCGCGCACGGTGTCGTTGAAGGTGCGGATCGAGGAGAATCCCGCGGCGAAGGCGATCTCCGCCATGGGCAGCGCGGTCGTCTCGATGAGCAGCCGGGCGGTCTGCGCGCGCTGGGCGCGGGCGAGCGCGAGGGGTCCGGCGCCGAGCTCGGCGAGCAGCTGGCGTTCGATCTGCCGCGGGCTGTAGCCGAGGCGGTCCGCGAGGCCGGGGACGCCGTCGCGGTCGACGACGCCGTCACCGATGAGGCGCATGGCGCGGGCCACGAGGTCGGCCCGCTGGTTCCACTCGGGAGAGCCCGGGCTGCTGTCCGGGCGGCACCGCTTGCAGGCCCGGAAGCCGGCCTGCTGGCAGGCGGCGGCGCTCGGGTAGAACGTCATGTTCTCGGCCTTGGGCGGCACGACCGGGCAGCTGGGACGGCAGTAGATCCGCGTGGTGACGACGGCCGTGTAGAACCAGCCGTCGAAGCGGGCGTCCTTCGACTGAACGGCGCGTACACAGCGCTCTGTGTCGGTGTGCATGCCGTCCAGGATCGCGGGTCCGGCGCCGCGTGGCTGGCGAGAATCCGACATCGACGTCGTGCTGCCAGGAGCCGCCGTGCCTCCTACACCCGCTCCGCCTCCGCGAGCGCCGCGGCGAACGCGTCGTGGGCCGCCTTGTCGAAGAGCACGAACCGCACCTCGTCGAAGAGAGAGGGGTCGGCTGCCTCCCGGACCGCCCGGACCGCGGTTCGGGCCGCGTCGTCGAGCGGCCAGCGGTAGACGCCGGTGGAGATCGCGGGGAAGGCGACCGTACGCGCGCCCAGCTCGGCGGCGACCCGCAGGGCCTCGCGGTGGCAGGAGACGAGCGACTCGGAGCGGTCCTCGGTGGCGGACCAGACGGGGCCGACGGTGTGGATCACGTACCGGGCGTCGAGCCTTCCCGCGGTGGTGGCGACGGCGCGGCCGGTGGGCAGCCCCTTGCCGTGGTCGGATGCGCGCAGGCGGCGGCAGTCGGCGAGGATGTCGGGGCCGCCGCGCCGGTGGATGGCGCCGTCGACGCCTCCGCCGCCCAGCAGCGAGGAGTTCGCGGCGTTCACGATGGCGTCGGCGGTCTGCTGGGTGATGTCACCCTGGACGAGAGTGATCCGGACGGTCATGGCTGTCTCCTGAGCGTCTTCCACACGGCCTTCGCGGCATTGTGCCCGGACATGCCGTGCACGCCGGGGCCGGGCGGTGTCGCGGAGGAGCAGAGGAAGACGGCGGGGTGCCGGGTGGCGTACGGGAAGAGGGAGGGTTTGGGCCGCAGCAGCAGTTGCAGTCCGCTCGCGGCGCCGCAGGCGATGTCGCCTCCGACGTAGTTGGCGTTGTGCGCGGCGAGTTCGCGCGGGCCCGCCGTGGCGCGGGCGAGGACGCGGTCGCGGAAGCCGGGCGCGAAGCGCTCCAGCTGGCGTTCGATCGCGTCGGTGAGGTCGCCGTCCCAGCCGTTCGGGACGTGGCCGTACGCCCAGAAGACGTGCTTGCCGTCCGGGGCCCTGGAGGGGTCGACGACGCTGGGCTGCACGGTGATCAGGAACGGTACGTCGGGTGCGCGCCGCGTGCGCGAGGCGGCGTGCAGCGCGGTGCCGATCTCCTTGCTGCTCGCGCCGATCTGCACGGTCCCGGCGACGCGCGGCTCCTCGGCGGTCCAGGGGACGGGTCCGTCGAGTGCGTAGTCGATCTTGAAGACGCTCGCCCCGTACCGGTACCCGTCGTAGGCGCTGCCGAGTCCGGCGATCCTGGCGAGGGCGGTCGGCGAGGTGTCGAAGACGTAGGCGCGGGCGGGCGGCAGGTCGTCGAGCCGCTTGACTTCGTAGTCCGTGTGGACGGAGCCGCCGAGGTCCTTCAGATACGCGGTGAGGGCGTCGGAGATGGACTGGGAGCCGCCGCGGGCGACGGGCCAGCCGCGGGCGTGGGCGGCCAGCGCGAAGACCATGCCGACGCCGCCGGTGATGATGCCGTCGAGCGGCGCGATGACGTGCGCTACGAGGCCGGCGAACAGTGCGCGGGCCCGGTCGTCGCGGAACCGCCGCATCAGCCACGTCGACGGGGGCAGCCCCGCGAGTCCGAACCGGGCGAGGGTCACGGGGTCCCGCGGCAGCGAGCTCATCGGCAGGGACATGAAGTCCCGCAGCAGCACGTCCCACCTGGGCAGGAAGGGCTCCACCAGCCTTCGGTACGCCCCCGCGTCGCGCGGCCCGAAGGAGGCGGCGGTCTCGGCGACGGAGCGGGACAGGACGGCGGCCGAGCCGTCCGGGAAGGGGTGCGCCATGGGCAGCTCGGGCTGCAGCCACTCCAGTCCGTACCGCCCGAGGGGCATGGCGCGGAACGCCGGGGAGTTGATGCCCAGGGGGTGGGCGGCGGAGCAGGGGTCGTGCCGGAAGCCGGGCAGCGTCAGCTCCTGCGTGCGCGCACCGCCCCCCACCGTGCTCTTCGCCTCGAAGACGGCCACGGAGAAACCGCGGCGGGCCAGCTCGACGGCAGCGGTCAGCCCGTTCGGTCCCGCCCCCACGATGACGGCGTCCAGCATCGACGGCACCTTCGGACTCCTTTGTCAGCCGATGGCCTCTGCCGCCCAGGATAGGGCGGGGTGCTCACGCCACCCGTCGGGCCCCTCTCAGGCGGCGCCCGCGAGGAGGTCCGCGACGCGGCGGGCCGTGGCGGCGTCGCGGGCCGCCGTGAACGGCAGGGCGTTGCCCCCGCCGATGCGGAACGGCTCGCCCGTCAGCGTCAGGTCGGCGCCGCCCGCCTCGGCCACGAGCAGCAGCCCCGCGGCGTGGTCCCAGTCCAGCTCCCAGGAGAACGCGACGGCGTCCAACTCGCCCTTGGCTATGGCGAGGTACTCCAGTCCGGCCGAGCCGCACGGCCGCGGGCGCACGCCCTCGACGCCGAGGCCGAGCAGGGCCCGCTTCTGCTCGTCCGTGGTGTAGTCCGGGTGGGAGGTGGCCACCTGCACGTCGGTGCCCGCCTCGGGTGATCCTGCCACCAGCCGCTCGCCGTTCAGCCAGGCGCCCCGGCCGCGGACGGCGACGGCGAACTGCTCCAGGACCGGCGCGTACGTCCAGGAGGCCTGGACCTCACCGCCCACCGCGAGGGCGACGAGCATGCAGAACGCCGGGTCGCCGTTGACGAACTGCCGCGTCCCGTCGACGGGGTCGACGATCCAGACGGGCGCGTCGCCGTGGATCGCCTCGTACGTCGACGGGTCGGCGTGCACCGCTTCCTCGCCCACGACGACCGAGCCCGGCAGCAGGGCGGCGAGGTCGACCGTCAGCTGCTCCTCCGCGCGGCGGTCGGCGACGGTCACCATGTCGTGGGGGCCGCTCTTCTCGACGACGTCACCCTCGGCGAGCTGCCGGAACCGGGGAGTGACCTCCGCCGCGGCGGCCTTGCGGAGGGCGTCTTCCACGTCGCGCACCCCGTGCGCCAGAAAGTCTTCGATCATGCGTCCATGAGAGCACGCCTCGCTGACATCCCGTACGGCCTCGGCAAACGGGCCCTTAATCCCTGGTGAATCCCGTGCATCCGACCTGACGTCCCTGCCCTAGCGCCCCACCGCGTACCCCTGCATCCCGCGCGCGTTCGCCGCCGCGGACAGCACTCCGCTCCGGGGATCGCGTGCGACCGCGCACAACCGTCCCTCCGACCACGCGCCCCCGACGACCACGTCGTGCCCCCTGCGCCGCAGCTCGTCCACCACCTCGGGGTCCGTGCGCGACTCCACCGCGAGGCTTCCGGGGTGCATCCCCCGCGGGTGGAAGGAGCCGGGGAACGACTCCGTGTGCCAGTTGGGGGCGTCGATCGCGCCTTGGAGGTCCGGTCCGCCCCGCACGGCGTCCCGCAGCGCCACCCCGAGGAAGAAGTGGACCTGCCACTGGTCCTGCTGGTCGCCTCCCGGCGTGCCGAAGGCCAGCACCGGCACCCCGTCCTTCAGCGCCAGTGACGGCGAGAGCGTCGTGCGCGGGCGCCTGCCGGGCGTGAGCGAGTTCGGCAGCCCTTCCTCCAGCCACGCCATCTGCAGCCGCGTGCCCAGCGGGAACCCGAGCTCGGGCACGACGGGGTTGGACTGCAGCCATCCCCCGCTGGGCGTCGCGGACAGCATGTTCCCCCAGCGGTCGACGATGTCGATGTGGCACGTGTCGCCGCGCGTGCCGCCGTCCCCGGCGACGGTGGGCTCTCCCGCCCCTGCCGCCGCCGTGCCGCCCCAAGTGTCGTTTCCCGCGGTCTCTCCCGAGGCCACCGCGTCCGCGTGCGCGGAGAGCCGGGGCGTCCGCCCGCCGGGCGCGCCGGGCCGCAGCCGGTACGAGGCCTTGTCCCCGACGAGCCGCCGCCGCAGCGCGTTGTACTCGACGGAGAGCAGCTCACGCACCGGCACGTCCTCCCCCGCGTCCCCGTACCAGGCCTCCCGGTCCGCCATGGCCAGCTTGCAGCCCTCGACGAGGAGGTGGACGTACTCGGCGGACCCGTACGCCGGGAGCTCCGCGATGTTCCTGGGCAGCAGCGCGAACTGCTGGAGGAACGCGGGGCCCTGGCTCCAGCCGCCGGCCTTGCAGAGCGTCCAGCCGTTCCAGTCGTACGTGACGGGGTCCTCGTAGGAGGCGCTCCAGCCACGCAGGTCGTCCGCCGAGAGCGTGCCCACGTGCCGCTCGCCGCTCGTGTCCATGGTGGGCCGCCCGGCCTGCCGCACGAGCGCCTCGGCGACGAACCCGCCGCGCCACACCTCACGCGCGGCCTCTATCAGCGCCACCCGCGACCCGTCGGCCGCCGCGGACTCCGCCTCCGCGAGCAGCCGGCGCCAGGTGGCCGCGAGCGCGGGGTTGCGGAACAGCTCGCCGGGGCGCGGGGGCACGCCGCCGGGGAGGTACACCTCGGCCGACGAGGGCCATTCGGTCTCGAAGAGCTCCCGTACCGTCTCCACGGTCTCGCCGACCCGCTCCACGGGGGCGTGCCCGTCCTCCGCGTACCCGATGGCGTACTTGAGGACGTCCGCGAGGGGTTTCGTGCCGTGGTCCCGCAGGAGCAGCATCCACGCGTCGAAGGCGCCGGGCACGGCGGCGGCGAGCGGGCCGGTGCCGGGCACCAACTCCAGCCCCAGGGAACGGTAGTGGGCCACCGTGGCACCGGCGGGCGCGCAGCCCTGCCCGCAGAGCACGCGCACCTCTTCCCCCTCGGGCGCGAGGATGATCGGGACCTCGCCCGCGGGCCCGTTGAGGTGCGGTTCGACCACGTGCAGGACGAACCCCGCGGCGACGGCGGCGTCGAAGGCGTTGCCGCCGTCCTCCAGGACGGCCATGGCGGACTGGGAGGCGAGCCAGTGGGTGGACGACACCATGCCGAAGGTGCCCTGAAGGGTGGGGCGGGTAGTGAACATACGGGCTCTCACCTCGGTGCTTCCGCGCATCGGCCGAACCGATGGGCGCTCAGGATCGGTCCTGGGGAGAATCTGGGGAGTTCGGGCCGGAGCTCTCCTCGGTCCGCTCCCCCAGCAGGCTATCGATCGCCCTGCGCCCCTTCTCCCCCGCCTCCGGCACGAGGGATGCGTACGTGTGCCTCAGCACATGGAACCCGTCCTTCGGGGCTGCTTGCCATCGCCACGGTTTCGCCCCCTTCGCCGGTGGGGGGATGATGCCCGCCTTGGCCAACGCAGGCTTCCAGATCTCCGTGTTCCACGTGTTGGCCGCGATCGCGTTCCCCGTACTTCGTCGCCAGCACGAGGCCGAACTTCTTTCGCCTCCGGTCAGGTTCAGGACCGCCCCACGGAAGCTCAACCTTGTTCCCCGGGTAGGCGCTGGCAGTAGCTCGAAAGCTACGTGATGGGATCAGCCCGAGGCACCGTCTCGGGCCACGCCTCACGACGCTCATCAGGCAGCTTCGGCCACCGCACCGACTTGGACCTGGGCCGACGCGGTCATCTTCATCTTCAGCCGGGCCCCGGGCCGCGCCGACCAATCCTGCCGGTCCCGGCCGCGGTCCGCGCCACTCTGGTGCCCCCCCCAGGAAACCCGCACCCATGCGGAAATCGGTTCGCGCAGCCCGTGTATCCAAGGAGGCAGGCGCGTAACTCTGTCGCGATTCGAGGGGGAACGACATGGAACGACTCACGGATCTACTGATGACCGAGCAACGCGGCGCGGATCCGAGTGCTGCCGGGACAGGCGTCGAGGACGAGATGGCGACCGGGCCCGCCCTGGAGAGCGTCTCCAACGCCGAGGCCCTGGCACACCGATGGTGCGAGGTCGCGGCCGCGCTCGCGGCCGGTGAGAGCAAGCGGGCACTCTCCGTGCTGGAGGGCCCGCTCAACTTCGACGCGATGCCGCACGACCACCACGTCGTGGCCCGAGCACTACGCGTGGCCGCCCTCCATCTGGAGCACAGTTGGCAGCCGGTCCCAGGGGCCTCGTTCCTGCCGCCCGAGGTATCCGTCGTGCTGGCTTCCGCGGCGATAGGCTTGGAGGCAGCCATTGCCGCCGCCGGTGACTCATGGCTGCGCCGGTGCGCCCAGTTGGCCGGTCAAACGCTGCCCGCCCTGATCAGCACGCGGACGACGCTGGGACACCTGGCGAGCACACAGATCGCCCAGCGCGAGGCCCTGGTGCACGGGATGGACGAGCCGTGGGTGCGGAGGGACCTGGGCCCGGAGATCACGCTGGTGCTGCGGTACTTTGACACCGCTGGCGGGAGCGCCGCGGCGTCTGCCTACCACATGCTGCTTGCAGCGGACCTGTGCGCACGGGCCGCCGATCCGGATCGAGCACGGGAACTGCGCGCCCGGGCCCTGCATCGGGCCGCCACCGATTCGGTCGCGGGCGACCCTTCGTGCGAGGGCTTCGCCGAACTCCTCGCCGGGGACTGGCTTCTTGGATCGCCGAATGCTGCGGAACGGGCCTTGCCGACTCCGGACCGGACGACGGCCGACCCTGAGGCCGCGGCCGAGCACTTCATCCGCGCCGAGGCCGCCTATCGCCGGGCCGGATCTGGGCGCGGACAGGCCGCGGCGGCCCTGCGCCTTGCGCACGCGGCCCGCCTCCACGGCCGAACCAGGGAGTGCCGCACCTCGCTCGCCCGGGCCTTGGACTTGGCACTGGCCGCCGGCGACGGTGCCTGCGTCGCGCTCGTACGGACGCAGGTCGCACTGGAGGCCGTAGCACGCGGGGCCACGGCCGACCCGGCAGAGGCGGATGCTATTCGGGCCTGGGGCAACACGGTGGGCAGCGGCTCCTGGGTACGGGGGCTGCGCTTGATCGCGTTGGAGCATTCCTCCTCGTGGCTCGGCACGGGGGACCTCGTACGGGGCCGGGGCGCCCTGCTGTTCGCGGACCGCCTCTCGGACGAGGTGGAGATCCCCGAACGTGCCGATGCCTGGGCTGAGTTGTACCGGTCGGCCGGACACCGGCAGGCCGCGCTGGTGTTCACCGACGTCCGGATGGCCGGCCTCGGCACCCGCATACAAGGACGTCCCGCCGCGGAGTGCTTCGGAGACCTGCTCGGTGTCGTGTCCTGCGCCCAGCTCTTCCATCACCACGCCCTTGCCCTGGGCGACCCAGGGCTGCTCGCGGCGTCGGGCGTCCGTCTCGAGCGAGCCCTGAAGGCCGCACGCGGGCTTCCGGCCAGGGACGCGCAGGTGACCGGAGTGCTGAAGCTGCTGGCTGCCGACCGCACGGAGCTGCCCTTGTGGACGGCTCTGCACAGCGCCCGTCGCGACCGCGCCGCCGGGCTCCCCGACGAGGCCGACCAGCACGCCAGTCTGGCTCTCGCAGAGGCGGATCGGCTCGGCAACACTTACGGCGCCTACGCGGCCCTGATCGAACTCCGCCGCGCAGAGGAGGCCCGCGCGCGTGCACGACGACTCGACGACGGCGATGCCGAACGCACGACGTCCCTGCAGTCAGCGTCGTTGTGGCTGCGGCTCAACGAGCCCGCGAAGGCTGCCGAGTCGGCCCGGGCCATCGGCCGTCGCGGCCCCGCCCCCTCCACTCCATGGGAACTCCCCGGCCTGCACGCCGAGTTGCAGCTCCAGCTCGGCGACCTCGACGCGGCCTACGCATACGCCAGGCAGGCCGTGCAGGCCTATGAGGAGCACCGGGCCAGGCTCGCCCGCGATGCCCTGCGTTCCGCATCCGCCGACTCCCCCGTGGTCGCCATGCTCTACCACTGCGCGGTTCTCTCCCAGCTGCCCGAAGAGTCCTGCACGGGCCTACCGGCCGAGGCCGCGTTCGACTGGGCGGAACGCGGCCGTTCCGGCTTCCTCGACGCGGTGCGCGCCCTCGACTCCGCCACGGGCTTCCCCGGGTCGCAGACCGCCGTACGCGCCTGGCTGTCGGCCGGGATCCGGTGGTCTGCTCGGTTCGAGGAGGAACTGGTGGAAATCCGGCGGGAGGGCGCAGACCCCGAGGTTCGCCCGCTCGGCCTGCCGGACCTCGCGTCGCACCCAGCATCGGAGCGGGTCCGGGCGGCGCCACGCAACGGTTCGGGTCAACAGCCCGGCACCGTGCGGACCGCATCGGGCCAGAGAGCCGGCCCCGGTGCGCAAGCGGGAGGCCGGCTGGCGCGAATCACGGTGGCCGAGGCGGAACTGGACGCCGCGGAGGCCACCGTACGGCGGCTCACACCGACGGCCCTGACCGCCGTGCGCGGCGGTAAGCTCCCGGGCGCGGCGGCGATCGCCGCCGCGCTGCCGCCGGACACCCTGTTGCTCGCTTACCACGTCTTCGACGAGGACCTGGTGGGCTGGGCGGTGTCCCGGGACGGGGTGCGGGCCGAACGGCGGCACCGCTGGGCGGGGAAAGTGACCGCGGCGGCACGCCGGTTCCACGCGGGGTGCGCGAATGGGGACAGCGGCGGACCGGCGGCGGCGCAGGCACTGGCCGAGTGGCTGCTGAAGCCCTTTGCCGACGCACTCGCCAAGCACCGACGGGTCGTGGTGGTGCCCTCCTCACGCCTGTCGCTGCTGCCGTTCCATGTGCTGCCCTGGGACGACGACGTCCTCGGCACCCGGCATGTCGTCTCCTACCTTCCGGCTGCCTCCCTGCTGACCCGGACCCGACGGCCACAAGCGCCGTGGCGCAATGCCCGAGCTCTGCTCGTTGGGGCCCCCGCTCTGTCTCCCGAGACCGGGCTCCTGCCCCTTCCGGGCACGGGCGTCGAGGCCGCCTCGATCGCCCGGCTGCTGCCCGGCGCGGAGCTCCTGGTCAGCACGGGCGCCACCCACGAGCGGGTAATAACGACCGCCCCGAAGTGCGACGTCCTCCACCTGGCCACCCATGGCCTGGTCGACGACCTCTCACCTAGCCGCGGCAGGCTCGCCCTGGCCGGTACGGACAGCCTGGAGATGGCCGACCTCATCGAATGCGCGCGGGCGCCCCGGCTGCTCGTACTGTCGGCCTGCAACTCCGGCCGGGGCACCGCCACCGCAGGTGGGGACGTCCTGGGTCTGACCCGGGTGGCAATGATCACCGGAGCGCAGGGAGCCGTCGTGTCCCTGTGGCCAGTGGGTGACTCCACCGGCTGCCTCGTGATGAACCGGATGTACGAGCGGCTGGTCGACGAAACAGCGGCGGACGTACCGACGGCCCTGCACGGCGCCCAGCAGGACATACGGGCCATGAGTGGGGCCGAACGCAAGGACTTGTACGGCCGGTTGGCGGAAGCGGCCGATGCGCCGGAATCGGCACCCGCCATCCGCGACAGCGAAACACTCCTCTCCCCCACCGCCACCGACCGAGAACCACGCCACTGGGCGCCGTTCATCTACGTCGGCATCTAGAACTGTCACCCAACCCGCCGACCCTCATCTGTCAATACCAGTGCCACTGGAGGCGAAATGACCCGGCGTGCCGTACTGATCGGTGCAACGACCCACGGTTTGCGGGGCGTGGACAACGACATCGAACTGATGCAGGACGTCCTCGCCGCACGCGGCTTCGACGGCATCACCGTGTGTACGGGGAAGGACGCCACCTACCACGGCATGGTCGACGCCCTGGAGCAGTTGTGCCGGGACGCCCGGGACGGCGACGCGATCGTCGTGTACTACTCAGGACACGGCGCACTTGTTGACGGTCTGCAGTATCTGGTGCCCGTCGACCTCGAGGAGAGCACACCGGACGACTTCCGCGGCCTGCTCGGTGCGGAGCTCACCGAGATGTTCCGCCGCCTCACCCCAACTGTCCGCAACGTCACCTGTGTGCTGGACTGCTGCCACGCCGGCGCCCTGGTGCGCGGCCCCGACCAGCTACGTCTCAAGTCCCTTGCCCTGCACGGGACCCCGCCCGAGGCGGCGCGGGAGCGCGCTTCTCGGATCGGTGGCGCGGGCCACGGACTCGTACCGGACCTGGTACGGCTGACGGCCAGTCAACAGGGCGGCTACGCGTTCGAGCGGCCGTCACCGCGCGGTGGTCGCACACAGGGGTTGTTCACGGACGCCTTGGCCGCCCTGCTGCAAGACCCCCGCACCGGCGCTCTGCCCTGGACTGCGCTGGTGCGGCGCGTACGGGATCGAGTGAAGCAGGTCTCGGACCAATGGCCCGACGCGGGCGGCGAGTCGGGAAGGCTTCCATTCTCGCTCGACGTGCCGCGCCAACCGGAGCTGCTGCCGCTGGAGCGCGTGAACGAGCGCTTCCGGATCCCCGGCGGACAGCTACTCGGACTGAACACGGGCGACGTCCTGCATCTGGTGTTCCCCGACGACACCCCCGCCCCGGCGCCGGGCGGGGAGGCGCAGGCGGACCTCACCCTCACCGTGCGCGGCGAGGTCCGCGCGCTCGACGGCGCGGACGCCCTGCTGAACGTGGCGCCCGAGCGGGCCGAACTGACCACAACAGAACTGCCGCCCGGCGCACACGCCGTCCCGGTGCTGCTGCACGACCGGCGTCTGGTGCACCTCGACGCCACGCTGCCCCGGGAGTTCGCGGCGGCACTGCGCGAACTCGTGACCTCCTCCCCGCGTCTCGGCCTCGCGGACACCGCCTATCACCCCTTCGCGACGGTACTGCCGGCACAACAGGGCGGAATCGAGGTCCGGCTCGCCGACGGACTCGCCGCACGCAGCCCGCAAACGGCAGCCACTGGCGGCGAGCGGGCCGTCGCCGAGCTGCTGGAGACACTGGCCCGGGGCGACCGGCTGCGCAAGCTCAGAAACCCACCGAACGACGAGAGCCTCCAGGCGCCTGTCGAGTTGCACACTGATCTCCTGCCCGCCGCCGGCGGCGGCTGGGAGCCGCTGTCGGCCGGGAGCGCAGCCCTGTACCCGGACGACCGCTACCGCCTCACCGTGACCAATCTCAGCGACCAGGTCCTGTACGCCTGGATCGTCGGCGTAGGCCTCAGCGGCCGGACTGACCTGATCACCAACGATCAGCCCAGCGGCGTGCGGTTACTCCCCCAAGGCTCAGAGCACGGCAGCACCGTGCGGCTGGGTCCGGTGCGCGTGTTCTGGCCGCAGGACGTCCCGAAGCATGGACCGCGCCCCGAAACCGTGCACCTACTCCTCGGGAACCGGCCGGTGGACTTCACCCCACTCATCTCACGCGGTGCCCGCGAGCTGGCGCGTCACGATCCGGGGCACCCCCTGCGGCACCTCCTCGACGAGGTATGGGAGGGCGCCCTGGACCACCGCCGCGACCAGGAGCCGGAGCGGGACCGCGAGTTGCGCTACCGGGTGCTGACCACGCACGCCCTAATGCACCCCACTCCGCCTACGAACAAGGCGCGTTCATGAAACACCGGACGTACCATTCCACTGTCGGGCGGCAGTGCGGGAGGTACGGCCATGGCGGGCGCAAGCACGCGGCACCCCTTACCTGCCACACCGTGGCCGCACGGCACCTTCCTGGCGGACCTCGCCGCGGGATCGGCCACGAACTCAGCAACAGCAGCCCTGCTCGCGGCGGGCACTCCGCGTTCCTACGCTCCGCACGAGATCCTGCTGGCCGAGGGCCACACCGAAACCTTCGTGCTGCTGCTCCTCACGGGCGTCACCAAGGTGACAACCGTGGAACCGGGCGGTGAGACAGCCCTGCTCGCAGTGCGGCTCGGCGGCGACCTCGTAGGCGAGTTCGCCGCGTTCGACAACCAGCCGCGCTCCGCCACAGTGACCGCCGCAAGCCCAGTACGGGCCCGGCGGCTCTCCCAACAAGTCTTCCTGCGCCACCTGGACGGCCATCCAGCGGTTGCCCTCGCGGTCAGCCGGACCCTGGTCCGCAAGAACCGGTGGTCACTGCGGCGGCGCAGCGACTTCAGCAGCTGCCCCGTGGCCACCCGGGTCGCCCGGGTCCTTGCCGACCTGGCCGAGGACTACGGGCAGCAGCGCGACGACGGCGCGCTGAGCATCCCCGGACTCACCCAGGCCGAGCTCGCCGGACTGGTCGGCGCGCGCGAGCGCAGCGTCCACGAAGTGCTCGGCGCACTCGCGGCACAGCAGGTGATCGACGTCGGGTACCGGCGGGTGACGGTGCGCTCGCTGGACGGGCTGCGGGAGGCCACCGAGCCGCCCCACAAGCCCGGGTGAGCCAGTCCGGTACGCATCGACAGGAGGCACGCATGGACCGGTGGACCACAAACGTTCCGGACGACGTACTCGCCGCCGTCGACCTCTTCGACGAGAACGCCCTGGTGCCCCGGGGCGAGGGCCCCGCGCCCACCGCCGAACGGGTCTGCGGCGCCCAGCTGGGGCACCCGCTCGTGTACGCCCTGCCCCCGCCGGGCGGCAGTGGTCACAGCCCTCGCGAACTGCTCCTGTGCTTCCCCTTCGACCTGGAAGAACTCCCCGACGGACGCCGCTACCACGAGGCGCAACTCACCGTCCTCCTCGACGACGGCCTGCGGGCTCTGGCCCTGCACCCGGCCTCCGCCCCGGCACCGGGCGGCCCAGCCGCCCCGTCCGCCGGGCACGACGTCGACGTGACGGCGTTCGGCCTCGGCGGCAGCAGGCTCCGCTGGGTCTTCCGCGCCTCCGGCGGCTCCGGCGCGCTGCGCCCCGACGGCCGCTGGGCACAAACCCTCGTACAACTGCCGCCCGGCGCCGCGGAGGTGACGGGACGGATCAGGCTGAGCACGGTAATCGAACGCCCGAAGCTGTTCGGCGTGTGGCCACGTACCCCGGCGCGGCTGCCGCAGGACGTGTTGTTCCGGCTGTCGGTCGAAGACGCCTGGACCACCACCGGGCCTCTCGCCGGCCACGGCATCCTCCCCGGCATGTGGGCCCTGCCACCGTACGGGGACCATGACACCGGCAGTGCGGAACGGGCGACGAGGGACGCCGCGACAGACGAGGGCCTGCCACCCGGACTGCGCAGGCTGTGCCTCGCGGTGGACATCGAGAAGTACAGTGCCCGCGACAATGCTGACATGATCCGGCTGCAACGCGTACTGCTGCGCACCCTGCGCGTCGCCTGCACACGCGCGGGGGTGCGGTGGGAGACGTGCGGCCGCCAGGCCCAGGGCGACGGCTACCTCCTGGTCCTCGCCTCCGGCGTCGACGAGACACGGGTGGTACCCGACCTGCTTGTGGGACTGGCCGCCGGCCTCTCCTCGGCCAACGGCCCCCACCCTGAGGCACCCCCCGACGACAGCCTGCGAGAAGGAGGGCCCAAGAGCGCCGGGGACCGCACGACTCGGCCGCTGCGTATGCGGGCGAGCCTGCACCAGGGCATCGTCCACGAGGCCGACAGCGGGTGGGCAGGCTCTGCCGTGGTCGAGCTCTTCCGCGTACTGGACTGCGATCAACTGCGGCAGGCCCTGGCATCGGACGCGTCGGCTGTCCTCGCGGTCGCCTTCTCCAACAGCCTGTATCAGGATCTGGTTGCTCACGGGTACGCCGGCCTGTCACCCGACGGATTCCACCGCGTCGACGTGCGCAACGCGGCCAAGGGCTTCTCCGCGACCGCCTGGATCCGGCTGGGCCCCGGCGCCTGAACCGCCACGGACCCGGCACGGATTCACCGGCCCTCATGACTCAGCGCAGCAGGACGACCATCAGGGCAAGGCCGAGCCCGAGGGCGACGACCGTGGAGGCGAGGGCGACGTGGCGCGCCCGCCGGATGCGCTGCGCGCATCGATCGACTCCGCAGCAGCGAGCGCACACTCCCCCGTGACCAGCAGGAACCGACCGAGTATCCGCAGCGCTTTCGCGGCCGTCGGTGCGTACGGAAGGAGCGTCCGTGGGCGAAGAGCGGGGGGGCAGTGGGCGGCGGCCCGTGAGGGCCACCTGGAGGTTCCTCTCCGAGCGGTAGACGTTCTCCTCGACAACCCGCAGGGCAGTCCCGGTAGTCGGCGGCTCGGCGCCCTCACTGGAACGCACCGGATGAGTGTCGGAATCAGCGTCGAAGAAGGCCTTGACGGGGTCGGCACAGATCGCATGGATCCAGTCGAAGAGATCGTCGGTGGGCGGGTGCGGGCGCCCGCTGCAGACGATGCCCTCCACCAGCGGGGTCCTGCGGCTCCCGTGCAGGGCGTACTCGGTGTCCAGGCCGAGGTCGGCACCACGCAGGTGGCCGACCCGATAGAGCACCCACAACCCCCTTTCGCCCCGGTCCAGGTACTCCCTGAGGTAGGCGGTGCCCTTGGCCGCCTCCCCCGCGACCACGTCCGACAGCAGGTGGTGCAGGTCGCAGTCGACCAGGAAGTCGGGGGCCACCACTACATGGAACCCCGTATCGACGGAGCGGGTGATCGCGAAGGGCCACACGGTGCCACTACCGGAGCGGGGGCCCATCGGCGGGCCCGTGGGGTCGATGTTGGACATCACAACGCCTCCCGCAGGACGAGCGTTCCCGGATTGGCCGCCTCGAACTCCGCGAGGACCGAATCGAACAGCGTGATCATGGTGTTCATCGCCTCCTGTCGCGACTGTGCCTTGAGCATCCGTGCGCGCAACTGCCCGCTGTCCTCCGCCGCCTTCTCTTCGAACCTCCGGTTGCGCTCCGTCACGAACGCGTCGAAGGCATCCATCAGCGTCTCCTGGACGGCGGCGAGAGCAGGCGAACTGTTGACGTAGGCCGTCAGGATGCTGCGCAGTGCCGGGAGCTTCTTCGCCGCCATCCCGAACAGCCGGGGCCACAGCTCCGTCTTCCGCGGGTCCTCCTCGACAGTGCCCTGCAGCTCACTCGTCCGATTGAGCTCGCGGGTGAACAGGTCCACGAGGACGGCCATGAACGGCACTTCGACATTCAACGGCTGCGGGAAGCGGCCCTGCTTCACCATCGTCTGCCCGTCGGGGCCAAGCGTGGCGAAACCCCTGCCCAGAGAACTCACGGGGATGAAGCGCAGCGCACCGCCGTCCGTTCGGCGCAGGCGGTTGACGTAGAAATCATGGAAGTCCGGGTTCTCCAGCAGCCGATCCAGGACGGCGCGCACGGAGTAGCCCTCCGCCTCCAACAGGTCCCACTTGGTGACGAGGAAGTGAGCCACGGCCCGGCTCGCGCCAATGGCGCCGAACACGGGCATCAACTCATCGATCAGCCGGTTGTCGCCATCCAGGTACCGCATCACCTTCAGCCCGTCCAACAGGACCAGCAGGAACTCGGACTCCTCCACCCGCTGCCAGACGGCCGCCCCGTACTCGGTCGCGGTCGCCGCCGCGTTGGTCAGGTGATCACCTGCGAAGTCCAGGTAGTCGAGGGTGAAGGGGCTGTACACCTCGCCCTGTTCGGTCCGGATCGAGCACGTGAACTTCCATTCCGACGTGTGCGAAAGAAGATTGGGGTCGGGCCAGCCGTCCGGGCTGACGATCTGGGAGTAGATCTGGTTCAGCTTCGTCGCCTCGTGCGGCGGGAGTTGAACGAAGAACCCCACGTCGTCCCGCTGAAGCGCGAGGCGCCGGAACAGACTGGCCAGGTAGACCGTTTTCCCGGAACCCTGCGGTCCCAGAACAGTGACGGGTATGGATGACATCGCAGCTGAACTCCTCGCTGACCTCTGCGAGGGAAGTGGGGGAGGCACCCGGCGGGCGGCCTCCCCTCCCCCGTGAAGCATCAGTAGAGACCGGCCGGGGCCAACAGATTCGGTGGTGGTGCGGAATCCCGGGGAATAGGCATCGAGCAGGCAATGCCCTCAGCCGGTCTCGACAGACGTTCTCGCCGGCACCGGGGGGCTCCTGGAGCCAGCGGTCCCCCCCCAGTCACTCGGTAGCGATGTGGCGCGTGTATGACGGCCGATCTGCCGTACGCGACTGCTGTTCTGGCGGATGCAGCTCTTGGCTTCGGGAAACTCATGGTTGGTCCCGGGGGGTCGCGACTCCGCTTCCGGTGCTCACCCCTCCGCTCCCGGTACAGCGCGGGCTCGGGTGTGGGCCGGGCCGCTCAGGCGGCGAAGAGCGACTCGATGCGGTCGGCCGCCGTCCGCAGGCCGGTGAGTCGTTCCACCCCCGGCGCGTACGTCCCCGCCCGCGGTGACCAGCCCGGCCCGGCGACGAGCACCGCGGAGTGCGTCCTGGCGCCCCGGACGCCCCACTCCGTCTCGGCGACGAGGCGCACCAGCGCGCGGTCGGCGCTGTTCCGCGAGTGTGCCCAGAGCACCACGGCCGAAGGCCCGATGCGCCGGACCGCCTCGTACAGCGCCTCGGCGGGGAGCGCGGCGCCGAACATCCGCGTGGGCACGCCCCGTTCACCCAGAACGGCGGTGAGAGCCTCCAGCGGAAGGGTGTGCTGCTCCCCGGGAACGCAGGCCAGCACCACCGGGGCGACCGGCCTCGACGCGTCCTCCGGAGCGTCCGCGACGCGCCGCAGGGCGGAGGACACGTGCCACGAGAGCAGATGCTCGACCTCCACGTACCGCTCGCCGGACGAGGCCCACTTGCGGCCGACGGCGTGCAGGGCGGGCGCCATGACCTCCTCCCATCCCGTGGTGAACCCGTACTCGCCCAGGGTGACCCGCAGCTGTGACTCGACGGCGGGCGCGTCGAGCCGCACCGCCGCCCTGGCGAGGCCCCGGCACTCCTGACGGACGTTGCCGAGGGGCAGCGAGAGGGCGCGTCGGCCACCCCGGCCGCCGCCGTTCCGCGAGCGCGGGGCGTCGGCGCCGGTCGCCTCCAGCGCCGCGCGCGCGGCCTCGGCCGGCGGCACGCCGAGCGCGGTCAGCCGGCACATCTCCTCCATCCGCCCCACGTCGACGGTGGTCCAGCGGCGGTGGCGGCCCTCCTCGCGGCGGGCGGGCCCGATGCCGTAACGCCGTTCCCAGGAGCGCAGCGTGGTCGGTGCGACGCCCAGTCTGCGGGCGACGCTTCCCGTGGTCAGCGCGGCGTCCGTTTCGCTCCGCCGGGCGTGGCCCGGCCGCTGTGCAGCTCCCATCCCGCGACGATACGACGCACAATCGCTGCAAGTTGTCGTCTCTCACGGACTGTCATCAGTCTGGGGCCAACTCCGGTCCCTGCACGAGGAGTACGCATCATGGTGACGGCCGACCCCAGGATCTCCGACGGCTTCCCGCACCCCGAGGACCTGCTCGGGGACGAGCAGCTCGCGGCGGGCTTCGCCGCCGGTGACGCACTCTGTCTCGCGGCGGCCTACCGCCGCTGGGGGCAGCTCGTCCACCGGCTGGCGGGCCGCGCGCTGGGCGAAGGACCGGACGCCGAGGACGTGACGCAGCAGGTGTTCCTCGCCGCCTGGCGCGGCCGGCTCGGGTACCGGCCCGGCGCGGGCGGTCTCGGCGGCTGGCTGGTGGGCATCACGCGGCACAAGGTCGCCGACGCGCTCGCCGCGAGGAACAGGCGTGCCGTGCTGACGGCGGCTGTGGGTGCCCGGCAGGAGACGGCCCGCGCGGGCGGCCCCTGCCCCGAGCAGGTCCTGGACCGGGTGGTCGTCCAGCGGGAGCTCGCGAACCTACCCGCCGCACAGCGGTTGGTGCTGCGGCTGGCGTTCTACGCGGACCTCACGCAGGCCCAGATCTCGGAGCGGACCGGCCTGCCGCTCGGCACGGTCAAGAGCCACACGCGGCGCGGGCTGCGTGCCCTGCGGGACTGCCTCGGACCCAACGGGCCGCCACCCTCCCCCCGCACAAGACCCTTTCGTACGACACCGTTTGGAGGCTGACATGGAGATCTCGGGTGCCCGCGTCCTGGTGGTCGGGGCCACCGGCGTCCTCGGCGGACTCACCGCCCGCGCCCTGGTGGAGCGCGGCGCCCGGGTGGCGCTGGCCGGGCGCAGTCCGGTGCGTCTGTCCGCGCTCGCACAAGACCTCGGCGGGGTCCCCGCCCGTACCTTCGAGGCCTGCGATCTGGACCAGTGTTCCGCGCTCGGGCCGTGGGCGGGGCGGGCGCTCTCGGGGCTGGAGGGGGTGCTCGTGACGGTGGGGGCCGCGGGTTTCGGCGCCGTCGAGGAGGTGTCGAACGCGGTGGCCGGGCATCTGCTGACGGTGAACGCGCTGTGCCCCATGGCCGTGCTGCGGGGCGCGGCGCCGGTGGTGGCCGACAAGGGGTTCCTGCTCGCGGTCACCGGAGGGATGACGACACCCTGGACGCGTACGGACCACTGGACCCCCTACGTTCCGGGCACCGCCGACTACACCGCCGCCAAGGCGGCGCTGAGCGGCTGGCTCGGTGTGCTCTCCGAGGAGCTCGTGCCGCGGTCCGTCGCGGTCCTCGACATCCGCTCCCCGCACCTGGACACCGGTTTCGCCGAACGTCCCGTCACCGGGAGCCCGCCCCCGCTGCCGCCCGGGGCCGACGCGCTGGAGGCGGCGCTCTCCCTGATGGAGAGCATCGCCGCGGCCTGAGAGCCTGTGGCATGACCCCGGCCCGCCCCTCCCCGACTGCTCCTCCCCTGCCGTCCGTCACGCGATGCCGCGTGCCTCCTTGAACCGGCTGAGTCCGTCGGCCAGTTCGACGAGCGGCTCGGGGTAGTCGTAGCGCTCCCGCTCCTGTTCCGGCAGTTTCCAGGGCTCGTGGACGGCCGCGCCCCGCAGCTCGCCGAGCTCGGGCACCCAGCGGCGTACGTAGGTGCCGTCGGGGTCGTAGCGCTTGCCCTGGGTCACGGGGTTGAGGACCCGGTTGGGCCGGCTGTCCGTGCCGGTCCCGGCCACCCACTGCCAGTTGAGCTGGTTGTTGGCGAGGTCGCCGTCGACGAGGAGGTGCCGGAAGTGGCGGGCGCCCACCCGCCAGTCGACGTAGAGCGTCTTGGCCAGGAAGCTCGCGGTCAGGAGTCTGCCGCGGTTGTGCATCCATCCCTCGTGCCGCAGCTGGCGCATGGCGGCGTCGACGATCGGGTAGCCCGTACGCCCTTCCTGCCAGGCGCGGATGTCGTCCCGCGCCGCCTCCTCCGAGCGCCAGCGGTCGCCGCGCGTGCGGTAGTCGACGGTGGCCGCGTCCTGTCGGGCGGCGAGCACCTGGTGGTGGAAGTCGCGCCAGCACAGCTGTCTGACGAAGTCCTCGGCGCCCTTCGACGCCCGGCGGCGGGCGGCGTGGACGAGTTCGGCGCTGGACAGCGTGCCGAAGTGCAGATGCGGCGAGAGCTTCGACGTGTCGTCGGCCGCCAGGTCGTCGTGGGTCTCCGTGTACCGGTCGATGCCGTCGCGCAGCCAGGCCTTCCACAGGGCGCGGCCGACGCTCTCGCCGCCCTCGGCGAGTCCCGGCGAGAGGCCGTCCATGTCGTCGCGGGCGGGGCAGGGCCGGGAGCGGATGTGGTCCGGGACGCGCACGGTGCGCGGGGCGGCGAGGACGGCCCGCACGCCCTGCGCGGACCAGCGGCGGAAGTAGGGGGTGAAGACGGCGAAGTGGTCGCGGCTGGCGGGGGTCACGGTGCCGGGGGCGACCGCGGTGACCACGGCGTCGTGGACGTACAAGCGTGTGCCGTCGCGTTCCAGCGCCTCGCGCAGCCGCCGTTCGCGGGCGTGCGCGTACCGGCTGACGCCGGCCGCCATGTGGACCTCGTCGGCGTCCGCGGCCTCGACGACGGACCGCACCTGCTCGACGGGGTCGCCGGCGCGCACGACGAGCCGGCCGCCGCGGTCCCGCAGCCGCCGGTCGAGGTCGGCCAGGCAGTCGGCGAGGAACGCCTCCCTGTTGGGTCCCGCGGCGCCGAGGCCCGCGATGGTCCGGTCGAGGACGAAGAGCGGCACCACGGCGTCCGCGCCCGTGACGGCGGCGCGCAGCGGCGGATGGTCGTGCACCCGCAGGTCGGAGGTGAACAGGACGACCGAGTTGTGCATGGTGCGTACTCCAGGGGGCCGGGCCGGGTGCCTGCGCCGGCAGATCGCACTGCCGGAACCTTCCTCCTCTCCTTCGGCCGGTCCGGCGTGCGGGGATGCGCCGTCCGGTGGGCGGTCCCCCGCACGGCGCACACAACGGGACATTCCCGCGCTGGGCTAGCGTTGGGGGACGATTCGGAACAGGGCATGACAGGGCATGGAGGAAGCACGGTGCACGGTGAGTACAAGGTCCCCGGCGGCAAGCTCGTCGTGGTGGATCTGGACGTCGAGGGCGGCGAGCTGCGGAACACGCGCGTGGCTGGCGACTTCTTCCTGGAACCCGACGAGGCACTCGACGCGATCAACGGCGCGCTGGACGGCGCCCCCGCCGACACGGACGCGCGGGGTCTCGCCGCCCGTATCGACGCCGCGCTGCCGCAGGGCACGGTCATGTACGGCCTGACGTCGGAGGGTGTCGGGGTCGCGGTCCGCCGCGCCCTGGCGCACGCGACGGACTGGACCGACTACGACTGGCAGCTGATCCACGAGGGGCCGCAGCCGCCCGCGCTGCACATGGCCCTCGACGAGGTGCTGACGCAGGAGGTGGCGGCGGGCCGGCGCCCGCCGACGCTGCGCGTGTGGGAGTGGGCCTCGCCTTCGGTGATCATCGGCAGCTTCCAGTCGCTGGCCAACGAGGTCGACGCGGAAGGCGCGGCCCGGCACGGCATCGACGTCGTACGCCGGATCTCCGGCGGCGGGGCGATGTTCGTGGAGCCCGGCAACACCATCACGTACTCCCTGTCCGTGCCGGACGCCCTCGTGCAGGGGCTGTCCTTCCAGGACAGTTACGCCTACCTCGACGACTGGGTGCTCGGCGCGCTCGCCGACATGGGCATCAAGGCGTGGTACCAGCCGCTGAACGACATCGCGACGGAGGCGGGGAAGATCGCCGGTGCCGCGCAGAAGCGCATGGTGGCGCCCGGCGGCGGCCCGGGTGCGGTGCTGCACCACGTGACGATGTCGTACGACATCGACGCGGACAAGATGCTGGAAGTGCTGCGCATCGGCAAGGAGAAGCTGTCCGACAAGGGCACGCGGAGCGCAAAGAAGCGGGTCGACCCGCTGCGCCGCCAGACGGGGCTGCCCCGCGAGGCGGTCATCGAGCGCATGGTCGACTCCTTCCGCGGGCGCTACGGCCTCACCGACGGGAAGGTCACCGACGAGGAGATGGCGCGCGCCCGGGATCTCGTGCGGACCAAGTTCACGACCGCCGAGTGGACGGCCCGCGTGCCCTAGCCGAAAGCGGGGCGATTCAGGAGAGCGCCGGGACGATCGAGGCGCCGTACGCGTCGATGACGTCCTCCCGCGCGTCGTGCATCGCGTACACGGCGAACTGGTCGACGCCCAACTCCCGCAGTTCCCGCAGCCGTTCAAGATGCGCCTCGACCGGACCGAGCAGACAGAACCGGTCGACGATCTCGTCGGGCACGAAGGCGGTGTCGGGGTTCCCGGTCCGCCCGTGGTGGCTGTAGTCGTAGCCCTCGCGGGCCTTGATGTACGCGGTGAGGGCCTCGGGCACCATCGAGGAGTGCTCGCCGTACTTGGCGACCAGGTCCGCGACGTGGTTGCCGACCATGCCGCCGAACCACCGGCACTGCTCGCGTGCGTGCGCGAGGTCGTCGCCCACGTAGGCGGGCGCGGCCACGCAGATCTTCACGTCCGCCGGGTCGCGCCCCGCGTCGGCGGCCGCGTCCCGCACCGCCTTGACCATCCACTGCGTCAGATAGGGGTCGGCGAGTTGCAGGATGAACCCGTCGGCCTTCTGCCCGGCGAGCGCGAGCGCCTTGGGGCCGTACGCCGCCATCCACACCGGCAGCTTGCCGTTCCGCACCCACGGCAGCCGCAGCGTCTGCCCGCCGATGTCGGCCTCGCGCCCTTCGGCGAGGTCTCGGATGACGTCGATCGCCTCGCCGAGCCGGGCGAGGGTGTTGGGCCTGCGCCCGGCGACGCGCATCGCGGAGTCGCCGCGTCCGATGCCGCACACGGTGCGGCTGCCGTACATGTCGTTGAGCGTCGCGAAGGTGGAGGCGGTGACCTCCCAGGTCCTGGTGCCCGGGTTGGTGACCATGGGGCCGACGGTGAGGCGCGTGGTGTGTTCGAGGATGCGGCTGTAGATGACGAACGGCTCCTGCCACAGGACCGACGAGTCGAAGGTCCAGCCGTAGCGGAAGCCGTTGCGCTCCGCGCGCCTCATGAGTCCGACGACCTCCGAGGCGGGCGGGTCGGTCTGCAGTACGAGTCCAAAATCCATGGCCTTCGCTCCTCACTCGGATCGAGCACCCCTCGAAGGTCGTCCGAGGAGGGACAATCCTCGGCTCACCGCCGGGGCTTGGCAAGAGGGACTCGACGCGCGTCCGGCTACGGTTCGTCCCGCCGCCGCCCGGCCGCCGTCCGGGGCGCCTCAGAGGGCCGCGGCGGCCACGCCGTCCGCGGTGGAGTCGAGATCCTCCGGGGTGACGGGACGGATCCGGCCACGGTCCAGGGTCACGATCTCGTCGGCGGCGGCGATGCCCGAGCGCTCGTGGGTGACCAGGAGCGTGGTGCGGCCGCGGGTGGCGTCGAGGATGTCCGAGAGCACCTCCGCGGCGGTGTCCGGGTCGAGGCCCTCGGTGGGTTCGTCAAGGACGAGGACGGGCGGGTCGGCGAGCAGCGCGCGGGCCAGGAGCAGGCGTTGGCGCTGGCCGCCCGAGACCGTGGCGCCGTCCCCGCCGAGTGCGGTCTCCCAGCCGTCGGGCAGCGACTCGATCCAGTCCAGGATGCGCGCCCTGCGGGCGGCGTCGCGCAGGGCGGCGTCGGTGGCGTCGGGCGCGGCCAGGAGCAGGTTGGCGCGGACGGTGGCGTGGAAGACGTGCGCGTCCTGCGTCATGCCGGTGATCGCGCGGCGGGCGTCGGCGCCCGTGCAGTCGCTCAGTTCGCGTCCGCCGACGCGGATGCTGCCCGCTTCGTACGGCACGAACCGCATGAGGGCGGCGATCAGCGTCGACTTGCCGGACCCGCTGGCGCCGAGGAGCACCACCCGGTGGCCGGCCGGCAGCCGCAGGCTCGCGCCGTCCAGGGCCGGGGGGCCGCCCTGGAGGTGACGCACCCGCAGGTCGGTGACGGTCACGTCGAGCGGTGTGCCGGTGGGCAGCGGTTGCGGGTCGACGGGGTCGGGGACGGGTGCCGGGGTGTCGAAGAGGCCGGCCAGGCGGTGTGCGGAGGCGCGGACCTCGGCGAGGCGCCGGGCGGCGGCGGGCAGCGGCGCGAGGGCCTCGAAGGAGATGAGCGCCAGGACCGCGAGGACGGTGAGCCACACGGCCGGCAGATCGCCCGCCGCGTGGGCGCGCAGCGCGAGCCAGGTGACGCCGACCGTCGCCGTGCCCTGCAACGCCAGCACGACGGCCTGGGCGAGGGAGGTGGTCAGGGCCTTGTGGCGCTCCAGCCGGGCGATCCGGGCGGTGACGCGGCGGGACCGGTCGTGGGTGCGGCCGCGGGCGCCGTACGCGGCGAGGTCCGCGGCTCCCTGCGTCAAGTCCACGGAGACGGCGGCGAGTTCGGCGCGGGCCGCCTTCTCCTCATGTCCGGCACGGCGGGACAGTACGAGGACGAGGGCGGGCACGAGGAGTCCCGCGACGGCCAGCAGCAGCCCGAGGAGCACGCCTGCCTGGGGCAGCAGCGTCATGGTGACGCCGGTGGCGGTCGCGGCGACCACGCAGGCAGCCGTGGCCGGGATCATGACGCGCAGCAGCAGGTCCTGCGCGGCGTCGACGTCGTCGACGAGGCGGGTCAGCAGGTCGCCGCCGCGGAAGGCGGGGGTGCCCGCGGGGGCGAGCGGCACGAGCGACTCGTACACCCGGGTGCGGAAGCCCGTGACGGCCCGCAGCACGGCGTCGTGGCCGAGGAGCCGGTCGATGTAGCGCAGCGCGCCGCGCCCCAGGGCCAGGGCCCGTACGGCGACGATGGCGCCGCTCACCGCGGCGAGCGGCGGCTGTTCGGCGGCGCGGGTGATGAGCCAGGCCGCGGTGGCCATCAGCCCGGCGGCGGCGAGTTCGCTGCCGGCCGCGGCGAGGGCGGCGGGCAGCAGTCTGCGCCAGTACGGCAGGAGGTGGCGCAGGAGGCGGACGGTGGGGCGGGGGTGCGCGGTCACGAGCCCACCAGCCTTTCGGTGGGGAGGGAGAGGGTGCCCCCGCGGACGGTGATGATCCGGTCGGCGTGGGGCAGCAGGCTCGTGCGGTGGGCGACGACGACGGACGTACGGCCGCGCATGAGGCCGACCGTGGCGCGTGTGACGGCGGCCTCGCTCTCGGGGTCCAGGTGGGCGGTCGGTTCGTCGAGGAGCAGTACGGGGGCGTCCTTGAGGAACGCGCGGGCCAGGGCGATCCGCTGCCGCTGTCCGGCGGAGAGCCCGGCGCCGTGTTCGCCGAGCACGGTGTCGTACGACTGGGGCAGCTCGTCGACGAAGAGGTCGGCGGACGCGGCGCGGGCCGCCTCCCGCACCTCGGCGTCGCTCGCGTCGGGCCGCCCGAGGCGGATGTTCTCGGCGACGGACCCGGCGATCAGGTGCGGGCGCTGCGGCACCCACGCCACCTGGGTGCACCAGTCGTCGAGGTCGAGCCCCGCGAGGTCGGTGCCGCCTGCCTCGACCCGGCCCGAGGCCGGGGTGACGAAGCCGAGGAGCAGCGAGAGCAGAGTGGACTTGCCCGCGCCGCTCGGGCCGATCAGCGCGATGTGCTCCCCGGGGGCGATGGTCAGGGAGACGTTGCGCAGGGCGGGTTCGGCGCGGCCCGGGTAGTGGACGGTGACGTCGTCGAGGGTGAGGTGGGCCGTGCGGGCGTCGGGGGCGGGGAGGCGGTCGGTGGGCGACGGGTGCGCGTCCTCGTCGTCGAGCGCGGCGAAGACCCGCTCGGCCACCGCGATGCCCTCGGCGCTGTCGTGGAAGGCCGCGCCCATGGCGCGCAGCGGCAGATACGCCTCGGGGGCGAGGAACAGGACGACCAGGGCGGTCCGCAGGTCGACCTCGCCGTGCAGCAACCGTAGTCCGACGGGGACGGCGACCAGTGCCACGGAGAGGGTGGCGACGGTTTCCAGGACGAGTGAGGAGAGGAACGCCAGGCGCAGGGTCCGCATGGTGGCGCGCCGGTGGGCGTCCGCCATCTCGTGGACCACTTCGGCCTGGTGCCGCTCGCGGCCGAAGGCGCGCAGGGTCGGCAGTCCGGCCACCACGTCGAGGAAGTGGCCGCCGAGGCGGGACAGCAGCCGCCATTGGCGGGCGGTGCGCCGGGCGGTGTGGATGCCGACCAGCGCGCCGAACACGGGGATCAGCGGCAGCGTGACGATGATGATCAGCGCCGACGACCAGTCGGTCCATCCCACCCAGGCGACCACGGTGAGGGGTACGACCGCGGCGGCGGCCATGGTGGGCAGGTAGCCGACGACGTACGGGTCGAGGGCGTCGAGTCCGCGGGTGAGCAGTGTGGCCGTCTCGCCGTGCCGGTGGGCCGTCAGCCGCAGCGGTCCCGTCTGCCTCAGCTGTCCGGTGATCCGGTCCCGCAGGGTGCGTTTGGCGTCGGCGGCGGCCCGCTGTGCGAGCACGCCGCGGAGCCAGGCGAGGAGGGCACGCAGCGCCATGACGGCGCCCAGCGCGACCAGTGTCCCGGTGCGGGGCCCGTGTCCGGCGAAGCCGTCAGCGAGCGCCGTCGCCAGCAGGACGGCCTGGGCGACGATGAGCCCGGCGCCCGCGAGGGCCAGCGCCGAGGAGTACGTCATATGGCGCCGCAGTGCCGGTATCTCCCGTGTCAGGCGGCGTTCGACGGGCTTCATCGTGGGGTCCCTCTCGTTGCGTTCCGGGGGTCAGAAGTAGCTGGGGTGGCGGTGGCCCGTCCGCCCCCGGAAGGCCCACCAGCTCCAGAACTGGTAGGCGAGGATCGTCGGGATCACCAGGACCCCGAAGCCGCTCAGGATCTTCAGGGTGGCGTCGTCGGTGATGGCGTGGTCGATGTCCAGGCCCGCGCCGGCCCGCGTGATCAGGAGGTACGGATAGTGCCCGGCCCCCAGGAGCACCACGGGCAGCGCGGTCGCGGCGCAGGTGGCGGCGAACGCCGGGACGCCGTGTCCGCGGTCGAGGTGCCACCAGGCGGTGGCGAGGGCCGCCACGAGCAGGGCGGCGATGACCGCCGACGTCGTGCGGTTGGACATCGAGGCGCCCGCTCCGAAGAGCGTGAGGAGCAGGGCGAGGGTGCCCGCGACGGCGACACCCGCGAGCAGCCTGGCGCCCAGACGCCGCGCTCTCGCGGCGAGTCCGGGTCCTGAGCGGAGTGCGACGAAGGCCGCTCCGTGCGCGGCGAAGAGCAGCACGGCGGTGGCGCCGCAGGCCAGCACGAACGGCGCGAACACCTCGCCCGGCCCGATGTGGAAGCTGTCGTCGGCGCGGCGGGGCACGCCGTGCAGCAGCAGCCCCACGACGAGCCCCCAGGACACGGCGGGGACGACGCCGCCGAACACGATCAGGGCGTCCCACATCCGGCGGCCGCGGGCGCTGTGGGCGCGGCGGCGCAACTGGACCGCGGCGTTGCCGACGACCAGGCCGGTGAGGATCGCGACGATCAGCGGGTACAAGCCCGTCAGGAGGGAGCCCTCCAGGTGCGGGAAGGCTCCGAACATGACTCCGGCGAAGCCGACCAGCCAGACCTCGTTGCCCAGGAAGAACGGCGCGATGGCGTCGAGGGCGGCGTTTTTGCTGGTGCGCTTCTCCTCCTGACGACCCTCCTGACCGGCCTCCTGACCGTCGCGGCCGAGGAAGGGGTGCAGCATCTGTGCGCCGTAGTCGTAGCCGCCGAGCACGAAGTACCCGGCGAGCAGCAGGCCGAGGAGGGCCAGCCAGGCCGTCTCCAGACTCATCTCGCTCAACTTTCCTTCACAGCACGGGAGTTCATCCCCGTGGGATTCGTCTCGGGGGGGTTCACCTTGGTGGGGTTCATCTTGGTGGGGGTGCCGGGTCCGCCCGGCTCAGAGCACGGGTACCGGCTGCTTCTCGTCGGCGCCGCCTCCGGGTGCCGTGGGCAGGTCGTCGGGCAGCGGTTCGGTGAGGCCGAGCTGGGTGGCGTCGGGGCCGCGGAGCGCGAACCGGGTGATCAGGGTCCAGTTCGTCACGGCCAGGGCGACGAAGATGGTGATGAACAAGGTGCAGGACAGGAACAGTGACGTCTTCCCCACGTGGGAGAGAGCGCCGTCGACCGTCAACTCGCCGTATATGACCCACGGTTGACGTCCGACCTCGCGGACCACCCAGCCGCCCACGGACGCGATGAAGGGGAACGGGACGGTCGCGACCAAGACCCACGAGGCCCAGCGCCAGCGCATCAGCCGGTCCTTCCAGAGAAGGACGAGGGCGAGGAAGGTGATGGTGGACACGGTGTTGCCGATGAGCGTCATGGCGTCCATCGAGATCCGCACGGTGTCCTGCCAGGGCACGTAGTCACCCGGACCGTACTCCTGGACGAGCCGGGCCTGCGCCTCGGCGACGCCGCTGTTCTCCAGGACCGCGTGCTTCATGGGCTGGGTCCGCTCGATGACCGGCCGTTGCATCTCGCCGACGACCACGACGAAGAAGGAGGCGACCGTCGACACCCACAGCCCCAGCTTCAGGGAGGTGCGGAATAGTTCGGTTTCCCCGGTGCGCCGCAGGAAGTGGTAGGCGCTGACGCCGGCGACGAAGACGCCGCCCGTGGTCAGGGCGCCCAGCGAGAGGTGGAAGAGCGCGACCAGGGCGCTGGAGTTGGTGAGCAGCGCCCCGAAGTCGGTCAAGTAGGCGGCGCCGTCGCGCACTTCGTAGCCGACCGGGTGCTGCATGAAGCCGTTGGCTATCAATATCCAGTACCCGGAGGCGTACGCGGTCAGGGCGACCAGCCAGATCAGCGTGACGTGCACGCCTCTGCGCAGGCGGCCCCAGCCGAATATCCACATGCCGAGGAAGGTGGACTCGGCGAAGAAGGCGATGAGGGTTTCGAGGGCCAGCGGGGCGCCGAAGACGTTGCCCGCGAACTTGCTCACTCCGCTCCAGCTGAGCCCGAACTGGAACTCCATGACGAGGCCGGTGACGATGCCGACCGCGTAGTTGATGACGTAGAGCTGACCCCAGAAGCGGGTCATGCGCTCCCGGACTGCTCTCTTGGCGGGATCACGGGTGAACGCGGCCCGGGTGTGCATGACCGCCACGATGGGGACGAGGCCCATGGTGAGGATCACGAACAGCCAGTGGATGCCGGTCGTGGCCGCGAACTGGAGTCGAGCCAGATCCGCAGCGCTCATGATGCGACCTTCCTGGGGGGGGGTGGGAGTGGGAGTGGGGGTGGGAGTGGGGGCGGGCGGCCGGGCCGGCTGGGCCGGTCATGAAGGCGGGCAGGGCAGGGCCGGGTAGGGGGCGGTGGACGGGGGTGGGGTCCCCGCTTCGCGTGTGCAGGTGCCGGGCTCCGTCGCCCGGCCCCTGTGCGGTGACCTCGATGAGAACCGTAGAGAGAATTCCTTATGCATTCCAAGACCGGTTCTGCCATGTGAGGATGGCCCGGAAGGCATAAGTGAAGGTGGACCATGGATCTTCTGCAGTTGCGCTACTTCCAGGCCGTAGCCCGCTTCGAGCACATCAGCCGCGCCGCCGAGGAGTTGCACGTCGCCCAGCCCTCGCTCAGCCGCACCATCGCGCGCCTGGAGGCCGACCTCGGCACGCCCCTGTTCGACCGGCAGGGCCGCCGCATCCGGCTCAACCAGTACGGCGTGGTGTTCCTGGCCCACGTGGACCGCGCCCTGAGCGAGCTCGACGACGCCCGCCGGGTCCTGCGCGACGCCCGTGACACGGCGTTCGGCCGGGTCAGCGTGGCCTCCGAGACCCTCCTGACGATCACCCATGTCCTCGGCAGCTTCCGGGCCGCCTACCCTCGCGCCAACGTCCGGCTCTACCAGTCGAACGCGGAGGAGATGGACCGCCAGCTCCGGGCCAGAGAGGTCGACTTCTGCGTGGCCTCGCAGCCGCTGACCGGTACGAACCTCGACTCGATCGAGCTCGCCCGCGAAGAGGTGCTGCTCGCCGTCCCGCGCGGCCACTGGCTCGACGGCCAGGACAGCGTGACGATCCGCGAGATCGCCACCGAACCCTTCGTCACCACCCGGCCCGGACAGTGGCAACGCGCCCTCCTGGGCCGGCTGTTCGCGGCCGAGGGGCTCACTCCGCTGCTGTCCTGCGAGGGCGACGAGCCGGGCGCCAGCCAGGACATGATCAGTGCGGGGCTCGGCATCGGCCTGATCCCGGCGATCTCCCGCCAGGCCGGTACGGAGTCGCAAGTGCCGGTGGCCTGGGTGCACTTGGACGCTCCCGACTGCCACCGGGTGCTCACCCTGGTGTGGAACCGCGACACCTACCTCTCCGACGCGGCCCTGAAGTTCCGGGAGTTCACCACCAGCAGGCCCTTCATGACGCACCGCCTGCCGGACCCGCGCCGCGGCCGCCGCGGCGGCCGAACCTGACGCGCACGCCGGCCCTGGAGTCCCGGACGGGACCTGGCCGAGCCTGACTGACCCTGCCCCTGGCCCTGACCCTGACCCTGGCCCCTGGTCGAGCCTGACTGGTCCTAGCCGAGCCTGACGGGCCCTGGCTGGGCCCAAATTTCTTTGGTACTGTCCGACGCGCTGCCGTACCCCCGGCCCAGGACGTCGCGTGTCCGAAGGGCCGGTGCGAGTCGGTGAGTCGGCACGGGTGTCATGTCCCCCTGCCTGCCGTCGGCCGCGCCACCCCACCTTCCGTCATCCCACTTGTCAGGCATCCGTGCCGCGGCACGCCCTCGTGTGCGTCCGGGTGCCATCGAGGAGTTCCGTCATGCCCAAGATCACGTACATCGCCGTCGACGGGAACGAGACGTCGGTCGACGTCCCGGCGGGCACGAGCGTCATGCGCGGCGCCGTGTTCAACGACATCAACGGCATCGTCGCCCAGTGCGGCGGCAACATGCAGTGCGCGACCTGCCACGTCTACGTGGACGAGTCCACGCTCGACAAGCTGGAGCCGCCGCAGGAGCGGGAGGACGAGATGCTCGACTTCACGGCCTGCCCGCGCAGGCCCAACAGCCGCCTGAGCTGCCAGCTCAAGTCGAGCGACGCCCTGGAAGGCCTGATCGTCCACCTCCCCGAACGGCAGAACTGATGACGGACGGCACACCTCCCGGGTCCGTCGTGGTGGTGGGCGCCGGTCAGGGCGGCTACCAGACCGCGGCTTCCTTACGGGAGTACGGCTACGAGGGCAGCATCACGCTCATCAGCGCCGAGGACGCCCTTCCCTACGAGCGTCCACCGCTGTCGAAGGCGTACCTCAGGGGCGAGGCGGACGAGGCACAGCTGTGGCTGCGGCCCGCCACGTACTACGTGCGCCAGTCGATCGACCTGGTCGCGGGCACCGTGTCGGAGATCGACCCGGCCGCCCGCACGGTGTGCCTCACCGACGGTTCCGTGTACGGATACGACCACCTGGTCCTGGCCACCGGCGCCACACCCCGCACGCTCGACGTGCCGGGCACGGAGCTGCGCGGCGTACACACCCTGCGCACCGCGCGGGACGCCGCCGCACTGCAGTCGGCGCTGGCCGGGGCGCGGCACGCGGTGGTGGTCGGGGCCGGGTACATCGGTCTCGAATTCGCCTCCGTGGCACGGGAGTCGGGTGTCGGGGTGACGGTCGTCGAGGCGCTCGACCGCCCGCTCTCCCGGGTCGCATCGGCACGGACCGCGGAGCACTTCACCCGGCTGCACCGCAGCAAGGGCACCGAGCTGCTCTTCGGGCAGGGTGTCACGGCCCTGCACGGCAACGGCCGCTCGGGCGTGACGGCGGTGGAGCTCGCCGACGGCGGCCGGCGGCCGGCCGACCTGGTCCTGGTCGGAGTCGGTGTCACCCCGCGCACGGAACTGGCCGTCGCGGCCGGTCTCCCGGTGAGCGGGGGCATCACCGTCGACTCGCGGCTGCTGACCGGTGACCCGCACATCTCGGCCATCGGTGACTGCGCCACGTTTCCGCAGGCCCGCTCCGGGAACCGGCGGCGGCTCGAATCGGTGCAGAACGCCGTCGGCCACGCCAGGGCGGTCGCCGAGCGGCTGACCGGGCGGCCTCGCGCGTACGACGAACTGCCGTGGTTCTGGAGCGATCAGTTCTCCACGACCGTGCAGATCGCGGGGCTGGCCGAAGGGCACGAGTCCGAGGTGGTGCTCGGTGACGACCCCGATGCCTTCTCCGTACTGCGCTTCTACGGGAAGGACCTGCAAGCGGTCGAGTCCGTCAACCGGCCCGCCGATCACATCGCGGCACGCCGGCTCCTGGGGCGGGGCACCCGCCTGACGCCCGAGGGCGCCTCGGCGCCGGGCTTCAGCCTCAAGGAGTATCTCAGGGGCTCTCTCTGAAACACCTCTGAGCCCCACTGTCCAGGGCGATGCCGGCGACTTCGGCGCGATTCCAGCCGGAATCCGTTCCGACCAAAGAAAGACCGCGCATCGTGGGCATCGTCCGGGCCGACGTCCTCCCCCGAGCGTCGGCCCGGCATCCCGCAGCCGCCCCGATGACAGTGGAGAACAGATGCACAACTACGTGGTTGTCGACGCGTTCGCCCGTGAGCCCCTCAGCGGCAACCCGGTCGCGGTGTTCTTCGATGCCGACGACCTGTCCGCCGAGCAGATGCAGCGCATCGCGCGGGAGATGAACCTCTCGGAGACCACGTTCGTGCTCGCCCCCGAGCAGGGCGGCGACGCACACATACGGATCTTCACGCCCGTCAACGAACTGCCCTTCGCGGGGCACCCGTTGCTCGGCACGGCGATCGCCCTGGGCCACCGCACCGACGCGGACCAGCTGCGGATCGAGACCGCCATGGGGGTGATCCCCTTCGAGCTGCGGCGTGTCGCGGGGAAGGTCGTCTCGACGAGCATGCGCCAGCCCGTGCCCGTGTGGGAGCCCTTCGACCGCGCCGACGAGCTCCTGGAAGCCCTCGGTGTCAGCGAGTCGACGCTCCCCGTGGAGATCTACCGCAACGGCCCGCGGCACGTCCTGGTCGGCTTCGAGAGCTTCGAGGCCCTCTCCAAGGTGGACCCCGACCACCGCGCGCTCGCGACCTTCCCCGACATGGCGACCAACTGCATCGCCGGGTCCGGTACCACCTGGCGCAACCGCATGTTCTCGCCCGCCTACGGCGTCGTCGAGGACGCCGCCACCGGCTCCGTCGCCGGCCCCATCGCCATCCACATCGCCCGGCACGGCCTCGCCTCGTACGGGCAGCACATCGAGATCACCCAGGGCATCGAGATCGGCCGCCCCTCTCCCATGAACGCGCTGGTCCAGGGCGAGGGCGACCGGGTCGACTCCGTCGAGGTCTCCGGCCACGGCGTCATCACGATCGAAGGAATGATTCATGTCTGAGCTGACCAAGCCGAGCAACGGCGCGGCCCCCTCGCGGCGTTCGGAGACGCTCACGGGCTCCGTCGAGGTGGAGTTCCCCGAGTTCATCACGCCGCCGGCCGAGCCGATGGGGCTGCTGGCCACCTGGCTCAAGACGGCCACCGAGCAGGGGGTGCGCGAGCCGCGCGCGCTGGCCCTCGCCACCGCCGACGAGCGGGGCCGCCCCTCCTCCCGCATCCTGGCGATCAACCAGGTCACCGACCGCGGCATCGTGTTCATCACCCACGCCGGCAGCCGCAAGGGCCGCGAACTGGCCGCCAACCCCTTCGC
The DNA here is from genome assembly GCF_040683555.1 of Streptomyces sp. NPDC093510. Taxonomy (NCBI): domain Bacteria; kingdom Bacillati; phylum Actinomycetota; class Actinomycetes; order Kitasatosporales; family Streptomycetaceae; genus Streptomyces; species Streptomyces sp. NPDC093510. Next base: position 75,564 of record NZ_JBFBEE010000010.1, read on the forward strand.
CTCCGGCGTCCTGTACTGGCGCGAGACCAGTCAGCAGATCACAGTGTCCGGTCCTGTACGCCAACTTCCGCGCTCCGAGGCCGAGGCGCTGTGGGCGGCGCGCGCGGTGTTCACCCACCCCATGACCACCGTCTCGCTGCAGAGCCAGCCGGTGCGCGACCTGGACCACTTCGAGCAGATCCGCGCCCAGGCGCTGGAACTGGGCGCGCCGGAGAAGCCGTTGCCGTGCCCCGAGGCGTTCGTGGGCTTCTGCCTGGAGCCCGACGCGGTGGAGTTCTGGGGCAACGGCACCGACCGGCTGCACGAGCGCCTGCGCTACGACCGCACCGACAGCGGCTGGAGCGTGAGCCGCCTCCAGCCCTGACCTGCCGCGACCCGACCCCGCTCACAGGAGACGTCATGACCTCCCAACCACCGGCCGAAGCCGATACCGCCGAATCCGATACCGCCGAAACCGCTTCCGCCGAAGCCACGTCCCCCGAACCTGAGCCCGCGGGGCCCGTGTTCACCAACCATCTCGAACTGCGGGCCCGCAACCGGCGGGCCGTGGAGCAGTACATGGAGACGGGCCCCGAGGCGCGGCTGCGCCGCTACACCCTCTACACCGAGGACGGCACCTCTGCGCTGTTCAACACCGACATCGGCCGGCCCATCGTGGTGCAGGGCCGCGAGAAGCTGAAGCGGCACGGCGAGCTGTCCCTGAAGGTGCTGCCCGACTGGCAGTGGTTCAACGTCCGCGTATACGAGACCCAGGACCCGGCCATCATCTGGGTCGAGTGCGACGGCGAGGGAACCATCCGCTTTCCCGGCTACCCCGAGGGCACCTACCGCAACCACTTCATCCACGGCTTCACCCTCCACGACGGCCGGATCGCCGCCAGCCGTGAATACACCAACCCCATCGAGCACATGCGCGCCCTGAGCATCGAGACCCCGCACATCCAGCGGGACTGGATCCCCTCCTGACCCGGCGACGCGCCGACGCCCTTCCGTCGTGACCGAGGAGTCTGCATGCCCCACCAGCAGCCGAATCCACCACGCACCACAAGTACGTCAGGCCACGGTGTGCCCTTCATCCAGGGAGTGCACACGTCGGTGGCGGTCTTCGTCGGGGACGCCCCGGGGCTGCCGGGCAAACCGGCCTTCGTCCGCCACCCGCAGGAGTTCATCGAGGCGTTCTCGCGACGCGGCACCGCGGCGCGAGACGGCACCGCAGCGCGAGACGGCACCGCGTCACAGGGCAGCGCCGCGTCACAGGGCGGCGCCGAAGGGGAGCCGCTCTCCTTCGTCCACGACGCCGTGCTCGGCCACTTCCGCAACGGGGGAGGCGGGGCCTGGATACTCGGCACAGACGCTGCCGAGGACCGGGTGGCCGCCTACCGGTCCGCCCTCGCCAAGCTGGAGCGCCTTCCGGAGATCACCCTCGTGGTGGCGCCGGACCTGTGGCGGGTGAAGGAGGACGCGCACGGCATCGCGCGGGAGATCGCCGGGCACTGCCGCCGCGCGGGCCGCCGGGTCGCACTCCTGCACACCCCGCCGGGCCTCGACCCCGTCGACATACGGAGCAGGCCGTTCGAACTGGACGAGCCCGAGGCCCAGTTCGTCGCCGTCCACTACCCATGGGTCACCGTGACCGAGCCCGACGGGCGCGAGCGCCTGGTGCCGCCCTCCGGTCATGTGTCGGGGATGTGCTGCCGCGTCGACGCCGACCGTGGCGTGCACGCCACGCCCGTGGGTGCGCTGGTCGGCGTGGTGAAGCACGAGCGTGAACTGACCGACGCCGAAAGGGAGTCGGTCGCCTCGCACGGGGTGAACTGCCTCGGTTCCGTCCCGGGCAAGGGCGTCCGGGTACTGGGGGCGCACACGCTGTCGACCGAGCCCGAGGGGGCGCAACTCAGCGTGCGCCGCCTGTTGAACTACGCCCGCGCCTCCCTCGAACAGGGCACCCGGTGGGCAGCGTTCGACACCAACAGCGCCCCGCTGCGCGCGTTGATCCGCCACTCCGCCACGACGTTCCTGAACGGGTTGTGGCAGCAGGGCGCACTGTCCGGCCGGTCCGCGGCCGAGGCCTTCGAGGTCGTCTGCGACGACACCAACAACACCGCCGAGGACGTGGCGCGGGGCCGGGTGAATCTCGACGTCGGCCTCGCGGCCCTGCGGTCGGCCGAATTCGTCACCTTCCGCGTTCAGCACGACATCGGAACCAGAACCACCTGACAAGAAGCCACGACGCGACGAAGCACCGAACACCGAAACACCGAAACGAAACACCTACAGGAGAGATTCACCATGGAGAGCCACTCATGCACGCAGAACCACAGACGGGAATCGGACGGCGCCACCGGCCCACTGCTCTGTGACCCCTGCGTCAGGAAACTGGAACTCGATCTCCGCGCGCTTCCCGGGCTCCACCAGGAGGGCCTGCACCACGTGCTGGCGTCGTCCAGGCGGCGGAACCCGACGAAGGTGTCCGGGAGCCGCCGGCGGGATCACCTGAACGTTTCCGCGCTCGACGCCCGAAGCAACATCGCCGCCATCCTGGAGTCGTGGGCGGGCTACGTCGCGGACGAACTCGGGACCACTCCCCCGACCCGCTCCGTGCCCCACCTCGCCTGCTTCCTCCTGCTCCACCTGCGGTGGCTCACGGCTCAACCCCCCGCGCTGGACTTCGCGGAGGAGATCCAGAGCCTCCACGTCGAACTGCTCCGTGTCATCGACCCCGACAGGGGCGAGGGGAACCCGCTCACCACGCGGTGCGTGATGGACGACTGCACAGGAACGATCAACGCCTCACCGCAGAACGCGCGGCACTCCGGTCATGGGGGAAAGAAGAGCAGCATCAGCTGTTCGGCAGGGCATTCCTGGGAGATACGGGAATGGCTCGTCCTGCGCCACCTCATGGACAGACAGCGTGAAGAGGCCGCCTAGAGAAACACCCGGCCGGCACCGGCAACGGCAACGGCAACGGCACCGGCACTCGCACTGACGAGAACGGCTCCGCGAAACGCTCGGCCTGCTCAGCGGGAGAGAGCAGGGAAAGGCGCGATACGGAGCCGTTCACGGCCGTCCTACGAGCTCGCTTGGCCGGTGAACAGGCGCCGCAGCTCGTCGTGGAACGCCGGGAAGGTCTTCGCCACGCAGGCCGGGTCGTCCAACGAGATCGTGTCCGGCACCGCGAGCCCGAGTACCGAGAACGACATCGCGATCCGGTGGTCGCGGTGGCACGCGACGCGGGTGGGGCGCGGCACTCCGGGACATACCGTGATCCAGTCCTTGCCTTCGGAGGTCTCGATGCCGCAGGCCCGCAGGTTCTCCGCCACGGCGGCGACGCGGTCGGACTCCTTCAGCCGCGCGTGCGCGATGCCCCGCACGGTGATGGGCGCGTCGGCCAGCGGCGCGATCGCGGCGAGGGTCATGAACGTGTCCGAGATCTCGCCCATGTCGACGGTGAAGCCGCCACGCAGCGGCCCGGTGCCCGTCACGGTGGTGGCCGTCGGCCCCACGCGCACCTCGGCGCCCGCCTGTTCGAGGACCTCGACGAAGCGGAGGTCGCCCTGAAGGCTGCCGGTGCCGAGACCGGGCACGGTGACGGTGCGTCCGGTGACGGCCGCCGCGGCGAAGACGTACGAGGCGGAGGACGCGTCGGGTTCGACCACGACGTCAGTGGCCTCGTACGCCCCGGGCAGGACCAGGAGGCCGCCGTCCGCGCTCTCCTCGACCGTGGCTCCGAACCGCCGCATCAGCGCGACCGTCATGTCGACGTAGGGGCGGCTGACGAGATGTCCCGCCCTGATCCGCAGGCCGCGGCGCATCAGGGGCGCCGCCATCAGCAGCCCGCTCAGGTACTGGCTGCTCAGGGACGAGTCCACGGAGAGTTCGCCGCCCTCCAGGCCCCGGGCGCGGATCAGCAGCGGGAGCCCGTTGCCCGGGCCCGGCTCCAGGTCGGCGCCCAGGGCACGGAGTGCCTCGATCAGGGGGCCCTGTGGGCGTGCGCGCAGCTGGGACGAGCCGTCGAAGAGGAAGGAGCCGTGTCCGGCGGCGGCGAACGGGGGCAGGAAGCGGGCGGCCGTCCCGGCATCCGCGCACCACGGCCTCGCGGGCCCGGCCGGCCCGCGCCCCGCGCCCGTCACCTCCCAGAACGCGTCCCCGGGACCGCTCGTCACCGGGATGCCGGACACGCCGAGCGCCTCGCGGAACGCGACGGTGTCCTCGCTCACCAGTGGTGCGCGGAGCGTGCTCGTGCCGTCGGCCGCGGCGGCAAGCAGCAGCAGGCGGTTGGTCAGGCTCTTGGAGCCCGGGACGCGGGCGGCCAGACCGGTGTCCTGTTCCTTCTGTGTGATCACGCGGAGTCCTCCTCGTTGCGGAGTCACCATTGGAGCAGGGCGAACCCCGCGGCCATGCCACCGCCGAAGCCCGCCAGGAGGATCAGGTCGCCGGGCCGGAAGGCGCCCCTGCGGGCGGCCGCGTCCAGCGTGAGGGGGATCGACGCCGCCCCGGTGTTGCCGTAGGTCTCCAGGGTGAGGTGCGTGGTGACTCGGGGCAGTGCGAGGTCCTCGATCACCGTCTCCAGCATGACGCCGTTGGCCTGGTGCGGTACGAAGTGCGCGATGTCGTCCGGCGCCACACCGGCCTCGTGCAGGAACTGCTTGGTCAGTTGCGGGAGTTGCTCCACCACGAACCGGCGCACTTCCCGCCCGTCCATCGCGAAGTACTGCGCTCCGGCGTCGAGCGCCGCCTCGTCCATGGGCTGCCTGCTGCCGCCCGCGGGGACCTCGATCAGGCCCGACAGTTCCCCGAAGGTATGCAGGGCGACGTGCCGCAGCCGCGCCCGGGGCCCGCGTCCGCCCGCGCCGTCGGCCGGGCCGAGCACCATCGCGCCGGCCCCGTCCCCGAACAGCACGACCGTCTTGCGGTCGGCCGGGTCCAGTATCCGCGAGTACACGTCCGCGCCGATGACCAGGGCGTGGCCGCCGCGCCGGGCCAGCATGCTCTCGGCCGCCGACAGGGCGAACACACTGCCCGAGCAGACGGCGTTCACGTCGAACGCCGCCGCCTCCACGGCGTTCAACTGCTCCTGTACATAGGCCGCGGTGGGCGGCTGCGTCCGGTCCGGGGTGGAGGTGGCCACCACGATCAGCGACAGCTGGCCCGCCGTGATCCCCGCCGACTCCAGGGCCGCCCGTCCTGCGGCCACGGCCAGGTCCGATGTGGCCTGCTCCGGGGCGGCCCATCGTCGTGCCCGGATCGCGGTCTTGCGCACGATCCACTCACCGTCGACCCCTGCCGGGGCCCCGACCTCTTCATTGGAGACGATGCGGTCCGGCACACAGGAGCCCGTACCGAGAACTGCGAAATCGGTTGCGATACCGGCCATTCGCCTGTCCCACCCTCAACGCGACGTGCATGGATTGTGCGTGGACGCGGAGTGCGGGGGCAGCCGGTCGGCCGCCCCCGCACTTCCGTATGGTGCGGTGCCGTCAGCGCCGTTCGTAGATGCGCTTGTGGCCGCGCAGCGCGGCCAGCCGGAAGTCGCCGCTGGTCTGCACCGGCGTGGGATAACCCCCGCCGTCGGTGGGGAAGGACCGCTCGTGCAGCTCCCGGTAACCCGCGTAATCCACCGGCCGGCGCCGCTCGATCACCGCCCGGTGCTCCGCCGTACGCAACCGCTCCCGATACCCCTCCACGACCTGGCCCGCGAAGAACTCCGCGACACTGCCCGAGCCGTAACTCAAGAACCCCACCGACCGCCCCGACAGATCCTTCGCCTGGTCCAGCAGCGCCGCCAGACCCAGATACACCGACGCCGTGTAACTGTTGCCGATCACCCGGTTGTAGGCCGTCGTCAGCCCCAGCGCCCGCTCGATGACCGTCTTGTCCGTGTCATACCCGCAGTAATTCAGCAGGTGCCGGTGCGCCTTGTACGCCATCTTCGTGAACGGCTGGTGATAGCAGAACGCCGCGAACTCCTCCAGCGCACGCCCGCCCTGCTCGCTGTAATCCTTCCAGCAGCCCTCCACCGCCTGCAGATACGCGTTGATCGACTCCTGGCCGTCCACCAGCGCCGCATCCCGGTAGTTCGGCCGCCAGAAATCCATCACATCCGCGGTGAACAGCCCCGAAGGACCCTCGATCCGCACCAGATCCGGCTCCGCGCCGACCAGCATCGCCACCGCCGCCGCACCCTGCGTCGCCTCACCAGGACTGTCCAGCTCGTACTTGGACACATCACTGGCAATCACAAGCACCTGCTGCGAGGGATCACGCGCCACCAGACCCAGCGCGAACTGCAGCCCCGCCGTCGCCCCGTAACAGGCCTGCTTCAGCTCCACCACCCGCGCCGCCGAGGGCAGCCCCAGCAGCGAATGCACATACACCCCCGCCGCCTTGGCCTGATCGATCGAGGACTCGGTGGCGAACACCACCGTACGAATCCGCTCATGACCATGCCGCTCCACAATGGGAGCGGCCGCCGCGGCGGCCAGCGTCACGATGTCCTCATCGGCCGCCGGCACACTCATCGACTCCTGGCCGATGCCCACGTGATACTTGCCGAGCTCCGTCCCGTTGTACGCCGCGAGCTCCGCATGCGACAGCACGAACTCGGTCGTCGCGAACGACAGATCATGAATACCTATGCCCGAACCACTGGCCATGCCTCACACACCGACCTTTTCCGTCTTGTTGTCGCGCTCCAACTGGACGTGCGCACGCATCAGTTCGCCGGGGTTCGTCTGGGCGGCGAGCAGGGAGAGCTCTCCGCACAGCACGGTCGCGGCCGCGATCACCGCGAGCCTGCGGGCGTTCTCGCCCGGCTCGCGCTCGGCCCGGCAGCCGAGCCGGGCGAGGTTGGTCTCGACGAACTCGATGCCCTTGCCGTTGCCCACCGTGCCGACGATCAGGTTCGGCAGTGTGCAGGCGAAGTAGAGGTCGCCGTCACGGTCCTCGGCCATGGTGACGCCCTGGGAGCCCTCGACGATGTTGGCCGCGTCCTGGCCGGTGGCGAGGTAGAACCCGAGCAGCATGTTCGCGTAGTGGGCGTTGGCCGAGCGGATGCCGCCGGCGAGCAGCGTGCCGAGCATGTTCTTGCGGATGTTCAGCTGGACGACCTTCGCGGCCGTCGTGTGCAGGACGTCGGTGACGACGTCGCGCGGGATCGTGAGCTCCGTGACCACGTTCTTGCCGCGGCCGAGGATGCCGTTGATCGCGGTGGCCTTCTTGTCCGTGCAGTAGTTGCCCGAGATCGACCCGTAGGAGATCCCCGGCACCGTCTCCAGGAGGTGCTTGAGGAGGGCGTCGGACGCGAGCGTCGCCATGTTGTGCCCGGACGCGTCACCGGTGGTGAACTCGAACCGGATGAACAGCAGGTTGGCGTTGATCTCGTGCCGGATGTTGATCAGCTGGGCGAACCGGCTGCAGCCGCGCACCACTTCGCGCAGCTCGTCGATGCGCGCGTCGATGGCCCGTGCGGCCACGTACGCGGTCTGCGCGTCCGCCGCCTCCACGAGGACGGAGCGGGTCATGCGCTCGTCGACGAGGGTGGCGACGATGCCGTTCTCGGCGAGCATGGAGACCTTCGCGCCGCGGCCCACGGAGGGCCACAGCGGCGTCTCGTAAGTGGCGAGCGGGACCTGGGTCTCGGTGGTGGCGACGTTCCCGGAGATGCGCAGGGGGCCCACCCATCGCATCGGGACGCCGGCTATCGCGTGTGTCTCAGTCATCGGGTGCTTCCCGTCAGTTGGTGGGCGGCCTCGACGGAGCGGGAGCGCTGCGCGAACGGCCCCGTCTCGATGCCTCGGTCGGCGCAGAAGGAACGAAGTTCGCCGTGGATCAGCAGATCGCAGCGCGTCAGTTCGGCGGGGGTGCGCGCGCCGAGCATGGTCTGCAGCGCCGCGAGCTGGTCGAGCCACGTCGAGATCTGCGCGATCAGCGCGGAGACGCCCTCGTCCTTCAGGGTGCGGAGGAATCCGCCGGACGCCCCGACGCCGGAGGCGCCGAGCGCCAGCGCGCGGGCGACGTCGAGCGCGTTGCGTACGCCGCCGGAGGCGAGTACGGGGATGCCGACGTCCTGGTTGTCCAGGAGGCAGGCCGCGGTGGACTGCCCCCAGCCGTGCATGAACGCGTACTCGCCGAGTTCCCGGCGGCCGTTCTCGATGCGGGCGAAGTCCGTGCCGCCGCGGCCGCCGAGGTCCGCGACCTGGACGCCGAGGCTCTCGATGAGCAGGACCGTCTCACGGCTGAGGCCGTTGCCGACCTCCTTGACGATCACGGGCACCTCGACGGCCGCCGCGATCTTCTCGATCTGCGGGACCCAGGAGGAGAACGACCGGTCGCCCTCGGGCATCGGTGTTTCCTGCGCGGTGTTGATGTGGATCTGCAGGGCGTTGGCCTGCACGAGGTCGATGGCACGCTGCGCCTTGTCGACCGAGGCCGTCGCGTTGATGTTGGCGAGGACGAACCCGTCGGGGTTCTCCTTGCGCAGCACGCTGAACGTCTCGGCGCACGACGGGTCCTTGAAGTACGCGCTCATGGACCCGGAGGCGACGGCCACGCCCGTCTCGCGGGCGGCGATGGCGAGGTCGCGGTTGATGATGCCGGTGCTGACGCTGCCGCCGGTCATCGCGTTGATGTAGAGCGGCACCGGCCAGGAGATGCCGGCGAAGGTCGTGGCCAGGGACACGTCGGGCCGGTCGATGCCGGCCAGTGCGTGGTGGACGAACGACACCTCGTCGAACTGGTTGTGTCCGCTGTGCCGGCGCTGGTGCTCGACGGCGAGGCGGACGTGGTCGTCCTTGCGTTGAGAGATCATTCTTCGTTCCCTTCCATGGCGGGACGGATCGGCAAGGGCCGCACCCCCGCCGTGGTCCACCGTTTCCGTACTTGGACGATGTCCGGTGCCGCTTCGGCGTCGAGCAGTGCGATGCCGCAGTCGCCGCCGCCCGCCCCGGAGGGCTTGGCCGCGCCGCCCGCGGCTTCGGCGGCGTCGCACAGCGCGGTCAGTTGTGGTGTGAAGATGCCGAGTCCGACCTCTTCGTCGATGCGCGCCAGCTCCTCGCGGGCGCGCCGGATCTGCCGCAGCAGCCCGTCCCGGTCGCCGCCTTCGATGGCGTCGACGGAGGCGCGCACGAACTCGTTGCTGGTCGCGACGAACCGCTGGTGCGAGGCGCTGCCCCGCCAGGTCCTGCGGTCGAGTCCGGACACGAGGGACGAGGTGGAGGCGGGTGTCCCGGTCCAGCCGACCTCCAGCGAGAGGCCCGCGGGCTGCGGGAGTGCGCGTACCTCGAGGCCCGGCCAGGGTGCGCGCAGAGCCTCCTCGACGCCCGCTCTCCGGGCCAGGTCGAGGACGGCCGTCCGGTCGGGTGCCCGGTAGGTGATCCAGCCGCCCCAGGTGCTTGCGGCGAGATCGCCGCCGGATGCCTTGGCCTCGATGCCCGCCGTGGCGAGCATGGCGAGGCGGTAGCGGGCGTCGCGCGACAGGTCGAGGCCGCTGTGGGCCGCGACCGCGGCGACGGTCGCCACAGTCACCGCTCCGCTCGACCCCAGCCCGAACTTCGTGCCGTTGTCGTGCAGTCCGCTGCTGACCGAGACGTCCAACGGCGGTACGGACAGGCCGCGTTCGGCCAGCAGGCGGCCCACGGTCTCGATGGCCGCCACCACGTGGGTGAAGCCGTCGCTCAGACGCTGTCCGTCCTCGGGGCTGTCGCCGTCGATCCTGCCGTCCTGCCACCGGCAGCGTGCCTGTCCCGGGACGAGGTCGGAGGAGAGGACGACAGCGCCGGGGTCACCGGGTGCACCGGATTCACCGGGGTCGGACACGGTGACGGTGACGTACCGGTCGACGGCCACGATGATCGCCGGGTTGCCGGGCTCCACGACCGCGTACTCGCCCGCGACGAACAGCTTGCCCGGGGCGCGCCGGACGACCGTCGGGCGACGGGTCATCGCCCGTCCTCGCCGAGCAGCCGGGCGCCGGGGCCCGGGCGGGCGGTGTGGACGGCGCCGCCCTGTGCGGCGGCGCGCACCACATCGGCGACCCGGTCCGCGTCCGCGTTGCGGCAGAGCACCTTGACGTTCGGCCCCGCGTCCATGGTCGCGTAGGCGGCGATGCCGTCACGCCTGAGCTGTAGCACGCTGTCGAGGACGGTGAGGGAGGCCGGTGACATGTAGCGCACGGCGGGACGGGCGGCCAGCATCGTGGCGTGCATGCCGAGCGCGTTCCGTTCCGCGATCTCCCCGACCGCTTCGAGGTCGCCCCGGCCGAGGGCGCGGCGCATGTCGGCCAGGTCGTCCTTGCTGGATTCGGCCCACGGCTCGAAGAGCGGCGAGGTGTCGACGGTCCTGCGCATCGCCGCCCGGCTGGACACGTCCTTGGGTCCGGCGTTGACGACGGCGACGACCAGGGCGGGGTCGAGCGGCCCCGCGGGCACCGGCTCGGCGTACGAGCTCAGGTCCGCTTCCTCCTCGGTACCGGTGGTCCGGCCCGCGTGCCAGACGACGAAGTCCCCGAAGAGGGACCTGGAGGCCGATCCGGAGCCGCGGCGGGCCAGCCGCGACAGCGCGGTGGCGTCGTAGTCGAGGCCGTAGGCGGCGGCCGCGGCCACCGCGAGGGCGGCGAATCCGCTGGCGGAGGAGGCGAGGCCCGCCCCGGTGGGGACCGTGTTCTCGGTGTCGACGGCCGCCCGGTCGGCGACGCCGGCCCGCTCCCGCACCAGGTCGAGGAAGGTGATGATGCGCCGCCGCGCCTCCCCTTCCGCGGGTGCGCCGCCGAGCGTCACCTCGTCGCGGTCCGCCCCCGGCAGCAACCGGACGCCGGTGGTGGTCGGGAAGATGTCCAAGGTCATCGACAAGCTGTCGGTACGCGGCAGGATGAGCCGCTCGTCGCGCTTGCCCCAGTACTTGATGAGTGCGATGTTCGGGTGCGCCACCGCGGTCGCGGTGCCCGCCGTGCTCCCTGGCGCGGTGCGTACCGCAGTGGCCTGCTGTTCAGTGCCCATGACCGGCAATCCCCCTCAGCGGTACGACCCATGTCTGTACGGCGCCGGCTTCGTGCAGCCGCCGGGTCACCGTGCTCGCCTGCTCCGGCCGGGTCGGCGCGATCACGCAGCCGCCCATGCCACCCCCCGTGATCTCGGCGCCGAGGCTGCCCGCCGCGAGCGCTCCTTCGACCGGTGCGCCGACGCGCCCCCGGCGGTGGCGCCGACGCCGCGGCGTCGGACCAGCCCTCTGTCTTTTCTGCATGGAGATCGCATCATCCGGATTTCTGGGAGAGAAAAAGGGCTTGCGGAGAAGCATGTCGTTGCTTCTCCGCAAGCCCTTGGTCGTGATGCCCTCTCGGGCGAGGCGTGTGTCAGGACTCGGAATGGAGCAGTCCCTCGACGCGCTTCTGCCACTGGTAGTACGACGCGACCTTGTGGTACTCGCCCTTGGGCGTCGCCGCGATGCCGTAGACGAAGTTGTGGCCCTCCGTGCTGTACGGGGCGTTCTCGAGGAGCCGGTCGAAGACCGGGGTCATCTCGACCGCGAGGCCCCGCGGCTCCGGCGTCATGGCGGCGTAACTGACCCGCTGGATCTTCGGGGAATCCCAGTTCATGGTGATGTAGATCGAGAACGACCGCGCGCAGAGCGCCAGGAGCTCCTTGCTCGGCTCCGGCAGTCCGAGCTCGGCCAGAATCGCCTTGACGCCCTCCGCCTCGAAGCAGCCGGCCGGCACCTCACGTCCGCCGCCCGCTCCGAAGTACAGGTTCATCGTGCGGTTCGTGTAGTCGATGCCGACCGTGCTCACGATGTCGTCGAGGCCGTACTTCTTGAAGAAGTCGACGTTCTCGGCCACACCGCGCGGGATCGACGGAAGCTCGACGAGCTGGGAGATCGACAGCAGGTTGGCCGCGCTGGGGAAGGACCAGGTCTTCGCGAAGCCGCCGACGACCCCGAAGTCGACGCCGCAGCTGTCGATGGGCAGGTTCTGGTGGACTTCCTTCAGCAGGCTGCCGACAGGGTGGTCCGTCTTCGGGGTGAGGCCGTGCTCCAGGGCACGGGCGTACGGGTCGAGGCCCTTCGGGAGCATGGTGAAACGGCAGTCCAGCTCGTCCGTGCTTCTGCCCGTCGACGCCCGGAAAGAGATCACTGCCTGTCCGAACACATCCTGGAAAGCGTTCAGGATGGGCCAGACCTTGTCGTGCGAAGCGGTGACGTCCACCACCTGAGCCGTCTTCTCGATGATCGAGTACAGCTCTTTCAAGTCGGTGGTTTCTGACATGATTCCTCCACTTGTCGATCTTGGCGTCTGTCGATCGCCGGGGCCGCATCGCAACTTGAGGGCATCGGTCCCCTGCGGTCCGCGAAAAGGGCGCGGCAAAGGGAGGGGCACCGTCACACGCGACGGGATATCGCGACGGGGATGTGAAAGGGAGTCGGTACTGCGCCGAGTGAGGACTCGGCCTCGCCTGTACGAACCGGCGGCCAGGGCACTCGACTCACGGCCTCACAGCAGATTTTGGGCAGAGTCGGCGCGCAGAAATAGTGACACGGGTGGCGCCTTCGGGCCAAGGGGCCCCCAAAGTGACCCGGGTCACACCCTCGTGAAGTGGCGCCGGGGCCGCGCCAGTTGGGCGGGACCCCGGCGCCGGCCGGCCCGGCTCACACGTACTGGCAGATCCCCCGCCGCAGGAACGAGCCGTGCCCCGCACGCCCCGTGTACGCGCGGTCGTCGACCACCGGGACGCCCCGGGACAGCACCGTCTCCACCCGTCCCGTCACCCTCTTGCCCTCGTAGGCCGAGTAGTCGACGTTCATGTGGTGCGTCTGAGCGGAGATGGTCTGCTCGGCGTTCGGGTCGTAGATGACGATGTCGGCGTCGGCTCCCGGGGCGATCGTGCCCTTCTTCGGGTAAAGGCCGAACATCCTGGCCGGCGTCGCGCAGGCGACCTCGATCCAGCGGCGACGGCTGATGTGGCCCTCCACGACAGCCTGGTGGAGCAGATCCATGCGGTTCTCCACGCCGGGCATGCCGTTCGGGATCTTCGAGAAGTCGTCGCGGCCCATCTCCTTCTGTCCCTTGAAGCAGAACGGGCAGTGGTCCGTGGAGACCACCTGGAGGTCGTTCGTGCGCAGCCCGCGCCACAGGACCGCCTGGTGCTCCTTCGGGCGCAGCGGGGTCGAGCAGACGTACTTCGCGCCCTCGAAGTCCGGTTCCGCGAGGTTGTCGGTCGACAGGAAGAGGTACTGCGGGCAGGTCTCGCCGAAGACCGGGAGCCCTTCGTCCCTGGCCCTGGTCAGTTCGGCGACGGCTTCCCGCGCCGAGACGTGCACCACGTACAGCGGGGCGCCGGCCACCTGGCTCAGCCGGATGACCCGGTGCGTCGCCTCCGCCTCCAGCAGCGCCTTGCGGACCTCTCCGTGGTGGCGCGGGTCCCGCTCGCCGCGCGCCAGCGCCTGCTCCACCAGGACGTCGATGGCGAGGCCGTTCTCCGCGTGCGCCATGACGAGGCCGCCGTTGCCGCCCGCGCGCTGCATCGCCCGGAGGATCTGCCCGTCGTCGGAGAAGAAGACGCCCGGGTAGGCGGTGAACAGCTTGAACGAGGTGATCCCGGAGGAGACGAGCGTGTCCATCTCCTTGAGGGAGGACTCGTTCACGTCGGACATGATCATGTGGAAGCCGTAGTCGACCGCGCATCGGCCGGCCGCCTTCTCGTGCCAGGCGTCGAGACCCTCCGCGAGCGTGCCGCCCTTGGGCTGGATCGCGAAGTCGATGATGGTCGTCGTGCCGCCCCAGGCCGCGGCGCGGGTGCCGGTCTCGAAGGTGTCCGCGGCGAGGGTGCCGCCGAACGGCATCTCCATGTGCGTGTGGGCGTCGACGCCGCCCGGGATCACGTACTTCCCGGTGGCGTCGAGCACGCGGTCGGCGGTCCACCCGTGGCTGTCACGGGTGGCCAGCGCCGCGACGCGGCCGTCCTCCACCAGGACGTCGACGGGCAGTTCGTCGGAGGCCGTGATGACCAGGCCGCCGGTGATCAGAGTGCGGTTACTCATGTGGTGCGCTCCCTTTCCTGCGGGCCTGCGAGGAATGTGCGTGCCCGAACTAGGCGCTGTGCAGCGCCCGTTCGAGGATCGCGGCGCCCTCCTCCGCCTCCGCGACGGTCAGTGAGAGCGGCGGGGCGACGCGGAGCACGCTGGTGTCGTGCCCGCCGCCCTTGCCGATGAGCAGGCCGCCCTCTCGGGCCGCTTCGAGCACGGCGGCCGCCGCCTGCGGGTTCGGCCGGTCCGTGCCGGGCTCGATCAGTTCGATGCCGATCATCAGGCCGCGTCCGCGCACCTCGCGTACGGCGGGCAGCTGGGCGCAGATGGCCCGCAGCCGCTCGATGAGGAGCCCGCCGACGCGCCGCGCGTTGCCCTGGAGGTCGTGCTCCAGGAGATACGTGAGGTTGGCGAGGCCGGCCGCCATGGTGACCGGGGAGCCGCCGAACGTGGAGATGGAGTTGGCGTCGAGGGAGTTCATGACCTCGGCGCGGGCCACGACTCCGCCGACCGACATGCCGTTGCCGATGCCCTTGGCGAAGGTGAGGATGTCCGGCGGGCCGTGTTGCGCGTGCGCCTGCCAGCCCCAGAAGTGGTCGCCCGTGCGGCCCCAGCCGGTCTGCACCTCGTCGGCGATCCACAGGATGCCGTGCTCGTCCAGGACTTCGCGGAACGCGGCGTACAGACCGTCGGGCGGGGAGGTGAAGCCGCCGACGCCCTGGACCGGCTCGGCGATCAGTGCGGCCACTCCCCCGCGGCTCTGCCCGAGCATGTCCCGCAGGTCGGCGACGCAGGCCGCCGTGAACTCGGCGTCGCTCAGGCCGGCGTACGGGCCGCGGCTGCGGACGCCCCCGTGGACGTACAGCGTCTGGAGGGGCGAGAGGCTGGTCGGCGACCACGACTGGTTGCCGGTGATGCCGACGGTGGTGAAGGACCGGCCGTGGTAGCTGTTGCGCATCGCCAGGATCTGGTTCGAGCGGCGGTGGGCGGTGGCGAGCAGCAGGGCGGCGTCGTTGGCCTCGGTGCCGGAGGTGGTGAAGAAGACGCGGGCGTCGGGGATGCCGGACAACGCCGCGATGCGCTCGGCCAGTTCCACCATGGGGCGGTTGAGGTAGAGCGTGGAGGAGTGGATGATCCGGCCCGCCTGCTCGCTCACCGCCTTGGTGACCTCGGGCAGGGCGTGCGCCGTCATGGTGGTGAGGATGCCGCCGAAGAAGTCGAGGTACTTCCTGCCGTCGGCGCCCCAGACGTGGCGGCCCTCGCCGTGGGTGAGCTCCATGGGCCGCTCGTAGTAGAGCGCGAGCCAGTCGGGCAGCACTGCCCGGTGGCGGTCGTACAGATCGGTCACGGCTGCACCAGCCCTTCGTAGGCGTCGGGTCGGCGGTCGCGGTAGAACGCCCACTGTTGGCGTACTTCCTCGATGAGGCCGAAGTCGAGGTCTCTGACGACGAGTTCTTCGGACTTGTCGCTCGCGGGCTCGCCGACGAACTGGCCGCGCGGGTCGACGAAGTAGCTCGTTCCGTAGAAGTCGTTGTCGCCGTACTCCTCCTGGCCGACGCGGTTGATCGCGGCGATGAAGTACTCGTTGGCGACGGCGGCCGCGGGCTGTTCCAGCTGCCAGAGGTGGGCGGAGAGGCCGCGTGAGGTGGCGGAGGGGTTGTAGACGATCTGGGCGCCGTTCAGCCCCAACTGCCGCCAGCCTTCCGGGAAGTGGCGGTCGTAGCAGATGTAGACGCCGACCTTGCCGACCGCGGTGTCGAAGACGGGCCAGCCCAGGTTGCCCGGCTTGAAGTAGTACTTCTCCCAGAAGCCCTTGACCTGGGGGATGTGGTGCTTGCGGTACTTGCCGAGGTAGCTGCCGTCGGCGTCGATCACGGCCGCGGTGTTGAAGTAGAAGCCGGACTGCTCGACCTCGAAGACGGGGACGACGATCACCATGCCGGTCTCGCGGGCGAGTTCCTTCATGCGGGTGACCGTGGGGCCGTCGGGGACGGGCTCGGCCCATCGGTAGTGCTCGGCCTCCTGCACCTGGCAGAAGTAGGGGGCGTTGAAGACCTCCTGGAAGCCGATCACCTTCGCGCCCTGCCGGGCCGCCTCGCGGGCGTGCTCCTCGTGCTTGGCGATCATTGATTCGGTGTCGCCCGTCCAGGTGGCCTGGACCAGTGCGGCGCGTACGACGTTGGCCATGAGCTGCTCCTTCGTATGCCCTTGAGAGGACGTCAGAGAGCTTCTACGCACGTAGATCCGGTGCGTGGATTAGGAGAACGTAAGCCTCCTCCGAGGGGCTGAGCAAGACCATCGCCGTCAACCGCCGGAGTCGATCATGTTTCGCACCCGAGCGGGCGAGAAACGGGCAGGGGTGATCCCGGTCAGGCGCTGAAACCGGCCACGCGCAGGGCGTGCACCAGGTCCCAGTGGTGCTCGTCCGACACCTGCCGTGCCGTCTCCAGGAGCAGGGGGATGAGGCGGTGGGGGTCGGTGTGCGCGCACCGGGCCACGTCCTCCGGCGTGCGGACGCGGAGGTAGGAGTCGAGGAGCGCGCGGGCCTCCCGCTCCCGGCCCGCGTCGATCAGCGCGACGATCGCCTCGGCGATCTCCGGCGCGGGGCGCGCGACGCCCTGCCGGAGCAGCTTCCGGCAGTCGTCGGCGCGGCCCGCACCGGCCAGCGCGTCCGCGAGCGCGACGAGCCGGTCGGGCGGCAGCGAGGCGGCCTCCCAGAGCAGGGTCGCCCAGTCGGCGGCGAGGCCCGCGCGGTGCAGTTCCGCGGCGAACAGCGGCAGCCTGGCCGCCGGCCAGCCCGCGGCCTCGACGAGCACGCCGTGCGCCTCGCCGCTGCGGCCCTCGCCGCGGAGCTTGACGAGTTCCCGCACGGCGTCGGACGTGGCACGGGCCCCGGGGTCCCCGCCGGGGACGTGTGGGGCTTTCGGCGCGGGCGCGGGCTCCTGCGCGCCGGACGCGAAGCGGGCGCCTCTGGGGGTGTGCCACGCCTCGTCCGATGCGGGCTCCGCGACGGGGGCGGCCGCGCCGGCGGGCGCGCCCTCGCCGCTCGCGACGCCGTCGAGTCCGGCGAACCGTGCGCCCCGGGGGCGCGCCGGATCGGCCGGGCCTTGCCCGGTGGCCTGCCGGGGCAGGCGCAGTTCGCCCCCGTGAGGGGCGGATGCCGTGCCGAGGTCCACCCACGACGGGCGTGCCGCGTCGGCGAGGCGGTCCATCCGGCCCTGGAGCTCGGCGCAGCGGGCGGTCGCGCGCTCGTGGTCGTCGCGCACCCAGGCCAGATCGAGGTTGACGCGGTCGGCCTCGTCGGCGTCGGCCGCGACGGTCAGCTGCCGCGTCAGGTCCGCCAGGCGTTCCAGGGCGATCCGCTGCTCGGTGAGCATCAGGTCGAGCCGGTCGCTGAGGCGTTCGCGGCCTCCGGGCCCGGCGTCGTACGCGGTGATCGCCGCGCGGTGCAGGGCGCTCGCCGTGCCCGCCTCGCGCTCGGCCTCCGGAATGCCCCGGTCCGCCGCGAGGTCGTGGAGCAGCGCCTGCACCACGTCCCAGGGCGGGACCTCGGCGCCGTCCAGGCAGGCACGCATGCCGTCCGGATCGCGCTGCCAGAACACGCCGCACCAGCCTGTCCCCTGATCCAACCGCCCCAGCAGATCCCTCAAGTACCTAGCGAACTCCCTCACCTGTTCGGGGAGTTGTTCCACTGCCATCCGACTTGCACCGCCCCGTGGAGCCTGGAGTCTTCCGGTCCGGAAGATAACACCAGACGTGTTACAGGACGACTACACGCAGTTTGCCACCACGGGCGCGCGGTACGGGAACGGCCGGCTCGGCACACCGTCGCGATCATGTCGCGATCACCGAGGACGGTCCCAGGATTCTCACGGCACTGTGACCCGGCGGGGACAATCCCCGACCTTGATCATCCGTACGCTTCTCCGGTGACACGAGAGATCATCGACTACGGACAGTTCGCGGACCGGCTGCGGGCCTGGCAACAGGGCCGACCCCGCTGGGAGTTGCTCGACGCGGTACAGCGCGAGTGGGGCTACGAGGACCCGGGCGGCGAGCCCGGCCACTCCCGGTGGGGCGGCGAGAACCGCACGGACGGCATCGACTGGGACCTGCCCGTCCCCGTGGCCCTGAACGAGTGGTGGGACTCCCCCGTCAACTCCTTCGCCTTCGATCCGCGCCTGTACTGGGTCCACACCCAGTGGCCGCCGACCATCTCGGAGCTCGAAGCGGCCGCGGACAGCGGCCTCGTGGGGCCCGGCGGCGACCGCCGCGTCTGCGTCTTCATGTCGGAGTACCACTACAGCCACGAGTGGGGCTATCTCGCCGCCGAGGCCGAACTGCCCGACCCGCGCGTCGTCGTGAGCGTCGGCGGCGCGTGGGTCGTGCAGAGCCGGTCGCTGTCCGAGTTCCTGACACAGCTGGCCTTCGAACGGCTGCCCGCACACTACGGCTGGACGCTGCGGGTGCGCAGGGCGACCGTCGACGCCGACCCGGAGATCGTCCGGCGCCTGACGTCCTCGTACCGCGAACTGGGCCTGCTGCCCTGGCAGGAGATGGGCACGGACGCCCTCTCGTACGGCGCGCCGGACGCGGTCATACGTCATGGACGCGGGCCCGGCGCCGACTTCGCGGTCGTCATCAACGCCCGTACGCGTGAGGCGCTCGTCGCCGTCGCCGAGACCCTCGGCGTCGACTGGTCCGGCGACAAGGCGATCAGCCCGCCCTCCGAGGTGCCCGCGCCCCTGGAGGACCTCGGGCCGCTCTCGCTGACACAGGGCGACGCCGATCCGCGGGGGCGCTGGACGGTCCTCTCCCGCGGGCCCGTCGCAACGCCGTCGGTGCCGGGCGCCGCCGCCGCGCTCGTCCCCGCGTCCGGCGTCCTGCGGTCGGTGGCCGCCGACCAGGACGCGACGACCCTCGTGGCGGGCGACACGGACGGCTGGGTGCACGTCCTGGAGACCGACGACGAGTCACCCGAGACGATCAGCCTGGCGCTGCACCGCGCGCCGGTCACCGCGCTCGCCTGCCTCGAGCTGGACAGCGGCAGGCGCCTCGTCCTGAGCGGCGACGAGAACGGCGTGATCCGCTACTGGAGCACCCGCCGCAAGCCGTTGCGCACCCCCTTCGCGCGGCGCCGCACGCCCGTCCGGGCGCTGGCGCCGGCACAGCTGGAGACGGGTCCCGCGCTCGCCGCCGCGTGGGCCGACGGCCTGGTCCGCGTCTGGGACCTGGGCTCCGACGCGGTGGCCGGGCTGCGTCTGGGCACCGGCATCAGATTCCTCGGCCTGGACGCGGACGGCACCCTGCACGTCACCGACGCGCACGGCACGTCCGCGCTCCGCCTGGACCCGGCGAAGCTGTGGCCGCACCGCGATCTCCAACTGCGCCTGGACGGCGTCGACTGGGGCTCGCTGTGGACCGCCCGCGGCCCCGGCCGCATGATCCCGGACCTGATCGGCAAGGTCGCGTCCGACGACAAGAAGACGGCCATGGACGCGGTCCACGACCTCTACCGGCTCCTGGTCTCCAAGGAGGCCGCCTCGACCGCCGCGGTCCCCGCGATCCCGTTCCTGGTCGAGCTGATGACCGACCCGGACAACAGGTCCCGCAGCACGCTGCTGCTGCTCATCGCCGACCTCGCCGACGTCCGCCGAGCGCGCGGCGGCCGCGGTGACGCCCAGCTCGCCGCCGTCCGCGAGGCGCTGCCCACGCTGCGGTATCTGCACGACGACCCGGAGTCGTCGATCCGCTGGGCGGCGAACGAGCTGGAGCAGAACTGCGCGGCCTCACCCGTCCCTTAGAGCCTTGAGGACAGGCCCTCAGTTAGAGCCTTGCGGACAGGCCCTCAGTCGGCGGGACGCACCACCATCGCGGACCCGCCGCCCCTGCGGACCTTCTCCGCCGCCGCGAGCCACTTGCCGCCCGGCAGCCGCTGCACGCCGGTGGCCGCGCCGATCTCCGGGTTCTGCTTGAAGGAGTGCCCGATCGACTCCAGGGAGTCCTTCACCCGGCTGTTCCAGAGCCCGGGTTCGAGCTCGGTCTGCGCGGCGTTGCGCTGGCTCGCGCGCGGCGCGGCGATCGCGTCGACCAGCGGGAGGCCCCGGTCGACGAAGCCCGTCAGGGTCTGCAGGACGGTGGTGACGATGGTCGCGCCGCCCGGTGAGCCGAGCGCCACCACCGGCTTGCCGTCCTTGAGGACGATCGTCGGGGAGATCGAGGACCGCGGCCGCTTGCCAGGGCCCGGCAGGTTCGGGTCGTGCACACCGGGGGCGGCGGGCGCGAAGGAGAAGTCGGTCAGTTCGTTGTTGAGCAGGAAGCCGCGACCGGGCACGGTGATACCGCTGCCGCCGGTCGACTCGATGGTGAGGGTGTACGCGACGACGTTGCCCCACTTGTCGGCGGCCGTGAGGTGCGTGGTGTTCTCGCCCTCGTACGTCGTCGGGGCCGCCTTGTCACCCGTGCCGCACGGCGTCGGCCGGCGCGGGTCGCCGGGTGCGAGGGGGCTCTTCAGGACGGACCTGTCCTTGATCAGGCACTCGCGCGAGTCGGCGTACCGCTGCGAGAGGAGCTCCTTGGCCGGTACGTCCTCGAAGGCCGGGTCGCCCACCCAGCGCCCCCGGTCGGCGAACGCGATGCGACTGGCCTCGATGTAGCGGTGCAGGTACTTCGTCTTCGACGCCCTGGAGAGGTCGGTGCGCTCCAGGATGTTCAGCGCCTCGCCGACGGTGGTGCCGCCGGAGGAGGAGGGCGCCATGGAGTAGACGTCCAGTCCGCGGTACCTGGTCTTCGTCGGGGCCTGGCGTTTGACCGCGTACGCCTTGAGGTCCTTGCGGGAGAGGTCGCCGGGCCGCACGACGCGGTCAGAGGCGGGGTCGACCGGCGGCTTGTTCACCGTGCGCACGAAATCCTCGGCAAGGTCTCCTCGGTAGAGCGCGCCGACGCCCTCGCGGCCCAGTTCCTTGTAGGTGCGCGCCAGGTCGGGGTTCTTGAACGTCGACCCGACCACCGGCAGCCTGCCGCCCGGCAGGAACAGCTTCGCCGTGTCGGGGAAGTCCCTGAACCGCTTCTCGTTCGACGCGGTCTGCGAGCGGAAGGTCGCGTCGACCGTGAATCCGTCGCGCGCGAGCCGCTCTGCGGGCTTCAGCAGGGTGCGCAGGCTTTTGCTGCCCCAGGTGTCCAGCGCCGACTGCCAGGTGGCCGGGGTGCCGGGGGTGCCGACGCCGAGGCCGCTGGTGACCGCCTGGTCGAAGGGGATCGGCTTGCCGTTCTCCAGGAAGAGCCCGGGTCCTGCGGTGCGCGGGGCCGTCTCGCGGCCGTCGATGGTGCTGACCTTGCGGGTCCTCGCGTCGTAGTGGACGAAGTATCCGCCGCCTCCGACGCCGGCCGAGTACGGCTCGGTGACGCCGAGCGCGGCGGCGGTGGCGACGGCCGCGTCCACGGCGTTGCCGCCCTTCCTGAGGACCTCGATGCCGACCGCCGAGGCGTCGGGGTCGACGCTGGCGACCGCCCCGCCGTGGCCGACGGCGACCGGCACCTTCTCCGGTGCGGCCGGTTCCGCTGAGCGCGTAGGCGAAGGGGGCGCGGCCGCACCGACCGACACCAATACCCCTCCGACCGCCAATAGCGTCAGATTCCGTACGACAGCGCGACGCATTCGTACCTCCTGTCAACAACCGTCTGCGCAGCGTAACTTCGAGTCCCCCGTCTCGTCAGGACCTCCTCGAACACGGGTCCGGCGGGCCGCTAGCATGCGCCCCCATGACTGAAGACGTGCGCACACTCGTCCTCGGCCTGATCGCGGTCGGCATCAGCGCCGTTCTCGGCTGGCTCGCCCGCGGCCACCTGTGGAAGCGCAGGCTCCGCCGCAAGCAGGCCTTCTTCGGGCTGCCCGACAACGCCGAGTCGCTGCTCGTGGTGAACCGCGACGCGGGCGGCCCCGAGCCGACCGTGATGCGCCAGGACGTGTTCGCGCTCCTGGAGCTGGCCGCGGTCATCAAGGAGTGCGGGGCGCACCAGCAGGTCGTCGCGCACGACGCGGCCCAGCAGGGTTTCGGTGAGCGCACGGAGTTCTGTGTGGGCA
Source organism: Streptomyces sp. NPDC093510 (assembly GCF_040683555.1). NCBI lineage: Bacteria > Bacillati > Actinomycetota > Actinomycetes > Kitasatosporales > Streptomycetaceae > Streptomyces > Streptomyces sp. NPDC093510. The sequence continues at coordinate 97,657 of NZ_JBFBEE010000010.1, forward strand.
GTCCGGTGGCGAACCGCCGCATGGCGGCGCACATGCACAGCCTGCTGCCCGGCGTCCGGGTGAACAGCGAGCCCGAGCCGACGCCCGACCGCGGCGCCTTCCAGATCGGCGCCGAGCGCTACCGCCTGGAGGCCGGCCTCACGGAGTATGTGATCCTCGCCCGGCTCACCGCCGACCAGGGCCAGGAGGCGAGACCCGTCTTCCTCTTCTGCGGCCAGCGTGCGGTCACCAGCCAGGCGGCCACCCGCTATCTGGCACGCCACCACGAGAAGCTCGCCCGCAAGCACGGCAAGAACTCCTTCGTGCTGCTCCTGAAGATCGTCAATTCGCAGGCGTACGGTCCCGACGTCGTGGAGCTCGTCGGGGACGTGACGCGCGCGGCCCAGACCCCGCTGCCCACGCCGTCGGCCCGCACCTCCCATCGCGCCAAGTGACGCGGCCCTCACTGAGCGCCGACGCGATCCGGCCTCTTCCGTGATCTAGCAGGGAATTTCCGGACAACAGGCAACCCGTTCGGACGATCGTCCCTCTCACCGTGCAGTCCACATTCGCACGGAGGTACGTTCCTTGACCCCCCAGAGCTCTTCGAGCCGCCGACGCCCCCTTCGCACCCGCCACACGGCGACCGCGGGCCTTGCGGTGCTCGCCGCCGCCCTGACCGCCTGTTCGGGCGGCAGCGGCTCGTCCGGCGCCGACAAGGCCGCCGAGAAGCCGAAGATCTCGGTGAACCTCTCGGGGCAGCAGGCCGAGGCGGGCAAGCCGGTGAAGGTCAGCCTGGCCGACGGCAGGCTGAAGCAGGTCACGGTCGCCGACGACAAGGGCGCGAAGCTGTCCGGGAAGGTGTCGGCGAACGGCAGCACCTGGACCTCGGAGCGCAAGGCGGCGCCCGGCACCGCGTACCGGGTCGAGGCGAGCACCGACAAGGGCGGCAGCGCGAAGGCCTCCTTCAAGACGGCCGCGCCCGAGCAGGTCAACAAGGTGACGCTCGCCCCGGGCAAGGGCTCCACGGTGGGCGTCGCGCAGCCCCTCTCGATCACCTTCGACCACCCGGTGCGCAACAAGGCCGAGGTGGAGAAGCACCTGAAGGTGACGACGTCGAACGACACCACCGGGTCGTGGGGCTGGATCAAGAACCACGACGGCAAGGACCGCGTCGACTGGCGGCCCAAGGAGTACTGGAAGTCCGGCACGAAGGTGAAGCTGGACGCCCGGCTCAACGGCATCGACTCGGGCGGCGACGACTGGTTCGTCCGCGACTACGCGACCAACTTCACCGTCGGCAAGAACCAGGTCGTCAAGGTGAACCTGGACAGCAAGACGACGACGCTGACGCGCGACGGCAAGACCGTCAAGTCGGTGCCGATGTCGGCCGGCACGCCCGGTGGCGAGAAGGCCTCCTGGGGCGGCACCTCCGTCCTGATGTCGAAGGAAGGCACCATCAACATGCGCTCGGAGACGGTCGGCCTCACCGGCAGCAACTCCTACGACAAGATGGTCGACTACTCGATGCGCCTGACCTGGTCGGGCATGTACGCGCACGCGGCCCCATGGAACGCCTCGTACTTCGGCAACACCAACCACAGCTCGGGCTGCGTCGGTATGAGCACCGGTGACGCCGGCTGGCTCTACCGCGAGGCGCAGATAGGCGACCCCTTCGAGGTCGAGGGCAGCGGCTCGAAGGGCGTTCCGGACCCGGGCAACGGCTACGGCGAGTGGAACATCTCCTGGTCCGACTGGCAGGCGAAGAGCGCACTGGCGTAACCGTGCCCCCTCCAACGATCGTTACCGGGGCGTAACTTACCGACGGGTTACCCCCGGTAAAGGTTCGCGGTTACCGTCGGGTCACTTTGCACTTTCAACGAGTGAGGAAGTGACCCGTGAGAGCTCCGCACCCGCGCCGGGCCCTGCGTACGACCACCGTGGGCGCCGTCTCCGCGACGCTCGTCGCCGGCGCCGCCTTCGGCCTCGCCCCAGCGGCCCAGGCTGCCCCGGCGGCCCCGGCGGCCGCGCCGCCGGCCGCGAGCGCCACCGACGTACGCTTCGTCGACATACCCGGCGACGGCGGCACGATCCTCAAGGCCAACGTCTTCACTCCCAAGGGCGCGCAGCCGGGCACCCGTTACCCCGCGATCGTGCTGCCCACCAGTTGGGCGATGCCCCAGATCGAGTACGTCGCGCAGGCCCAGAAGCTCGCGAACTCCGGCTACGTCGTGGTCAGTTACAACTCGCGCGGCTTCTGGCAGTCCGGCGGCGAGATCGAGACGGCGGGCCCCGAGGACATCGCCGACGCGTCCAAGGTCATCGACTGGACCCTCGCCAACACCCCGGCCGACCCGTCGAAGGTCGGCATGGCGGGCGTCTCGTACGGCGCCGGGATCAGCCTGCTCGCCGCGGGGCACGACAAGCGGGTCAAGGCCGTCGCCGCGCTGAGCGGCTGGGGCGACCTGATCGACTCGATCTACAGCGGCCGCACCCAGCACTCCCAGGCCGCGGCCCTCCTCGGCGGAGCGGGCGCCCTCACCGGCCGCCCGAGCGCCGAACTCCAGCAGACCCTCAAGGACTTCCTCGGGTCCAACCTGGACAAGGAGGACGAGATGATCGCCTGGGGCGCGAAGCGCTCCCCCGCGACCTACCTCGACGACATCAACGAGAACGGCGCGGCCGTCATGCTCGGCAACGCCTGGGGCGACACCCTCTTCCCGCCGAACCAGTACGCGGAGTTCTACGAACGGCTGACCGGCCCCAAGCGCCTGGAGTTCCGCCCCGGCGACCACGCGACGGCCGAGGCGACCGGTCTGCTCGGCCTGCCCAACGACACCTGGACCTCCACCCAGCGGTGGTTCGACCACTACCTCAAGGGCGCGGACAACGGCATCGACAAGGAACAGCCGGTCCAGCTCAAATCCCGGTCGGAGGGCGGCTACGAGGGCTACCCGGACTGGAAGTCGGTCGGCCCCGACCGCAAGAAGATCGCCATGGCGGGCTCCACCACGATCCGCGCCAACGTCGACTCGGGCGCCAACGGCGGCATCGCCATCCTGTCGAACGCCCTCGACCAGTTCCTCAAGATCCCGCCGACGGCGTCGGTGCCGCTGCTCCCGCGCCGGTACACGGGCGTCTGGCAGTCGGAGCGGTACACATCGGCCCAGCGGGTGCGCGGGACGGCGAAGCTGCACACCACGCTCACCAGCACCAAGGAGAGCGGCACCCTCGTCGCGTACCTCTACGACGTGGGCCCGCTCGGCCTCGGCAAGCTGGTCAGCAACGCGCCGTACACCTTCCACGGCAAGACGCCCGGCAAGCCGTTCGGCGTGGACCTGGAGCTGTTCTCCACGGCCTACGACGTACCGGCAGGACACAGGCTCGCCCTGGTGGTCGACACGGTCGACCCGCTCTACATCGAGCACAACCCGTCCGGCGCGCAGCTGACCTTCTCCTCGCCGGAGTCGGACCCGTCGTACGTGTCCGTCCCCCTGCGCGAGCAGTGATCACCGGCTGCTGCCGGGTGGGCCTGTTTCAGCTACCGCGTACCTGGCAGCAGCGTCCCTGGTTCCGCCGGGGCCACGTCCGCGGCCTCGGTCTTGGGGTTGCGCCGCTGACGCCTGGACACCCACTGGGCGAACCACGACAGCAACATGCACATCCCGATGTAGATCGGTGAGATCACCATGACAACGGGGATGAAGGGCAAATCGTAGTCGAGGTTCGACGCGATGAGCTTCCCGGCATGGAGGAACTCCTCGTAGGTGATCAGATATCCGAGCGAGGTGTCCTTCAGGGCCACCACCAACTGGCTGATGATGGCGGGCAACATGGCCCGCACGGCCTGCGGAACGAGGACGTGCCCCATGACCTGCGTCTTGCGCATTCCGAGTGCGTAGGCCGCCTCCCGCTGCCCCCTCTCCACGGAGTTGACGCCGGATCGGAAGACCTCGGCGAGTACGGAGCCGTTGTAGAGCGTGAGCCCGGCGACCAGCGCGGGCAGCGGCTGGACCTTCAGCGCCACGAAGACGAAGAAGATCATCACCAGGACCGGCATGGCGCGGAAGAACTCCACGACGAGCGTGGCCAGCCAGCGCACGGGCCGGTGGTCGGAGAGGCGCCCCATGGCGAGCAGGCCGCCGAGCGCGAGGGCGAGGACCGCGGAGATCGCGAAGGCCTTGAGCGTGTTGCCGAGGCCGCGCAGGAGGAGCTCCTGGATGCCCTTGTACTCGAAGGGCGTCCACTTCGTCGTCGTGAACTGGTCGGTGTCGAAGAGCAGATACACGATCCAGCCGACGAGGGCCAGCACGAGCAGGGTGGAGAGCATCCCGTACAGCCGGTGCCTGCGGACGGTCCTGGGGCCGGGGATGTCGTAGAGGGCGGTGGAATCGTGGGAGAGGGCTTTCATCGGGCGACTCCCCAGCGCTTTTCGAGGACATTGAAGACCGCGCTGATGGCCAGGGTGATGATGAGGTAGCCGAGGGCGATCCAGCCGAACGTCCAGATGATGTTGTAGCCCAGCTCGCTCAGCGTCTTGTACGTGCCGAGCAGTTCGGTGACGCTGAACGCGCCCGCGATCGCGGAGTTCTTGGCCAGCGCGATGAGGTTGGAGCCGACCGGCGCGATGACGGACCGGAAGGCCTGCGGCAGCACGACCATGGACAGGGTCTGGCCGAAGCTCATGCCGAGGCTCCTGGCCGCCTCGCCCTGCCCCTTCGGCACGGTGTTGATGCCGGACCTGAGCGCCTCGCAGATGAAGGCGGAGGTGTAGCAGCCGAGGGCCAGCACGGCGAACACCTTGAAGGGCAGCACGAGTCCGAAGCGCGGCAGTCCGAGCAGCACGGCGAAGAAGAGCAGTGTGAGCGGCGTGTTGCGCAGAACCGTCACCCACACCGTGCCGAGCGCCCGGAAGGAGCCGACGGGCGCCACCCTGAACGACGCCATGACGAAGCCGAGCACGAGCGCGAGCAGCGAGGCGAAGACGGTGAGTTCGACGGTGCCGACGAACCCCTCGCCGAACGTGGAGAAGTTGTCTGTCAGTACGTCCACGACGCCTCCTCAGCTCGCCGGGTAGCGGTCGATGGCGGGCGGGCTCGGCGCCGGGACCCCGGAGAGGCCGAGCGTGGCGTCGTACGCCTTCTTCCAGTCGCCGTTCTTCTCACCGGCGGCGAGGGCGTCGTCGACGGCGAACCGGAGGGCGTTGTCGCCCCGGGGCACGCCGATGCCGTACGGCTCCTCGGAGAACGGCTTGCCGACCACCTTCAGCTCCTCGGGCACCTTGGCCGCGTAGCCGATCAGGATCGCGTCGTCGGTCGTGACGGCGTCGACCTGATAGGTCAGCAGGTTGTCGACACAGACCGAGTACGTGTCGTACGCGACGAGCGTGGCCTTCGGGTGGTCCTTCTGGATTCGCTGGTACGGGGTGGACCCGGCGGCCGAGCAGACGCGCTTGCCGGCGAGATCCCCGGGCCCCTTGATGTCGTCCTCGTCGCTGCGCACCAGCAGACCCTGACCCGCCATGTAGTAGGGGCCGCCGAAGCCGACGAGCTTCTTGCGGTTGTCGTTGATGGTGTAGGTGCCGACGTAGTAGTCGATCTGCCCGTTCTGCAGGGCGGTCTCGCGGTTCGCCGACGCGATGGTCTTGAACTCGATCTTCCCGGGGTCCACGCCGAGCGAGGCCGAGATCATCTTGGCGATCTCGATGTCGAAGCCGGAGTATCTGCCGCTCGCCGGGTCCTTCTCGCCGAGGTAGGGCTGGTCCTCCTTGGCACCGACGATGAAGCGGCCGCGGCTCTTCGCCTTCTTCCAGGTCCCCGACGCGGGCAGCTGGAAGCCGGTCGCCACGCGGTACTTCGGCAGTTCGTCGGCGGCGGGGCCCTTGGTCGGCGGGCTGCCGTCCTTGCCGCACGCGGCGGCGGTGAGGGCGGCGAGGGCGAGCACCACGAGCAGGCGCGTCGTACGCATGGTGTTTCGCTTGGTGTTTCGCTTGGTGGTTCGCATGGTGGTTCGCTTCACGAGCACGTCCCCCCGTCAGTGCTTGAGGATCTTGGAGAGGAAGTCCTTGGCGCGCTCGCTCTCCGGGCGGGTGAAGAAGTCCTCGGGGGTCCGGTCCTCGACGATGCGGCCGTCGGACATGAAGACGACGCGGTTGGCCGCGGAGCGGGCGAAGCCCATCTCGTGGGTGACGACGACCATGGTCATGCCCTCGCGCGCGAGCTGCTGCATGACTTCGAGGACCTCGTTGATCATCTCGGGGTCGAGGGCCGAGGTCGGCTCGTCGAAGAGCAGCGCCTTGGGGTCCATGGCCAGCGCGCGGGCGATGGCCACGCGCTGCTGCTGGCCGCCGGAGAGCTGCGCCGGGTACTTCTCGGCGTGCGCGGACAGACCCACGCGCTCAAGGAGTTCGCGGGACCGCTTCTCCGCCTCGTCCTTCTTGCGGCCGCGCACCTTGACCTGCGCGAGGGAGACGTTCTGGAGAACGGTCTTGTGCGCGAAGAGGTTGAAGGACTGGAAGACCATGCCGACCTCGGCGCGGAGCTTCGCGAGTGCCTTGCCCTCGTCGGGCAGTGGCTGTCCGTCGAGTCTGATCTCTCCCGACTGGATGGTCTCGAGCCGGTTGATCGTTCGGCAGAGTGTTGATTTGCCCGACCCCGACGGGCCGATGACCACGACCACCTCCCCCTTGCCGACGGTGAGGTTGATGTCCTGGAGGACATGCAGCTCTCCGTAGTACTTGTTCACATCACGCAGCTCGATCAAAGGATCGACGGCCATGGCAAGACCTGCCCACTCTCAGCTGTGTACGTCCGCGCAAACTATCCACGTGAAAACGGGGCTTACTGGACGACACGCACTTATGGGCATTAACCGTATTTGAGGCAATTCCGGCTGCGCCTAGGAAGTCATGAGGTCACGCCTAGGAGGTCACGGGGTCACGTCTCGGAGGCCGTGCGGTCACGCTTCGGAGGCCGTGCGGTCACGCTTCGGAGGCTTCGGCGTAGACCTGGGACAGTTGGGGCGCTCCCTGCACGGCCCAGTCGAGTCCCGCCTCGACGACCTGGATGTCGCGCCCGCTCCTCAGCCGCACGACGGGGCTGCCGCCCGGCCAGACGTGCCAGGTCGCGCCCGGCACCGTGCGCACCACGACGGTTCCCAGATAGAGCCCGGCGTCGTTGCCGAGCCAGGGCAACAGCTCGGGGTCGTCGCGCCAGCGCGGCTTGAGCTGGTCCAGGGCCGCCAACGAGGCCGGGGAGTCGTCGAGTTCGAGCCCGGCGGCACTCGCCTGAGACCGCAGCAGCTCACACTCGGAGAGCAGCTCGGCCACGCCGTCCGGGTCCTCCTCGAACGCGGCAGCGAGCCCCTCCGCCCGGTCCGTCGCGGAGTGCCGCCTGCGCCACTTGTCGAGGAACGGGATGTTCATGGTCGGCCTCTCCGTCGCGTGGCGCCGCCGGATGCGCGGCCTGGCGCTGATTCCGTATGTCCAAGAATATATCTTGCATCAGTTGATCACGGAATGCGCGAATCCGACGGCCCGGTGACGGCCACAGCCCCGCTCCCCCCTTCCTCTCCCCTCCTTCCCCTCCCCTCCTTCCCCTCCCAACTCCTCACCCAGGTCCGCTCGGCAGATGACGGAGGGGAGACTGTTCCTCCCCGACGGGGTACTCGTGGGCGCCCGAGGGGCACGTCCTGTTCGGCCCCTCCGGTTCGGTCTGTTCGGTTCGGTTCGGTCTGTTCGGTTCGGTCTGTTCGGTCCGGGAGGTGGGCGATGGAGTGGTGGGTGTGGTTGATCGCCGTGATCGTCGTGGTGGGGCTGCTGGCCGCCGCGGTGATCGGCGTACAGGCGCGGCGGCGCAGCGGAGGCGTGATCGTGGTGCGGCGCGGCCGGCGGTCCGGACGGGGGAGGGTGTGATGACGATGCCCCTGCCGGTGCTGATGCCGGCCGGTGACCTCACCAAACGCCCTGTGGTCACGCTGGGCGGCGAAGCGGTCGCCCAGGTCAAGGATGTGGTGCTCGACGGGGCGGGCGGCCGGATCGCCGGCTTCACGCTGGCCGGACGGGGCCTTCTGTCCGGGCCGATGCGCAAGAGCCTGCCGTGGGCGGCCGTGCACTCCCTGGGCGCGGACGCGGTGATGATCACCTCGGTCGAGGCCCTGGAGGACAGGTCCGCCGTCGCCTCCGGGGACGAGGCCTCCGGCGGCCTGATCCGCGGGGCCCGCGTACTGACGGACCAGGGGGTCCAGGTGGGCACGGTGCTCGACGTGGTGGTCGAGGCGGGCCGCGAGGGACGGGTGGTCGGCTTCGAAATGTCCTCCACGGAGGCGCTGGGCCACCACGAACGCAAGGTCTTCCTCCCCCTGACCACCCACGCGGCCATGACCGGCGACACCCTCCTGATCCCCTCCCACGACACGACACACGCCGTGGATGAGCTCGGTGAGCTGGCGGTGGTGGTGGGGCGAGAGCGGGGCTTGGGAGGCGGGGAGTTCGGAGACGACGGGGCCGCTGGGGGCGGGGAGTTCGGAGACGGGGCCGCTGGGGGTGGGGCTTTCGGGGCGGGGGCCGCGGGGGCGGGAGGCGTCGAGACGCGGTCGGCGGGGGCGGAGGCCACTGGCACGGGGTCCGCCGATACGGGGTCGACCGGCGCCGGGTCCGCCGGGGCAAGGGCCACCGGCACAGGGCCCGCCAACACGGGGCCGACCAGGGCAGGCGCTGGCGGCACAGGGTCCGTCGGCACGGGGCCGACCGGGGCCGGGTCCGCCGGCACGGGACCCGCCGACACCGGGCCGACCAGGGCAGGCGCCGGCGGCACAGGGCCCGTCGGCACGGGGCCGACCGGGGCAGAGCCCGCCGGCACGGGACCCGCCGACACGCGGTCGACCGGCGCAGGAACCACCGACACGGGGCCGACCGGCGCCGGGTCCGCCGGGGCAAGGGCCACCGACACGGGGACCACGCGAGCGGGGCCCGCCGGGGCGGGGAGCGTCGAGACGCGGTCCGCCGGGGCAGAGGCCACCGGCACGGGCCCCGCCGACACCGGGCCGACCGGCGCCGGGCCCGCCGGGGCAAGGGCCACCGACACGGGGACCACGCGAGCGGGGCCCGCCGGGGCGGGGGCCACCGGAACGGATCCCACGGGCATGGGGACCGCCGGGGCGGGGTTCGCGGACACAGGGTCCACCAGCACGTGGCTCGCAGGCACGGGGTCCGCCGGATTGGAACTCCCAGACACACGGGCCGCCGGGACGAGGTTCTCCGGGGCGGGGGCCGCTGCGGCAGGGCCCATCGGCACAGGGGATGCCGAGGCAGGACCCGCCGGCAGCCGGCCTACCAGCACCACGCCCATCAGCGCCGGGCCCACCGGGGCGGAGGCCACCGGCACGGGCCCCGCCAGGATGGGGCTCACGGACACGAGCTCCTCCGGCGCGGTGCCCAGGGACACGGGCCCCACCGGGGCCGGCCCCACCGGGGCCAGGCCCACCGGAGCCGGACCCACCGGAGCCGGACCCACCGGAATGAGGCCCGCCGAGGCGGGAAGCGCTGGCGGAGGACCCCTCCGCGCCGGGCCCACCGACACCGGACCCGCCGGCCCCACCCGCCCCACCCGCCCCGAACGCACAGACGCCCCCCGCACCCGTCCCCACGGGGCCGGCGACGTCGGTGAGGGGTGGGGAGCGTGATGTTGCTCAGTCAGGTCGTGGGGCGGCCGGTCGTCAGTGCGGCGGATGCCTCGCACATCGGTACCGTCGCCGGGCTCGTCGTCGCGCCGGAAGAGGCGCTGATCACCGCCGTCCGGCTGGACGGCGTCAAGGGCGGCGGCGACGTCATCGCCTGGGCGGACGTGCACGCGGTGGGGCCGGACGCGGTGGTCGTCGGGGCGGCGTCGGCGGCCCGGTTCGCCTCGACGGACTCGTCGGAGAGCCAGGACCTGCTCGGCAAGCGCCTGTTGACGGAACTGGGCGACGCCGCGGGAACCCTCGCCGACGTCGCGTTCGACCCGGAGTCCGGTCTCATCCACACCCTCCACACCTCCCGCGGCGACCGCGTCCCCGGCCTCCACCTGCTCGGAATCGGCTCGTACGCGGTGGTGATCCGAGCGGCCGACGCGGGTGCCGCGGGTGCCGCGGGTGCCGTCCGGGCTTGAGCTCCCCTCACCCCTGACGCCGAATCCGGAGCTGGATACGATCAGCCGCTGATCCAGCGACCGACCGGGAGCGAGGCGGGGGACGTGGCAAGGGGTGCGGTAAGAGGCGTGACAAGGGGTGGGGGCGGGCTGGGGCAACTGCCTCTGTTCAAGGGGGCGTTCCTGCGGTCACGTCGCCGTATGGTCGCCGCAGGCGCAACCGTCGCGGTCCTCGCCACCGCGCTCGGCGCCTGGGCCACGGACACCGGTCCGTTCGCCGACCGGGACAGCTACTGCTGGGGCGCCTGGCAGGAGGACGGCGGCTTCGACCTCGTGGGCGACGCCGGGTTCGAGGGCCCCGACGCCCGTAGCCGTACAGGGAGCGAGTCGGCGCCGACACGGCAACGGCCGCGGGGCCGGTGCACCGTCGAGCTGCATTCCAGCCTCACGTACGGCAGCGGCGGCAAGAGCGTCCAGGACACCACGGTCACGGTGGCGTACGGCCCGGCCCCCAAGTCGGCGAAGCGGCGCGTCGAATGGGTCGCCGGATATCTGGGCGACCACGCGATGCCGTTGCCCGGCGGCCTGCCGGGCGCCGTCGACGAGACTCACGGCCTGCTCGTGCTGCCGAAGCGGTGCGACACCGCCGACGGACGGCCGACCGCGGTCACGCTCGACGCCCGGGAGGAGCCCGGGGCGGATGATCCGGCCACCCCGGACCTCGGCGGCTCGGACGCGGTGTCCGACCTCTTGGTGGCGGCCGCCGGCAAGGGCATGGAGGCGGCCGGCTGCGCCCCTGCGAAGCCCCTGCGCCTCACCTCGCCGCTGCCCACGCTCCCGGAGGAGGTCGGGGACGTGGAGCAGGGGCCCGCGTGCCGCATCCCGGGACTCGATCCCCAGGAGGATGTCGACGAGGACACCGCGCGGCGCTTGGAATACCAGGTCGGTGCGGTCACCCGCGATCTGCAGTCCTGCTCCGTGGTGGTGGGGCGGTCCGTGCTGAGGGGCGAGCGGTACGACAAGGGCTTCTTCGACGCCCTGATGATCCGCGAGCCACGGCTCACCGCGCTCCTCCACGGAGTGACGGGCGATCGCGCGCCCGCGCCGGGCTGGCGGGGCACCGGGTCCCTGGGGCCGGATCAGTACATCGTCCGTGCCGAGTGCGCGAAGCGCCCCACGACGTTCCTGATGCTCGGCCCCTCGGCCGGCGAGGACTACTTCACCGCCTTCACCGGCGCCGTGACCCGGCGCCTCGGGTGCGCTCCCGTCGCGCCCGCGCCGACCGGGGGAACCCACTGATGACCGAGGAAACCACCGACACGACAACCCGGGCCGCCGGCACGTCCGGGGCCGGCGATGCCGCCGTGGAGCCGTCCAGGCCGTGGTGGCACTGGCGCGAACTGACCCGGGGGCGCCTGCGGCCCGCTGTCGCCGCCGCCCTCGCCGGGGCGCTCCTCGGCGGGACAATGACGGCGTGGCAGGCGGAGGCAGGACCGTTCGCGGCGCGGGAACGGGCCTGCTGGGGCGCCCTCGGCGAAGACGACGTGGCGGACCTGTTCAACGGGAGGAGGGACATCGACGCTTCCGAGATACCCGTCGCGACTGCCCGGTTCACCACCACGGGCCCCACCGGCGTCTGCCGTCTGGCCTCCCCTCGCGGCCACCGTGTCACGGCCCGCGTGCACCAGCTCGACGAGCGGTTCGGCGGCGCGAGTGACCAATGGGCCGACGAGTACTTGTCCGCCAGGATGACTCCGTTCGGCGACGGCCTGCTCGGCATGGTGTCGGACACGCGCGCGTGGCTCGCGGTTCCGGAGGGCTGCGTCGGCCGGCCCAGTGAGTACGAGGGGCCGCTCGTCATCGACATGGAGACAGGTCTCACCGACTACGACCGCGAGGTCGACACCGGGGAGCGCGACCGCCTCGCCCGTGCCCTGGTCGGACTCGTCAACGGCTACATGGCCGACCAGGGCTGTGACCGCGCCATCAGTGAGCCGGTGGGCCGCCTGTCCGCTCCGGCGCGTTTCGAGCAGGAGCGGCGGGACGCGATCTGCGGCGTCAAGGGTCTGCGCCTGCCCGTCGGCCGGAAGCCGGACGCCCTCAGGTCGCCCTTGGTGACCAGGGGGGCCGGAGCTCCCGTACGGACCTGCGACCGTTATGTGTCGCTCGATCACCCCAGGCTGCGCCTGATGACCATCGAGGACCCGCGCCTGTCCGTGCTCTACGACGGTCAAGCGCTCCACCGTGCCGGCGCGAGGGGGATCAAGGGGACGCCGGACGACGCCGGGGTGCGCGGGTTCCTCGGCGATGATCTGGGGCTGGTCCAGGCGTCCTGCCAGAGCGGTGACGTCACCTTCCTGATCCGCGCTCAGGACGCGACGCAGGCCGGAGCCATCCGCGCCCTCCTGCCCCGCTATGTGGCCGCGGAGGCCGACCGCATCGGCTGCGGCCCGCTGCGCGTCGAACTCCCGGGCGGAGAGCGTGGGTGACGGTCGGCGCTGACACGTGCCGTGGGGGGGGACGGATGTCGACCGTGGTTGTACACCCGTGGGTCGATTCGGATGCCGGTCCCGCTGGCTACGATCGGCGCATGTCAGCCACCCCGCCGATTCCCCTGGTCGAGCACGCGCCGCCGGGCGCGTGGGCGGCCGCCTCCTGGTGCCTGGGCATGGCCTTCGGGGCGCGCGCGTACTACGGCATCCCGTGGCTGCCGACGAGTACGCAGGAAGGCCCCGGGCCGTGGGAGTGGCTGCTCGTGGCGGTCGCGGCCGGCATGGCGCTGGCCGTCGTCCGGCTGCTGCCCTGCCGCCCGCTGGTGGCGCTCGGGCTGCTCGTCGTCGCCTCGTACGCGGGGGCCCTGGCGATCGACGCGACGAACATCGGCTTCCTGCAGTACGCGGCGGTCGACATCGCGATGGGTTACGTGGTGGCGACCGGGGCGCGGCGGGCCCGTACCGCCGCCGTGGTCCTCGCGCTCTGCGTCCTGCCCGGCTACGCGGTGCTCAGACTGCTGCTCGGGCTCCCCCTGCGGCTCCCCCACACCCTCAGCTCCAGCTGGTCGGACTGGCAGACCGTCGCTCTCACCGCGGCCGTCGCCTGGCTGGCCGGCAACTCGGTGCGGCAGGCCCGCGCCTACACGGAGCGGCTCGGCGCGCAGGCCGCCGCCCAGGCCGTCACCGCCGAACGGCTGCGCATCGCCCGGGAGATGCACGACACGGTGGCGCACAGCATCGGCATCATCGCCCTCCAGGCGGGCGCGGCGGCCCGGGTCGTCGAGACCCAGCCGGCGGGCGCGCGCGAGGCGATGATCGCGGTGGAGCAGGCGGGCCGGGAGACTCTGGCCGGGCTGCGGCGGATGCTGGGCGCGCTGCGCGAGAGCGACCCCGGTCGAGGGCCGGGCGGGGAGCGGGAGCGGGAGCCGGCGCCGCGCGGTCCGGCCGAGGGCCTCGCGGACGTGGAGCGGCTTGCCGCGTCGACGACAGCGGCGGGGGTGCGCGTGGACGTGCTGTGGCGGGGCGAGCGGCGGCCGCTGCCCGCGGATGTCGACCTGTCGGCTTTCCGCATCATCCAGGAGTCCGTCACCAACGTGGTACGGCACGCGGCCACCGCGTCCTGCACCGTGGCCGTGGACTACCGCGACGAGGAGATCATCATCGAGATCGAGGACTCCGGGCAGCGCTCCGGACAGTACTCCGGACAGGGCGCCGCGAAGGCCACCCGCGGCCTCACGCCCAGTTCCGGTTACGGCCTGGTCGGCATGCGCGAGCGAGTCGCCCTGCTGCACGGCGAGTTCAGCGCAGCGCCGCAGCCCGGCGGCGGTTTCCTGGTGAGCGCCCGGCTGCCCGTCCCGGCCACGGCGGGCGCCCGATGACGGTCCGCGTCCTGCTGGTCGACGACCAGCCCCTCGTCCGCACCGCCCTGAGCATGGTCATCACCGAGGCTCCGGACATCGAGGTCGCGGGTGAGGCGTCCTCGGGCGACGAGGCGGTCCGCCGGTGCGCGGAACTGCGCCCGGACGTCGTGGTGATGGACATCCGGATGCCCGGCATGGACGGCATCGAGGCCACCCGCCTGATCACCTCGGGCCCGACGCCCGCGCACGTCGTCGTCCTGACCACGTTCGACGACGACGAGTACGTGTACGGGGCGCTGCGCGCCGGCGCCGCCGGATTCCTCGTCAAGGACATGGCACTGGACGACATCCTGGCGGCGGTGCGTATCGTCGCGACCGGCGACGGGCTGCTCGCGCCGAGCGTCACGCGCCGTCTGATCAGGGAGTTCGCGGGGCGTCCGGTGTCGGCGCCGTCACGCGGGGCGGCGATCGCGGGCATCACGGACCGCGAGCGCGAGGTCCTCACCCTGGTGGGCCGCGGCCTCTCGAACACGGAGATAGCCGAGGAGCTCTGCCTCAGCGTCGCCACCGCGAAGACGTATCTGACCCGGCTGCTCGCCAAGCTGGGCGCCAGGGACCGGGTGCAGCTGGTGATCCTCGCGTACGAGAAGGGGCTGGTGTCGGCGGATCGCTGACGGACCGTGTGCGCGGCGAGTTCGCGCCGTGTTCACGCGTCCCTCATTGACTCGCCTCCCGCACCTCCTTAGCTTCATGGCGCACCGCCATCACGCTTCACCCATCACGCTTCACCCATCACGCTTCACCCATCACGCTTCACTCGTCGCTCATCGCTCCACGCGGGAGGGGTCTGTCGTGCGCCGACGTATCTGGGGAGCGGCCGCCGTGCTCGCCCTGCTCGCGGGTGCCGTGCCCGTGGCATCGGCACAGGCCACGGCCCCGCACAGGCCCGTGCCGCTCCCCCTGGAGCGGCTCTTCGACAACCGTGCGGTGAGCGACGACGCCCGGCCCGCCGACGCGGACTTCGACGGGGCGGGCGGCTCGCTGTCCGCCCGGGACCTGACGTCCGCCGGCTGGACTCCCGGGCGGTCCCTGGCCGTTGACGGGGCCCGCCTCACCTGGCCGCGCACCGGGCCGGGCGCCCGGGACAACGTGCGCGCCGACGGCCAGCCGGTGCGGGTGCGCGGCCGCGGTGACGCCCTGGCCTTCCTGGTCGCCGGCACGGGCGGCGAGGCGAGCGGCACGGGGACGGTCCGCTACCGGGACGGCTCGCGCACCGGCTACCGGCTCACCGCGCCGGACTGGCGTTCGGGCCCGCTCGCCACCAAGGCCGTGGCCCTGCCGCACATCAACACGCCCGGCGGCCAACTCGCCGAGAAGGCACGGCTGTACGTGGTGACCGTGCCGGTCGCCCGTGGCCGCGAGGTCGCATCGGTGGACCTGCCGCGGGACCCCGGCGCCGCCGACCTGCACGTGTTCGCCCTGTCGGTGCGGGCGGGGACGAAGGGCTGGACGGGCACCTGGTCGGCGTCGACCGCGGGGTACACGGCGGTGGGGCCCTGGACGGACCGGACCGTGCGGCTCGTCGTCCACACGAGTACGGGCGGGCCGCGGGTCCGCATCCGGCTCGACAACACGTTCGCGGCGGCGCCGGTCCGGATCGGCGGCGCGACGGTGGCGGTGCAGGAGTCCGGGGCGGGCGCGCGGGGCGAGCCGCGGCGGCTGTCCTTCCGCGGTTCGCGCGGCACGGAGATCCCGGCGGGCGCCCAGGCGTTCAGCGACCCCCTCGACTTCGACGTACCCGCCGACGCGAACCTCCTGGTGAGCTTCCATCTGCCGGGGCCGGTGGCGACGGCGCCCGTGCACAGCCAGGCCGTCCAGCGGTCGTACGTCAGCGGTCCCGGCGACCACGCGGCGGACGGCTCCCCGGCCGCGTACACCTCGACGATCACGACCTGGCCGCTGCTGACGGGCGTCGACGTGGGCGGCGGGCCCGGGTCCGTGGTCCTGCTGGGCGACTCGATCACCGACGGTGCGAAGTCCACGCAGGACGCCAACCGGCGCTGGCCCAACATCCTCGCGACCCGCCTCCTGAACCAGACCGACGTCCCGCGCTACGGAGTGCTGAACCAGGGCATCTCCGCGAACCGCGTGGTCGCCGACCGCTATCCCGGCGACGGCGTCTCCACCGACACGGGCGGCGTGAGCGCCCTGCACCGGCTCGACCGGGACGTCCTCGCCCAGACGTCGGCGCGTACCGTCGTCGTCTTCGAGGGTGTCAACGACGTGCGCTGGGGCACCTCCGCGGACCAGGTGATCGCCGGCCTCCAAGAGATCGCGGACCGCGCCCACGCGCGCGGGCTGCGGGCTGTGGCGGCGACGATCGCGCCCTGCGAGGGCGAGTCGCTCTGCACGGCGGCCGCGAACCGGCAGCGGGAGGCCGTCAACGCGTATCTGCGCGGCGGTGACGACTTCGACGCGGTGCTCGACTTCGACGCGGTGCTGCGGGACCCCGCGCATCCGGCGCGGATGCTCCCCGCCTATGACAGCGGGGACCATCTGCATCCGGGCGACGCGGGGCTCGCGGCGCTTGCGGAGTCGGTGGACCTGCGCACGCTCGTGCCGTGAGGCGCTACACGTCGAGGTCGACCACCACCGGCGCGTGGTCCGACGCGCCCTTGCCCTTGCGCTCCTCACGGTCCACGTACGCGTCGGAGACGGCCTTCGCGAACGGCTCGTTGCCGTAGACGAGGTCGATGCGCATGCCCTTGTTCTTGGGGAAGCAGAGCTGGCGGTAGTCCCAGTACGTGAACGGGTGGTCGTACTTGAGGGGGCGCGGCACGACGTCCGTCAGGCCCGTCTCGCGCAGGGAGGTCAGGGCGGCGCGCTCGGCGGGGGTGACGTGTGTGGAGTCCACGAAGAGGGACGGGTCCCAGACGTCGTCGTCGGTCGGCGCGACGTTGAAGTCGCCGAGGACGGCGAAGGGGCGGGAGCCCCCCGCGTCCCCGGCGACGGCGGCCTTCAGCGCCTCGAACCACTGGAGCTTGTACGCGTAGTGCGCGTGGTCGACCTCGCGGCCGTTCGGCACGTACACGGACCAGAGGCGGACCGGGCCGCAGGTCGCGGAGATCGCGCGGGGCTCCTGCACCCCGTCGTACCCCGGGTCGCCCGGCAGGCCCTTGACGACGTCGTCGAGGCCGACCTTGGAGACCAGCGCCACGCCGTTCCACCGGCCGGTCGCGTGCACCGCCGACTCGTACCCCAGCTCGCGGAGCGCTTCGGTGGGGAAACCCTCGGCCGTCGTCTTGGTCTCCTGTATGCACACGACGTCGGTGCCGGTGGCCTCCAGCCAGGCAAGCAGCCTCGGCAGACGAGCGGTGATCGAGTTCACGTTCCAGGTCGCAATGCGCATGCCTCACAACCTACCGAACGCCACTGACAGTCACAGAGCGGCCGACTCCCCCGGTGTCAGACGCAGGTGCTCGGCCCCGCCGAGGGCGCCGATCTGGTTGTCGTAGATCGGCCGGGCGAGGTCGGTGAGGAGCGCGTCATGGATGTCGTAGGCGCGCCGGGGCCTGACCTCGCGTACGTAGTCGATCACTTCGGAGATCTTGTTCCAGGGGGCCATGACGGGCAGCATCAGCGTCTCGACGGGCTGGTCGGGGACGGTGAGCGCATCGCCGGGATGGAACACCGAGCCGTCCACCAGATACCCCACATTCGTGATCCGCGGGATGTCCGGGTGGATGACCGCGTGCAGTTCGCCGTGGACCTGGACGTCGAACCCGGCGGCCGTGAACGTGTCGCCGTGGCCGACGGTGTGCACGCGCCCGGGGAAGGCGGCCGAGATCTGGTCCGCGACGGACTTGAGGGTCCAGATCTCGGCGCCGGGGCGGGCCTCCATGGCGGCCCGCAGCCGGTCCTCGCTGAAGTGGTCCGGATGCTCGTGCGTGACGAGGATCGCGTCGGCGCCGAGCGCCGCGTCGTCCTCACTGAAGCCGCCGGGATCGACGACGAGCGTGCGTCCGTCCTTTTCGAGACGCACGCACGCGTGGGACTTCTTCGTGAACGTCATGCGCTGAGAGCGCCCGGCCCTGCTGTCGGGAGAAGTCGTCATGCTCCCATCCTGCTACTCCTGCGGCGTGGTTTCCTCACGGATCACGGCCTGGGCGACCTTGAAGGCGGAGTTCGCCGCGGGGACCCCGCAGTAGACGGCTGCCTGGAGCAGGACTTCCTTGATCTCCGCCGGGGTGAGGCCGTTGCGCAGGGCGGCCCTGGTGTGGAAGGCGAGCTCGTCGAGGTGGCCTCCCGCGACGAGCGCGGTGAGGGTGACGCAGCTGCGGGAGCGGCGGTCCAGGCCCGGCCGGTTCCACACCTCGCCCCACGCGTAGCGCGTGACGAGTTCCTGGAAGTCCCCGGAGAAGTCGTCGGCGGCGGCGAGCACCCGGTCGACGTGCGCGTCGCCGAGGACCTCGCGGCGGACCTTCATCCCCGCCTCGTACAGATCGGGACCGGCACCGCCGGCCACCGCCTCCGGCTGCTCGGCGGCCGCGATCTCGGCGACGGGCGCGACGGGCGGCGGGGCGAGGACGGGCTTGACGGGCGGCGCGGAGATGGCCGACTGGCCGACGGTCGCCTCGGTCGCGGGCTGCCAGGCCGACGAGAAGTGGCGTACGAGGAGGTCGGTGACCGCGGCGGGCTGCTCGACCGGCGCGAGGTGCGAGGCGCCGGGCACGACGGCGAGCCGCGCGTCGGGGATGCCGGCGACGAGCGTGCGGGCCTCCCCCTGGCCGGTGACCTGGTCCTCCGACCCCACGAGCACCAGTGTCGGCACCCCTATCCTGCCCAGTTCCGCGCGCACGTCGAAGGCGGCGAGGGCCTCGCAGGCGGCGATGTAGCAGCCGGGGTCGGTGGTGCGCACCATCTGCACGGCCCAGTCGGTGATGGCGGGCTGGGCGGCGGCGAAGCCGGGTGTGAACCAGCGGTCGGGGGCGGACCGGGCGATGGGGTCGAGGCCGTTGCTGCGCACGATCACGCCGCGCTGCCGGAACTCGTCGGCCGTGCCGAACCGGGGCGACGCGGCGATCAGCGCGAGCGAGGCGACGCGCTGCGGGTGCCGGAGCGCGAGCTCGACGCCGATGGCGCCGCCGAAGGCGCAGCCCGCGTACCCGAAGCGCTGCACGCCGAGCTCGTCGAGCGTCGCGAGCAGCCGCTCGGACAGCTCCCCCACGGACCCGCAGGGGTGCGCGGACGCCCCACCGTGCCCGGGCATGTCGAAGCGGAACACCCGCCAGTGCCGGATCAGCTCGGGTATCTGCCGGTCCCACATGTGCCAGGTGGTACCCAGTGAGGCACCAAGGATCAGGACCGGGGCGTCTTCAGGCCCGTCGAAGCGGTATTGCAGGGTGTTCTTCGGCGTCTCACTCACTCGCCTGAGCCTCTCATCTGTCACGAGATGTCACATCGCCGGGGTGGACCTAGCCTCGCGCTTTCGTCAGCGCGCTCGTCCATACCTTGACCAAGCGAGTGGATAGTGCCCCCTGATCGGGGCGGGAGTCGTTCTTCTCGGCGGTCCTGAGGTGGGTGTCGAACCAGTCGATCGCGACCGTGCAAGAGAGTTCGAACTGCTGGATGTAGGACAAGAAGTGGTCGCCGTCCGTGAGGACGAGCTTCTTCGGTTCGCGGGCGCGGTTGAAGCCGTCGAGGGCAATGTCGGCGGGGGCGACGTCGTCGTCCTTGGCCACGAGCATCAGCAGCGGGGTGGGGGCGATACGGGAGATCCACTGACCGGGTTCGTAGGCACGGGCGCGGCGGTTGGACTGAAGGGTCACCTCGTTCGTCCACGTGTCGTCCGGTGCCCGGTGCAGGTAGAAGTCGGCCGCCCCCTTCTGTGGGTAGGCCGCTGGGGAGCCAGGGCTCGTGTCGGTGTCGACGAAGGGTACGTAGACGGGCGGCTTGCCGGCCAGCTGGTCACGTTCGTCCTGGTGGAAGCGGTCTTCCAGGGCGCGTACCTCGTGGGGCGGGACGCGGCGCAGTCCGGTCTCGTAGCCGCTGCAGGGCGTGACCACCGGCGTAGCTGAATCCCCAGATGCCGGTACGCTGTTCGTCGATTTCCCGGCGTGTGCCGAGGTAGGTGATCGCCCATCGCCCGTCCGCGATCTGCTGGTAGGGGTCGATGTCCTGGCGAGGTGTGCCGCCGCTGTCGCCGAAGTTGCGACGGTCGTGGAGGAGAACCGCGTAGCCGGCCTCGATGAAGCGGCGGGCCGTGTGCTCGATGCTGTGATGGCGGGTGCCGCCGAAACCGTGGGCCATGGTGATGGCCGGCAACGGCTTCTCGGTGTTCTCGGGAAGGAACAGCCAGGCGGCCAGTTCGATGCCGTCGGGCAGGGGAATGCGCACGTCGATGCGCTCAACCATGGCGGACACTCCTTCAGTGGGTCTCTGTTCATGCGTCGCGATGTCACGGCCGCTCAGGTCTGAATGACGTCGAGGTCGGCAATACCCGCGGCTTCGCCTCGGCATTGAGGACATCCGCCCCGTGCGCCGCGAGAGTTTTCGGTCCTGGGACCGGCAAGAATCCGTTGTCTCTGTTCTGTAGCGTGCCAGGAGCATTCTTCAGCGGGCTGGGTGGCTCCCTGCCCATACCGTGGGAATTCGGCCTGACCACGGACTTGCCTGTTCGAGTTGTCCGGCGAGGCGGAAGAGCCGGCCTTCGAGGCCATATCCGGCGGCGAACTGCATACCGACCGGGAGCCCCGTCCCGGCGTCGGCCGTCACGGGTACGGACATGGCGGGCGTGCCCGCCACGTTGAACGGCATGGTGAACGGCGACAGGTCGTTGATGCGTTCGATCCAGCCGAGGCCGTCCAGTGTCTCCGCACCCTCCGTACGAGTGCCCAGAGACACGGGAGGCTCCGGCAGGGTTGGCGTGAGGAGGATGTCGTACTCATCGAAGTACCGCGCCAGGCTTCGAGCCACTCGGTTCCGCATCGCCAGAGCGGTGTGGAATTGCGCGCCGCCGACCCGCTGCCCGTAGTGGTCGCCGGCTCAAGGGTCGAGGAGTCGACGGGACGGCCGAAGGCGGCGGCCAGCCCGTCGACCAGGGTGGTGAGGTTCACCGTCATGAGTCGAGCATTGGCCAGGACGAATTCCTCCCAGTCGGCGCCGAGGTCGACTACAACCTCCTTCACCTGGTGGCCGAGGAATTCAAGCAACCGCACGGTGAGCGAGAGGGCGTCGGTCACCGGGGCGGCAGTGCGGCGTCCGCCCCACGCTCGGGCGAGGACACCGATGCGCAACGAGCCCGGATGACGGGTGACTTCTTCCGCGTACGGCCGTGACGGCTGTTCGGCGAAGTAGGGGTCGCCCGACTCCGGGCCGCGTATCCGGTCGAGCAGTACCGCACTGTCGCGTACGGTGCGGCTGACGCTGCCGTGCACGGCCAGGCCGTTGAAGACCTCGTCGACGTAGGGCCCCATGGGCGACCGGGACCACCCCGGCGGCGACAGCGGCGGCCGCGCCTCCACTGGATCCGCCCGCGCTGCGCTCCAAATCCCACGGGTTACGGGTCGAGCCGTACAAGGCTGATTCCGTGGAGATGCCATAGGCCATCTCCGGTGTCGCGGTGCGCCCAAACGTCACGAGGCCCGCGCGCCGGAAGCGCTGCATCAGCGAGGAGTCGGCGCCGACGACGTTACCGGCCGCCAGGCGGCTCCCCAGCTCCATCCGCCTCCCGGCCATGGCCACCGCGATGTCCTTGATCAGAAAAGGGACGCCGGCCAGTGGTGTGCTACCCGGGACAGGTTCGTCGTCGGTCCGCCAGGTCTCCACGACGGCGTTGATCCGCGGATCAACTGCCTGTACAGCCTCGCGCGCGGCTGCCTCCAGCTCGGCGGGGAGTGCCTCGCCCTTGGCCACCAGCTCCGCCAGCCCAACCGCGTCAAGTACACGGGTGAAAGCATCCAGCAGGCCCGACGGTCCTTGGGCTTGCTGCCCGAAACCGCAGCGCCAATCCCTGCCCCAGCACACGCAGCCCAAGTGCGTCTGAAGGCCCGCGTGTTCCTCGGCCTCCTCGAGGACCGCAACGTCTGCACCCGCTTCCCCCTCGGAATCGTCTCAGTTCAGCCCTTCTCGAATCTGGTCACGCTCCAGGTAGAGAGCGTGGACCGCGCCGCTGAGATCCACTTCGGGCTCCTCCCGACCCTCCCACCGGAAGGGGGACTGCACGGCTTTCCTGGCTTGCGCATCGTCAAACGCTTCCGGACAGCAATCGAACTACGTGTACTGGGCCAGCCCACGCGGCTTCGGCTGAGTGGTTTGCCCTACTCGCTTTGGCGCGAAGCGGAGCAGGCCATGCTCGACAATTGGATCGACCCGGATGCCATGCAGCTCTGCTGGCGCACCTCGCGGTCAACGTGGTCCGCCGCCGAGCGTGAGCGCTTCTCCCAGTGGGAGGACGACAGCGACCCCTTCGTCCAAGTGCAGCACCGCGGAGCCTGGCTGGGCAGCGGACTGCTGCGCCGAGCAGCCCTCCTTCACACTGTGGCCAACACCTTTCTCACCGACGGCTACCGCGGATCGGCGTTCGGCCTGACACGGCTCGTCGTACGGTCTTCGCACGTCCGCGACCAGGGCCCAGGGCCGCACCACATCGCCGCGGCACTCCTGGACCCGGTCTTTGGCCTGCCGCTGCGCCTCACGCGGTTTCGAGGTGACACCGACCAGAAGTACGGCAGCGACCAGCACTTCGTGCTCACTGACCCAGCCAAAACGGCGCTGCTCGACCTGCAAGCTTCCGTCGAACGCCCCCCTTCCCACCTCGCACCCGAACTCTGGCAGAGCATCCTGCGCCGCCTCCCAAGCGAAGGCTTCGCCAACGACTTCTCCCCCGGCATTCTCGCCGGGCTTTGCGGAGTCCGCGCGTCATAGCGTGCCCAACACGACCAGAAATCCAAGTTCAGCACGCGAAGGGGCCAGGGGCCTGTTGTGAAAGTGCTGGTCACAGCCACTCGTTGAGGACTGCGACCAGCACGGTCGCCTCGTAGCGGACCGCGAGCTTGTCATACCTCGTGGCTACAGCCCGGTGGCGCTTGAGGAGGTTGCGGACGCGGCCCGTCGGGACCCTGATCCGCTTGCTTGGAGTGCACTCCAAGGCCATGGCGTTGAGACAGCCGAACCGAACACCCAACGCGTCGACGCATCATCCCGCACGACCAACTGAAAAGACGGCAAGTGGTAGACAACCAGTTCACAACACATGCAGAACTTTTCGATCTGCGTGGAAAGCGCGCGCTCGTCACCGGTGGCACCCGAGGCATCGGAATGATGATCACACGTGGCCTTCTCCAGGCGGGCGTCCGCGTGGTCATCAGCTCACGCAACGCAGAAGCGTGCGCTCAGGCGCAGGAACAGCTGTCCAAATTTGGTGAGGTGCGGGCGATCCCCGCCGACCTGTCCCGCCACGACGAGTGTCGGCGACTGTCCGACCTCGTCACCGCCGACTCGGAGCATCTCGACATCCTCGTCAACAACGCGGGCGCCATGTGGGACGAGCCGCTGGCGACGTTCCCAGACGCGGCCTGGGACACGGTCCTCGACCTCAACCTGAAGTCGCCGTTCTGGCTGGTCCAGGCGCTGCTGCCCGCACTTCGCAAGGCGGGCACCGCCGACGATCCCGCGCGGATCATCAACATCGGCAGCATCGCCGCCATCCACATCCCCCAGCGGCCCAACTACTCGTACTCCAGCAGCAAGGCCGCACTGCATCAACTCACCAGAGTGCTCGCCAAGGAACTAGGACCGCAGCACATCACCGTGAACGCCGTGGCGCCAGGACCGTTCCCCTCGACGATGATGGCTGCAACCCTCGATGAGTTCGGCGAGGCGATCGCGGCGTCGGCCCCACTACGCCGGATCGGCCGCGACGACGACATGGCGGGTGTCACCGTGTTCCTCGCCAGCCGGGCAGGCGCGTACCTAACAGGCGCCGTGATCCCCGTCGACGGCGGCATCGCCACAACCGCATAGGCCGCCGAGGGTCCGCTTGCGTAAGTTGATCTTGATCGTTGATGATCACGTCCTGTGGGACGTGGGGATCCGACGAACGGCCAGTGGGCCCGACTTGAGCCGCTGTTGCCGCGGGGCACCGAGTCGGGCCGTCCGCCGGCATGGACGCGGCGGCAGCTGATAGACGGCATGCGGTGGCGGACCCGGACGGGTGCCCTGGCGTGACCTGCCGGAACGCTACGGGCCGTGGGGCCGGGTCCATGACCTGTTCCGGCGCTGGCAGCGCGATGGCACCTGGGCCCGGATCGTCACTCAGCTACTGGCCGAGGCAGATGCCAAGGGCCTGATCACCTGAGCAGCGCAGACATCTCGGCCCTGGCGCTCGGCCTCGACCCTACGGAGGCAGACCACCGTGCTCTCTACGTGGCACTTACGCGTGCGCGCCTCAACACGCTGGCCCTCGTATGAAGCGTTCTCGGGCGCGCCGATGCCCCCGTGCCGGCTTGCTCTTGAAGATGCGCGATCGTCTGTACACACGAGCCTCGGAGAGCCACGACGACAACACTGTCGGCGACCGTCTGCGGTGAGCCCTCTGGACGGACCACGCGTTGGGGGAATGAGCGTTTTCCAACCTCATACTGATGCGTGGTGAAGGACGAGGACGGCCTTCACCACGTTGGTGATGCGGTTGGTGCTGCAGCGGAGCTTCCGCAGGAGGCGCCAGCCTTTGAGGGTGGCCCTGGCGCGTTCGCCGAGGCAGCGGATCTCGGCGTGGGTGGTGTTGTGGCGGCGTTTCCATCGCTTGAGGCGGCGGCCCCGCAACGGGACTCGGACGGTTCCGCCGGCGCCTTGATACGCCTTGTCCGCCCAGCACTTGAGTCCGGCATCGGCGAGGGATTCGACGATGCCGTGCTGTCGTGCGGCGGTGAGGTCGTGGGTCGAGCCGGGCAGCGCCGGTGAGGCCCAGAGCAGCCGTCCGAACGGATCGGTGAGGACCTGGATGTTCATGCCGTGGCGTTTGTGTGTCCCGGAGTAGTACGGGGTGTCGGCGGCGATGCGGTCGATCGGCAGCAGGGTGCCGTCGAGGATAACGAACGCCTTCGCCCGGATCGCCCTCATCGCCTCGGCAGGCACGGGGGGAGGGCGGACAGGGCCTCGACGGCTTCACGTATGTAGCGGTAGACGGTCGCGATCCCGATGCCGAACCCGGCGGCGAGCTGGGCGTAGGTGTCACCGCATCGCAGGTGGGCCAGGGCGAGCAGGGCCTGACGTGCCGCGGGAAGGCGCCGCCAGCGTGTCCCGATCTCCTGCCGCCTGGCTGCGAGTTGCCCGGTCAGGAACCGCAAGGTGCGGCTGGATACGGATCAATCGAGGACGGGCAGACAAGCACGCGAAGCTCCTGGCAGACACGGGTGATCTTGGTCGAGAACCCGTCTACCAGGAGCTTCGTCGTTGCGCAGGACTGTCCAACTCGCGGCCAGCAACGCCAGCTTGGAAAGGGATCAACGCCCATCGCTCACACCGCGCCCTCGACCAAGCAGCACCGCTGCGACCGCTCCCTGACCCAGGAGACCCAGATGGCAAGGTCACCCGTCATGATCTACTCGGCAGAGTAATCCACGAATTTGCGCAGGTGGCATAGGGCGGCGGGTGTGGCGTCGGCGGGGACGCCGATGGTGTCGACGTCGAGGGCGTGCACCACGGTGAAGTAGCGGTGCGGGCCGTGTCCGGCCGGCGGGGCGGCGCCGATGAAGCGGGCCGCGCGGGCGTCGTTGGGCAGCTGGAAGGCGGTCTCGGGCAGGCCCGAGCCGGTGTCGTCGCCGACGCCTTCGGGCAGTTCGGTGACGGTGGCGGGGATGTCGGCGACCGCCCAGTGCCAGAACCCGGAGCCGGTGGGGGCGTCGGGGTCGTAGACGGTGATGGCGTAGCTCCTGGTGCCTTCCGGGGCGCCGCTCCAGGACAGCTGCGGGGAGACGTCCTTCCCCCCGGGAACGCCGGAGAGGCCGGAGTACTGCTCGATCGGCCAGGCAGCGCCGTCGGTGGCGGTGGCGGTGGCGGTGGCGGTGGCGGTGGCGCTGACAACGGTGAATGAGGCCGCCTCGGGGAGGCGGGCGAAGGGGTCGTTGGCGCTCATGGCGTCGTTCCTTTCATGCCGTGCTGTGCTGCGGGGTGGTGGTGATACGGCCGACGGTCCCGCCGCATGGGCCCAGGAGGCACCGCCGTCGTTTCGCTCACCACTACGATCGGCCGTAACATTGATAATCGATTATCTTCTCGATCGTCTATTGTGTAGGCATGCCTCAGAAGACCCACACCCCGCCCCCGGCGGGGAAACAGATGCTCTCCGAGCAGGTCTACACACACCTGCGGGACGCGATCATGCGCGGGGACCACGCCCCCGGTGACGCCCTCAAGCCCCAGGACCTCGCCAAAGAACAGGGCGTGAGCCTGGCCGTCGTCCGCGAGGCACTCGTGCGGGTCGTCGGCGAGGGCCTCGCCGACCGGCTGCCCAACCGCGGCTTCGCCGTCCCGGCCTTCTCCGACCGCCGCTGGCAGGAGGTCGCGGAGGCCCGCCGGACCATCGAACCGGTCATGCTGCGCATGTCCGTCGAACGCGGCGACGTCGACTGGGAAGCCCGCGTACGAGCCGCCCACCACCGGCTGGCCCGCACCCCGGCGTACGGACCGGAGGAGGGCGAGCACTACAGCAACGCATGGGCCGAAGCCCACCGCCTCTTCCACCGCACCCTGCTGGAGGGGTGCGGCAACCTCGTCCTGCTGGAGACCTTCGACCGGATGTGGACCGCGAGCGAACTGGCCCGCCGCTGGTCGGCGCACCGCAACCCCGACCGGGACGGCGCCCTGGAACATCGCCGGCTGGAGGAGGCCGTACTCGCCCGTGACGCCGACACCGCGGCTGAGGTCTTGACCCAGCACCTCACCCAGACCGCGGCCGGACTGACCGAGTGCTCCCTCCACGAACCCACGGACGAAACCTGATGCGCCTCGCCCACCTGGCCGCACGACCACACATAATCACCGACACCGGAGCCACAACATGACTAACTTCGAGGCGAGCACAGGCCGCCACTGCCACAACGCCGTCAGCCCCCTGCACACATCCGTGTACTTCGCGCCGGAGCCGGCGGACGAACTCGCGGCGCTCGGGCTGGAGCGCGGAGCCATGGTCTACCTCGCCAGCCGCGCGGCACCGCTCGGGGCCGTCGATGCGGGCACCGTCACAGCGACGTTCTACAACTTCAACCACGAGCATGTGCAGCGGTACATCCCGGCCGCGTGGACCGTCACCACGCCGGAGGAGGTGCTCGCGGCACGGCTGCGCGGCGCGGACCGAACGCTGCAGCGGCTGCTCGGGAAGGAGACCCTCACGTCCACGGAAATGACCGAGGCGGCCGAACTGGCGCTGCACGCCACCGAAGCCTGCCGCCGAGAGGCACGGCCGCTCTACGCCGCCAACGCCGACCTCCCGATACCCGAAGAACCGCACCTGGCCCTGTGGCACGCAGCGACGCTGCTGCGCGAACACCGGGGCGACGGGCACCTCGCCGCCCTGGCGGTCGCCGGCCTGTCCGGCATCGAGGCGCTGGTCCTGCACAACGCCACCGGCAAGGCCCCGACATCGGCACTGTTCATGCGCACCCGCGGGTGGTCCGAGCAGCAATGGGCTGCCACCCGGGAACAGTTGCGCAAGCGCGGCCTGCTGGACGAGGCAGGCGACCTCACGCAGACGGGCGCGACCCTGCGCGCCGAGGCCGAGGCGCTCACCGACCGCCTCGACGCCGCCCCGTACGACCACCTCGGCCCGGCAGCCACCGCGCGCCTCACCGAACTGGCCGGCAGCTTCTCCAAAACCCTCAGAGCAGCGGGCGCCTTCCCCGCGGTGCACTTCGGCAAAGGCTGAGGGCCGGAGCCGGGAGCCCGGCACCCTCGTAGTGAGGGCCGGAGCCGGGAGCCCGGCACCCTCGTAGTAGCTACGGCCAGGTGGCGTGCCGCGCTACGTGACGTTCGGTTCTGCAGGTGCTGCGACGGCTGGTGGCGGCACCCAGACCTCACCGCCCGCGACCTGGTCCCGCTCATGTGCGGCATCGCCCCTGCCGTGAACGTCCACGGCGGCACCCCCGCCGACGAGACCGAAACCGCCCACCGCTACCTCGACACCCTGCTCGGAGGCATGCGCCCCGCGCCGTCGAACGCGTGACGTCCAAGACCACGCCTTCTCGAAAACTTTCTCAGCTTGAGTTTTAACTGGTCACTGAGCCCTCGTTCCAGCGGAACCAGGGCTGCTCCTGATCAATGTGGAGGAGGAACTCAGCAACGGGCCCTGGAGAAGCGCCCGCGCTACCAGGGCATTCCAGGCTCGTCGACGGCAATCGCGCCGACAAGGGTGCTGCCGCTCACAAGCCGCCACTCTTCGTGATGATCCGTCATTCTGGCTCCATGGCGAGGTTCCCTACGGCCTTCGCACCTGACCGTGCCCAGCACGGCTCGACCGGATCGCAGAGGTTACGGAACTCCTGCGCGACGGCGCCGCGCCGGGGTGGAGTTCTGAAACCTCTCCCGGCCCGGGCCTCGCTTGCTCGCTCGCTCGCTCGCTAGTCAAGGCGCTGAGCTGCGCCGCCGCGGAAGCGCTCCTGTCAGCGAGGTTGAAACTCAAGCTCAGTCAGGGGTGGAGGGCGTCGCGCAGGGTGCGTACCTGGTCGGTGAGGTTGTGTTCGCTGATGCGGGCCTGAGGGAAGAGGAGGTCGAAGCCGTGGACGGCGCCGGGGACTTGGACGAGTTCGGTGGTGACGCCGGCGGCGGACAGGCGTGCGGCGTAGTCGCGGCCCTCGTCGCGCAGCGGGTCGATCTCGGCCACGGCGATGTAGGTGGGCGGCAGGCCGCTGAGATCGGTGGCGCGGATCGGGAAGGCGTACGGGTCGGCGTGGCCGTCCTTCGCGTAGTACTGCACGGCCAGTTCCAGCGCGCCCCGGTTGAAGACCGGGGTATCGGTGAACTCCCGTGCCGAGGCGCTGGTCAGACTGCCGTCGACGCTGGGGTAGGTCAGGGACTGGAAGAGCAGGTGCGGGCCCGCCTGGTCGCGGGCGCGGAGCACGGTGGAGGCGGCGATGTTCCCGCCGGCGCTGCCGCCGGCCACCGCGATGCGTGTTGGGTCTCCGCCGAGTTCGGCCGGGTTGTCGGCGATCCAGGTCAGGGCGGCGTAGGCGTCGTCGGCTGCGGCCGGGTAGGGATGTTCGGGGGCCAGGCGGTAGTCGACGGAGACGACGACGGCGGTGGCGTCGCGGGCGTAGCGCAGGGAGCGTCCCTCTTCGGCCTCGGGGGATCCGTAGGTGAAGGCGCCGCCGTGTATGTAGAGGATCATCGGCAGGTCTTCGGTGGTGTCGGGGCGGTAGACGCGCAGCCGCAGTTGTCCTGCGGGGCCGGGGATGTACAGGTCTCGCACCTTGACCTGGTCGTCGACGGGGGTATCGGGGTGTGCGCGCAGCAGTGCGTAGCGCTGGGGGTCGGCGAGGACGGCGTCCAGGCCATGGACGGGGAAGACGCCGGTGTCGGCGGTGTCGAGCAGGGTCTGGATCTCGGGATCGACAGCGGGGGCAGTCATGGCTGGGTGGGCACCTTCCGGGTGTTCGACCGGGTGCTGCCCGGTCTGTTGTGCGGTCTGTTGTGCGGTCTGTTGTGCGGTCTGTTGTGCGGAACTGACATCAGTCTCTGCCGATCACGAGCGGCACAGAAGTGGCCCAAGAGCCACTATGTGCAACTATTGGGCCATGACTGTTGCGACACCGCACCATGTGGCCGTCCTGGCCCTCGCACCGGTGGTGGCCTTCGACCTGAGCATCCCGGCCCAGATGCTTGCCTCGGTCGAAACCCGCGCGGGCACCGCGGCCTACGAGGTACGCACCCTCACGCCGGACGGGGCCCCGGTACCGACGGTGAACGGGTATGGCGTCACGCCGCAGGGCGACCTGTCCCTGCTGGAGCACGCCGACACGGTGATCGTCGCCGGCACCCGCTGTCCGGAGGTACTGGACGCCGGCGCGGTGGATGTCTCCGTCGCCGAAGCGCTGCGCCGTGCGGCCCGGCGCCGCGCCCGGGTGGTGTCCCTGTGCACCGGCTCGTTCGTACTCGCGGCCGCCGGCCTGCTGGAAAGCCGCCGGGCCGCGACCCACTGGCGCTACGCGCAGCAGTTCAGGCGGCTCTTTCCCGCAGTCGACCTCGACACCGACCCGCTCTACATCGCCGATCGCGGCATCCTGACGTCAGCCGGCGGCGCGGCCGCCATCGACCTGTGCCTGCACCTGGTCCGGGAGGACCACGGCAGTTCCGTGGCGAACCGGGTGGCGCGGTACAACGTCGTCGCGCCCATGAGAGACGGAGGGCAGGCACAGTACATCGAGCACCCGGTCCGGGAGGACGCGGGGACCTCGACGGCCGGGGCACGGACGCTGATGACGGAACACCTGGATCGGCGGCTATCCCTCAAAGACCTCGCGGCCCACTGCCACATGAGCGTACGGACCTTCACCAGGCGGTTCCGACAGGAGACCGGACTCTCCCCGGCCGAATGGCTCGCCTCAGCCCGCTTGGCACACGTACGCCATCTGCTGGAGTCGACCGAACTGCCTGTTGACGACATCGCCGCCAGGGCTGGCCTGGGCAGCGGCACCAACCTGCGGCAGCACATGCGCACCGCTCTGGACATCACCCCGTCCGCCTACCGGAAGGCATTCCGCTCGGCCACCACTGCCTTCGCACCGCCCCTCTCTGAGGACCAGCGGGTCCCGTCCGCAGGCACGTGACGCCGTTCGGCGCGGGGTGCCCCGGGAACACGACCGCTTGCACGGGGAGTCGGCGGCGCCGAGAGGCCGCGGAGCGCGGGCGGCGCGTCGGCGTTCCGGTCAGCGCGCGTGGCGCAGCGACGCGCTCTTGATAGTGAGGTGGGATCAGTCAGTCGTTGGTCAGGCTGCTCGCCAGGGGGCCGATCGCCGCCCCGCACACTGCCACCTCGTGCACCCTGATGGCCTGTGCCCTTGCGGCGTAGAGCCTCGCATCGCCACACCCGCCCCGTCTCGTGTGAGGCTGGCATCCGTAGCCTCCCCATGGCCATCGCCCCCACCTGCCCTGTGCCCGAAGCCGGGCGGGACGTTAAGTGAGGCCGACGGTGATGCAGGGCGGCGCACGCCGCTTGCGGTCCTCACGGCAGATCGCTTCCAGCTCTCCGCTGCGTGTCCACCGACCCGTACACGGCGGCGCTTTCCTCCAAGCCAGCGACACGTTGAACTGTTTCGCCATAGATCGGGTAGATGATCGTTGTGCAGACTCACCGTCAGACTGTTCTCGCCGTCGAGGGTGGCGGCTCGCTGATCTTCCTCATCGTCGGCATCGTCGTGGTAGCGGGGCTGCTCGCCATGTTCATCAGCGGCCGGCGCCGCGCTGACCGCCGCACCGAACCAACTGCACCGCCCCACCGCACTCCCCCAGTGGCGACGATTCGAGACCGGCCGATCGTTATGCGGCACAAAGACCAACATCTTGGTTCAAGTTGCGTCACGACCAGCGCGACCCGCCCCACCTATGAGCACCCTGGGCAGTCGCCAACGCGCATGGCGGTGCCACTCGCCGCAGACGCTCAAGGCGCCCCCAGACACCGCACCGGTGTAATCGCACCTCGCCGCTGGCGAACGCTGAGGCCCCCTGCCAGCACCAGGCCGACAGGGAGCCTCACGAGTCACATAGCTGTCACCAACACCGTTGACGCACCTGAACCACCAAGGCCAACCCTGCGCGAACAGCCTCGATTTGGACCACGTAGACGCCAGAAGACGGTTCTGCCTACCTGTGCCAGGTGGTACCCAGTGAGGCACCAAGGATCAGGACCGGGGCGTCTTCTGGCCCGTCGAAGCGGTATTGCAGGGTGTTCTTCGGCGTCTCACTCACCCGCCAGACCCTCTCATCTGTCACCTTCACACCCTCATCCGGGTCTGCCCCTGAACCCGGCACGCGGTCACGTACGCCCGGACGGTCCGCGCCGACCACGTCGTGGCGAGCGGCGAGGAACTCGCCGAGCTCGGCGGCGCGGATGTTCTGCTGGTGACGACCAATGCCTTCGACGTGGCAGAGAAGGCCAGGGCGGGGCTGCGGGTGAGCGGTCGTGTGGTCCTCAGCGGCCTGGACTTCAGCAAGCCGTTCTCCATCTCCTCCGAGGGCGTGCCGTTCCGCATGATGCGCCAGCAGGTCATCGGCTCCACCCATGGCGGCCAGCACTACCTCAGCGAGGTTCTGGACCTCGCCGCGAAGGGCAAGGTCAAGCCGATCCTGGAGACCTTCTCCCTGGATCAGGCCACCGAAGCCTACGACCGGCTCGCCTCGGGGAAGATGCGCTTCCGCGGAGTGTTCACCCCCCGCAGTCAACGGCTGAGCAGTAGCCGCCCAGGCCGGACGGCGGCGGCCCGCCACCGTCCGGCCTCTCGTGTTCCCCTCCGTGAAGCTAGGCAGGCTGTCATGCGTGAGTTGCACAACCTGTATGTGGACGGACGCTGGAGCGCACCGGTGGAGCACAGTGTCCTTGAGTTGAGTGATCCCGCCACCGGCCGGCCGAGCGGCCACGTCGCCCTGGGCGGTGTCGCCAACGTCGACCGGGCGGTCACCTCGGCCCGCCGCGCCTTCCCCGCGTTCGCTGCCACCACGGCCGCTGAGCGCGTGGATCTCTTGGAAGCCGTCGGCGCCGAGTACGCCCGCCGGGCCGAGGACATGGCACAGCCGTCACCGCCGAGCTGGGCTCCCCGCTGGCCCTCTCCCGCTCCCTGCACGTCTCCTCTGGCCAGTCCCAGTTCCACCATGCAGCCCAGGCTCTGCGCGACCTGGATCTGGTCGAACGACGCGGACGCACGTGGATCCGGCGGGAGCCGATCGGCGTGTGCGCGATGATCACGCCGTGGAACCATCCCGCCCTCCAGCCCGCCGGAAAGGTGGCCTCCGCCCTTGCCGCCGGGTGCACCATCGCCCTCAAACCAGCCCAGCTGACCCCGTATTCGGCCGTACTGCTGGCGGAGTTCCTGGAGGCGGCCGGGGTCCCCGCGGGGGTGTTCAACCTCGTCCTGGCCCGCGGCTCGGTCATTGGGGACACGCTGAACGCGCACCCGCAGATCGACATGATCTCCTTCACCGGCTCCGGACCGGTCGCGGTCGGCGTGGTGGCCGCAGCGGCCCCCACGGCCAAAAGAGTCGTCACGGAACTCGGCGGCAAATCACCGCAGATCGTGCTGCCCGACGCAGACCTGGACACCGCCGCGCACGCGGCGGTCCTGTACGCGCTGGGCAACAGCGGACAGACCTGCGGCGCAGCATCACGCACCCTGGTGCCACGTGAGTGCCTGGACGAATTCCTGACCGCCCTGATCACGGCAGTCGCGGGACTGAAAGTCGGCGCCCCCCGTGCGGAGGGCACCTTCATGGGGCCCGTCATCTCGGCCGGCCAGTGGGACACCGTCCAGGACTACATCCACCAGGGCATCGACGAAGGCGCCCGGCTCATCACCGGAAGCCCCGGCAAGCCCGAGCTGCCCGATGCGCTTGCAGGCGGGCATTTCGTCAAGCCCACGGTCTTCGCCGACGTCACCAACGACATGACCATCGCCCGCGAAGAAATCTTCGGCCCCGTCATGTCCGTCATCGCCTACGACAGCGTCGAGAGGACGCCATCAGCATCGCCAACGACTCCCCCTACGGCCTGTGCGGCTATGTCACCGGAACCGACGTGCGCCAAGCCCGCACGGTCGCGGAGAAGATGCGCACCGGCTACGTCCTGATCAACGACGCCGACTTCGACTTCAATACCTCTTGGGGCGGCTACAAGCAGTCCGGCAACGGCCGCGAATGGGCCGACTTCGGCATCGGCGAATACCTGGAGACCAAGTCCATCGTCGGAGTGGATACCTGACATGCCCCCGTTCCGCCCCAGACCCGCCTACGCCCCTGCCGGCGCCGCGTGGCGCCGGATCGTCAGCGCTTCCGTATCGGGCATCATGCGGCGCATGAGTGACTCCCACGCAACCAGCGCCGCCGGCCGGAGCAGTCTTTCGCACCGCCTGGTACCGATGACCGGCCGTGACCCGGAGGAACACGGCCGAGCCGCCTCACCACTTGAGCTGCTGTTCGACCTGACCTTCGTGGTCGCCGTCGGCACCGCGGCATCCCAGTTCGCCGAGATGCTCGCCGAAGGCCACGCCACCCACGCGATCACCGCGTTCGTACTGGCGATGTTCGCCATCAGCGTCGCCTGGATCAGCTTCAGCTGGTTCGCCTCCGCCTTCGCCACCGACGACTGGCTCTACCGCGCCCTGACGATGCTCCAGATGATCGGCGTCGTCGTCTTCTCCCTCGGCCTCCCGGCGATGTTCCACTCCCTCGAAGAGGGCGATCACCTCGAACTGCGGACCATGGTCATCGGCTACGTCGTGATGCGGATCGCGATGGTCGCGCAATGGTGGCGCGCGGCCCGGGAGTCTCCCCCCTTCCGCAAGGTCGGGACGGCCAACATCCGCTGGACCATGATCGCCCAGGCCGGATGGATCATCGTCGCTTTCACCGAGCCGCCGCTCGCCGCCGTGCTGGCCGCGTTCGCCGTGCTCGGAGTGCTGGAACTCGCGCTGCCGCTCCTCACCCAGGGCCGCGCGGGAGGGACCCCCTGGCACCCCCACCATGTCGCCGAACGCTACGGCCTGTTCGCCATCATCACCCTGGGCGAAGGCGTCGTCGGCACCATCGCCTCGTCCGGCGAACTCCTGGGCGGCGCGGACGGAACGCAGTGGAGCGCGAACGCCGTCGCCATCGTCGTCGCCGGAGTCGGTCTGACCTTCGGCATGTGGTGGGTGTACTTCACCACGCCCTTCGGCGACATCCTCACCCACCGCCGCAACCGCGGATACCTCTTCGGCTACGGACACATCCCCCTCTACATCGGCATCGCCGGAGCGGGGGCGGGGCTCCACGTGGCGGGGCTGCACCTGGAACACCACGCGAAGATCGGCGACGCCGCCGTCGTCCTGTCCCTGGCCCTCCCCGTCGGCCTCTACCTGCTGATGGTCTATCTCCTGCACACCCTGCTGCTCTCCACCGCCGACCGCTTCCACCTGCTGCTCATCGGCCTCACGCTCGCCGTGCTCGCCGCGGCGGTACTGCTGTCCGCGGCCGGTGTCGCCATCGCGGTGTGCCTGCTCATCGTCATGCTCGCCCCCTTCGTCACCGTGATCGGCTACGAGACAATCGGACACCGCCACCAGCAGCACATGCTGAACAGCGTCGCCGCACAAGGCCACTGACTTACCGTCGGAACACCGGGCACCAGCTGCTGCACAGTCGAAAACCGGTTCGTCCCCCGCACCCCCTACACCGACGCGGTCGACCAACAGGGCCCCACCAAAGGCACCCGATCCTGCTGGTTCACAGAAGTGAGGCACGACGAGGGCCGGGGCGACGGGAGGAAGACACCATCATCGCGCCCGCTCATGGATCCGAACGGGACCTGCCGGCGATCAGATCGAACCATTCCTGGTCGCACTGCCCCGGAACCATCCGCCCGGCCCGCCGCCAGGACGCAACGACAGCAGCGAAGATCGGCGGCTCGTCCGGCCGAACGACCAATTCACCAAACGCGTGAGCGGTTCTTCTCCTTCGCCCGGTCGGTGCTGAAGCCTCCTGCACAGTGGTCACGCCAGCTCAACGATCCCCCCGCCAATCGTCGGCACGGGGGGCCTCGACCGCACGTCACCCCACCGGGGGCCCAGCTGAGCCAGAGCACGACAGTTGTCACCATCAGCGGCACCAGACCTGCGGCATCAGGATGGCGCGAAGCACGGTCAGAGGGGAAAGACGCTCGCCGCTGCGGGTGGGCAGGCGATGAGAACGCACTCTCGCGGCGCATCCTCAAGGCCGCCTACCTTGGACCAGTGGCGCAGGCCAGCGGCCCTTCAACACACAGAACTTGACAGGGAACGGGCCTGGGAGGGCTCCACGGCCGTCGCCCATCACGAGTCCCTGCCCCTGCGCGCGATCTTCGACCCCGATGCCGAAGGCCGCGAGGCGAAGTGGACCTTCGCGGCCTACGAGACGCCGGTCAGCGACCGGCTTTGGCACGGCACGGCCACCGCCTCCGCGCCCACCGCGATCCTGAGCACCCTGCTCGACGCTCGACTCAGTAGCCACCGAGAACGCCTGGGGCAGCGGTCTCTCCCCCACCGCTCCCGAGACCGCCATCACCGAGGCGACCTGTCCGCTCACCGACGCGAAATGGAAGCACACCATCGACGGGCGCTACATCACCTGGGAGGCCCCAGGCCCCCAGGAAGCCTGGCATACAGTTCGACGCCTTCGCCGCCCAGAACGACAACCGTCTTCTTCCCACCTGGACCATCTGGGGCGGCCGCGCCGTCCATCAGCCGGCCTGGGCACTCCAGCTGACGGCGAACACCCCGGCGACCCTGGCGCAGTACCTCGCCTTCGAAATGGCCGAGGGCCAAGGCACCCGCCTCGTACGACCGGCAGCTGACGGCCCGGCGCTCCGCACCGCGCAAGCCCCGGCTCCGGCATCTTCGTCGCGGTGGGGGCGCTGTTCGTCGCCCTGAGCTTCACCCCGTAGCCACCTTGTACCGAGCCACACCCACCGGCCGCTTTCGGCCGCCTCCGCACGATCAGCTTCCGTCTCCCTGCCCTTCGGGCACCCTGGTCCCTCCACCACCGCAAGTAGCCCGCCCCCTCGCCCTGGCGAGCCGACCGGGCGGGTTCCGACGGCCGCAGGGCGACCGCGGCGCTCGGTGCAAGGTCGATATCCCCTACTTCAGAACACCCATGCCGACCGTCCAGACCAACGGCCGGATCACCTGCGCCGGGGGGCCTGGCAGGTCGTCGTCACGGGGGCCGCCACGGTGGACGGGAAGGCGGTTCCCATCAGTGCCATCGAAAACCTGGAGGTCAAGTGAGAGGTGCCGACGATGACCGTACGGCGTGCCACTGAACTCGAAGAGTTGCCGCTTCACCTCCTGTGGTCCGGACCTCATGTGGGAAGTCGAGGATCGCCAAGACCGACTTGGCACAGGCCAAGAGGTACGCGACGCACTCATGCTCGGACATCCGAAGCCGAATGGGCTCCGCCAGCCCTCCCCTGGGCTGTGGGTCTTGGACGAGGTGCTGCGTCACGAGCCGGGGCAATCCGTGGAAGTCACCCTCGACCGCCTTCGACGCTTCAAGGAGTTGACCGCTCGGAGTCTGACCGGGCAGACGAAGAAGGACTCCCCTGACTAGTAGAGCGTTTTGTCCCGGTGAAGGTGTTCGGTAAGCCGATCGAGGATGATGGCGGGGTGCTGGTTGAAGTCGAGGCGCTGCCCGTCCCATCGAAGCCCACGTCCGTCCGAGTCCGCTCGGCAGTGGGCACTGCTGTGGTGCTCTGGCAGGGGGCTCCTGAGGCAGTGGGGCGAGAACATCATGTCGAGTGGACTGTGGATCAGGGCATCGACTGGACGGGAAATGCCTGGCCGAGTTCAGTTTCCGCCCCTGCGCTGCAAGAAGATGGTGACCGCATCATCTTTCGTGGACGGCTGCGTCTCGCCGAAGACGGTGGGGCTGTCCTGGAAGTGGGCGGCGC
Organism: Streptomyces sp. NPDC093510; assembly: GCF_040683555.1. Classification (NCBI taxonomy): domain Bacteria; kingdom Bacillati; phylum Actinomycetota; class Actinomycetes; order Kitasatosporales; family Streptomycetaceae; genus Streptomyces; species Streptomyces sp. NPDC093510. The sequence goes on from NZ_JBFBEE010000010.1 coordinate 135,272, forward strand.
GCTGATCCTGTTCGACCTCGCCGAAACGTCGCTGCCGGAAGGTGTCGACGGCTCGTGGGTCGAGGTCCATGTGGCGCAGGACCACGTCACTGTCTGGCCGTACGAGCTCTGACCTGCAGCGTGTCCCCGCCAGCTGGCCCCGGTTTTTTCGGGGTGACTGACGGGGTTCCGAAACACAAGGGCACCGACAGTCCGTCCCGCGAGTGTTCCGTAACCTTTGATCTTCTTGTCGGCGTCGGTGCCCTGGCTGGTCTCGACAACGTTGGCTATGTCGTCAGGCTCTGCGCGTCGACCACGGCCGCGGTGGGCTCCGCACTGCGGCGGGAAGTCGTGCCGCAGGTACTCCCACGGGATGCCAGTGCGGTGGACGTACAGGATCGACCAGGGCCCAGCGGGCGTCGGACACCTCACTGCGGTGCGGAAGTAGCGCCGGGCCGGGAGATGCCCGCCGTCCGCGCCGCCAGTGGCTGGGGGCGACGACTCGGTACGTGCATGTGCGCGACGAGCACAGTGGGCAGGCGTGGGTGCGGGCCGACGCGCGGGCGGGCGGCCGGCCGGGCCTTGGGGATGCGCCGGGATCTGGCCACGGCCGGTCTCGTGGAGTGCGGCTAGGAAGGCGCGGAGGCACTCTCCGACTCGTCGTCGAGCCTGGCCCCCTCGATGACGGCGTCGAGCAGGCCCGGGTAGCGGGCGTCGAGGTCCTCGCGGCGCAGGGACAGCAGGTTCTCCCGGCCTGAGGGCCGCTGCCGGATGACTCCGCTGTCGCGCAGGACGCGCCAGTGATGCGTCATGGTCGACTTGGACACACCGTCCAAGATGCTGCCGCAGTTGTGTTCCTCCCCGTCATTCAGGACACGAACGACGGTCAGACGCATGGGGTGACCCAGCGCGGTGAGGACGGCCTCGATCCGGATCTGATCGCGATCGGGGTGACGGGAGATCATTGTTCAACTGTACCGCGACAGTCGTCGCATATGACCTTTTGGGTAGGCGTGGTGGGCCCGTGCACTGCGCGGGTGAACGTGGGAAGCGCCCCGTCTTGCCGAGTCTTGCCGAGTCTTGCCGGGTCTTGCCGGGTCTTGCCGGGTCTTGCCTAAGTCGCAGTGAGAGATGCGACCCCATTGCGAACGCTACGACTGTACGTAAGGATACGAACAGTCGAACTCGCTGGGCTGCCCGCCCATGACCGAAGAAGGGCTGACCACTCATGTCCACTTCACCCACGCTGCCGACAGGCGCACCTGCCTCGAGGCCGCAACGACTGGGCTGGAGTCTGACGCTGCTGGCCCTGGCGCAGCTGATCTTCTCCCTCGACCTGAACATCGTCTTCGTGGCGCTGCCCGACATCGGCTCCGACCTCGGGTTCCCCGGACAGACGCAGCAACTGGTCGTCAGCGCCTACGTCGTCTGCGCGGGCGGATTCCTTCTGCTGGGCGGCCGCGCCGCCGACCTCCTCGGCCGTCGCCGGATCTTCGTCCTGGCCCTGACCATCTACGCCGTCTCGTCCCTGGCCGGCGGACTGGCCGAGAGCCCGGCAGTCATCATCGCCGCGCGCGCCGTTCAAGGCATCGGCGGCGCACTCCTGCTGCCCTCGACACTGTCGCTGATCAACACGCTGTTCGACGAGGGCCCCAAGCGCAACAAAGCCCTTGCCGTCTGGGGCGGCGCAGGAGCCAGCGGCCTGACCGCCGGAGCACTCCTCGGCGGCGTCCTCACCGAAAGCTTCGGCTGGCCCGCAGTCTTCTACGTCAATGTGCCGCTGGCCGGCGCCGTGGCCCTGGCCGCGCTCGCCGTCATCCCCCGTGACGCGCAGCGCACCGAGAAGCGCAAGTTCGACCTGCCCGGCGCACTGACCGCCACCGGCGGCTCCACACTCCTGGTTCTCGCCCTGGTCGAGGGGCCCGAGAGGGGATGGACCGACGCGGTCGTGATCGCCGCATTCGTCGTGGCCGTCATCCTGCTCGTCGCCTTCGCGGCGGTCGAGGCGCGCAGCAAGGATCCGCTGATGCCGTTCCGGCTCTTCCGCAACCGCAGCCTGAGCGTCGGCATCACGGTGACCTTCCTCTACATGGCCACCTTCGGCACCCTGCCGTACTTCCTGACCGTCCTGATGCAGAACGTCCACGGCTACAGCGCCCTGGAAACCGGACTGGCCTTCCTCGTCCCGTCCGTGGCCATCGCCACCGGTACCCAGCTCGGTGAACGTCTGACCACCCGCCTGGGCACCCGCACCACCCTGATCGCGGGCTTCGCCCTCGGAGCCGTCGGCACCGCCGCCCTCGTCCCGGGCTTCGACGCCGACGCCACCTACACGACCGCACTGCCGGGCCTGATCCTCTCCGGCATCGGCCAGGGAATCATCTGGACCGCCATGTGGATCGCCGCCTCCACCGGCGTCGCCCTCACCGAGCAGGGCATCGCCAACGGCATGGCCTCCACCACCCTCAACATCGGCAACGCCATCGGCCTGGCCGTCCTGACCGCCATCGCCGACGCCGGCACCGACGGCAAGGCAGGCGACGCCCTCAGGCATGCCACCGCCGACGGAGAATCCCTCGTCGTCCTGCTCACCGCCGCGGGCATGCTCGTCGGCCTCCTGATCACGCTCGGCCTGCCCCGCGAAACCGCCGCACCCACCCAGACCGCCGCAGGGGACTCCGCCCTTACGGCGCGGTGAGCAACTGAAAAGGGGACTCGGCCGGTCTTCGGCCGATGCCGAACAACTCCGCAACCGGCGGTCATGCTCGGACGAGACGGCCTCGGAAGTGCTGGGGTATCGGGGCGAAGCGGCAGGCCATAGTGACGGTGTCGGGGTTCGGGACAGTGAGGCGGTAGCGGGTGCACATCAGGTAGCACAGGGCCATCAGTTGGGAGGTGGCGATGTCTGCGCCGATGCACTTCTTCGGTGCCCAGCCGAAGGGTACGTAGCATGTCCGGTCGGCCGGGCCGTGCGGTGCCCCGGGCAGGAAGCGGTCGGGGTCGAAGGTGTCGGCCTGCTGCCAGAACCGGTGATCGCGATGGATCATGTGCGGGCTGACCAGGTAGTTCTGCCCTACCTCCAGCCGGGTGCCACTGAGGTCGGTCGAGACCCGTGCACGCCGTACCAGCAGGAGCGGCGGACTCCACATGCGCAGGACCTCTTTGACGAACCGGTGGGTGGCAGGGGCCGCCGTGCCCGGTGCCGCGCAGAACTCCTCCGGGTCCACGCTCCGCAGTTCGAGGGCGAGTTGCTCCGCCCACAGCGGGTTGCGGACGAATTCGTAGAGCACGCTCGCGGCCGCGGAGCCGGGTGGCCCGCCGATGGCGGTGAGTACGGCCGTGACGACGTCGAGGGCACGGTCCATGCCGAGGTCGGGGAGCATGTCGACGATCGGGTCGGTGAGGTCCGGTTCACGGGTGCGGCGGCCCGAGGCGCGGTCGCGCAGCACGCTTCGTACCACGAGACCGGCCCGGATCTGAACGGCGACGAACCGTGCGTGATGGCGCGGTCCCCGGCCGGGGTGGCGGTCGATGAGGCGCAACAGCTTCTGGTGCAAGTCCTGCGTGATCCGGGCTGATTCGCGGGTGGTGAGGCCGGACAGTACGACGGGCAGGATGGACTGCACGGCGATGTCCTGGGCGAGCAGGACGAGGTCGATGTCGTCACCGAGCCGGGCGTCGATGGCCCGTTCCATCCGTGTGATCATTTCGGCGGTGTGTTCCGCGGTGGTGAGCGTGTGCAGTTGGGTGAGCCAGGCAGTGCGTACGCGGGCCCACGGAACTTCGGTGCTGCGGCGGCGCCGGATCATGTCGACGAGCCGGTCGGTCATGACCAGGCCGTTCCAGTTCGCTCGGCTCACCAGGCGCGCCGCGGCCGGATCGAAGACGGCGAGCTGGCCGTCGTCCAGCCGGAAGATGCCGCCGTGGGCCGCGCTGCGCAGCCGCAGATCGTGCAGGAAGTCCTCACCGTGGAGCGGTGTGGTCATGGCACTGCCTCTCACGGCCGGTGTGGGCAGCCGCTGGTCGGGCACCGCCCACACCGATTCCGATCAGATGTGGTGGTAGAGGTACCAGAAGTGGTGCCCGCCGTAGCCGGACCGGATGTTGAGGACCGATTTGGCCGTGCGCACGAGCTTCCTCATGTCATTCACCTCCTCTCGGCGGTGGCTCGGCGGCGGCTCGGTGGCGCAGCTCCGCGGTGAAACGAGGCGGAGCCAGCGCGGGACCCACCTGGGGTCCGCCGCCGCTCGGTGTGATCGAGAGCTGCCAGTCGCGGGTGATGATGCGGATCAGGTCCTCCAGGAGCGTCATCGTCAAGGTCGCTCCGGCGCAGGCGTGCGGTCCGAACCCGAACGGCATGTACGCCGGTTCGCGTGGAGGTGCCGCCCAGCGACGCGGTACGAACTCGTTGGGGCGCTCCCAGTGCAGAGGGTTGCGGTGTACGAGGTACAGGCACACGTCCACCTCGTCGTCCGGGCCGGCCGTGACCGCGGCCAGCTCGTGTGTGCGGCACGGCGTGCGGGCGAACAGCCAGGCCACCGGCCACAGGCGCAGCGCCTCTCGGACGACCCACGCCGGTTCGTCGCCGGTGGTGTCCGGGTGCGTACCGGCGAGGTGGACCGACCAGCCGAGGGCAAAGCCGATCGATCCGACCGTGGCGAACAGGAACGACAGGTAGACCTCGGCCACCTGGCTGGGATCCGCCGACGACCCGGCGCCGATGACAGCGACGTCCAGCAGATCGCGAGGCGCGGGGTGACCGGCGCTGCGGCGTGCCTGAATGTTACGGATCAGGAGGCGCATCGCCCTGCGGCGGAATCGCAGCCGGGACAGGACCGCATGGCGCTCGCGCGCGCCGGCCAGTACCGCGCGGGCGATGATGTCGTCGACCACCGAGTGGAGTTCCGCGGGAGAGTCCGGGCGCAGGAGCACGTCCCGCAGATGCTCGTGGATCAGCAGGTTGCCCGCGTCCGGCCAGGTGCTGGTGGGTGTGAGCCGCGTACCGACCAGGCGGGGCAGGTCTGCGCGCCGGGCGTCCAAGTGGCGGCGTATCAGATCACGTGCGGCGCGCCCGATCTCGACTTGGGCTTCTCTGGGGCCGAAGACCCCGGCGCGGGTGTGGAAGAAGTCGGACGACTCCTTGAAAGCGCCCTGCCGATTGCCCAGCACGTCACGGGCCACGTGCGGGCTCGCCACGCAGATCCGGCCGGACGCCGAGCGCCACACATCCTGGTTGCCTTCGAACTCTGTCACCAGGAATTGCAGTGGATCATGCTGCCAGGCGGCTGCGCCGCGGTGCCGTCGAACTGCTCTGCCCTCGGCCGGCCGGGCCATGGCATCCCCCTCGATGGAGCAGGTGGCCAGGAGCGCACAGACGGCTGGCCGAGCCCGGCTCGCGGGGCCTTCGCACCCCGACGGCGCAGGATGGCTCGACAGACACCCTCCTCCCCAGGGGGCGTCCTGTGAAGTCGCCGGCCAGACCCGGCACGCCAGAGTTCCCTACGTTGTTCGATGGCAGGGAACGCGGGATCGTCGCGCGCTGCCACGTCCGGGTCCGGCAGGCAGGCAGGCCGGCCGGCCTGCCTGCCTGCCTGCCTGCCGTGAAACCTGTCCGAATTTTCCGTTTGCCCGGTTTCCGAAAGGGAGTTGGCTGGGCGATGACCGCAGGCTTCACGGAAGCACTGGAGGGCTCATGACCAACCGCATCGAACAGCCGCGAAAGCTGGACCTTGTCGGTGACCCGGTTCTCATAGCCGGGACCGGCACCGGACACGAGGCCACCCTGCACTACCGCGTCGGCGACGGCCACGACGAGGTGACGGGGCACTTCAATGCCGGGGGCGGGACGGGGGAACACGGCCAGTTCCAAATCCGTGCGGACGTGAGCCGTGCGCACTTCGCATCCGACCAACTGCTCATCCAGGTGTTCGAGAAGAGCCCCAAGGACGGCAGCGAGATCAACGTGGTGACCGTGGCTGCCCTGTACGGGCCACGCATCGTCGCCGGCTACTACGGCTATCGCGAACACAAGGTGGTCAAGGGCGACACCCTGTCGGGGCTGGCGAAGGCGCACTACGGGGACGCGTCCCAGTACAAGCGCATCCAGCGGGCCAACCCGGACCAGATAAGTGACCCCGACAAGATCACGCCGGGGCAGGTGCTGCGCATCCCCATCGGATCCTGAGCCGTTCGTGTCGCCTGCTCGGGGGCCGTCGTACGGCATCCGCCTACGGGACTCCGCGCACGAACCTGAGGGCAGGAAGACCTGAGGGTGCGCTGAAGGTGCAGGTCGTGCTGCGGAGGGTGCTCGCCGGAGTCGACGGACCCGCGTCCCCGGCGGTGAGGTGTTCCTGGGCGGTGAGGCGTTCCTGGGCGGTGAGCAGGCTCACCGGGTTCTCGTCGGGACGGCGGGGCTGTTCGCCGGTGACCCGGAGTTCGCGGGTGGCCCGTTCGGCGAGGGCGCGGGCTCCCAGGGCTCCCGCGGCCGTCAACAGGTCGTGGGCGGCGCCCAGTTCGGCACGGGCCTCGGCGCGGCGATTCTCCCGGCGCAGCCATTCCCCGTACGTCAGGCGGGTCCGGGCGTACAGCACGGTTCGGATGGCGCAAAGAACCCGGTCGGCCCGGACCGCAAGGGGTAGGGACTGCTCCATGACCGCACAGACCCCACAGAGCCCGCAGAGCCCTCAGACCCCGCAGCCCGCACAAACCCCGCCCGCCGCCCCGCCGCACCTCGATGCCGAGGCCCTCGAACGCCTCGTCCCCATGGTCGCCGCGGTCGACGCGCTGGAGGCCGTCCTCGCCGCCGGGCTCGATCCGGAGGCGGAGCCGGCCCGAGGGGTCGTGGACGTGCCCGGCGGTCAGCTGCTGATGATGCCGTCGGCGACGGCGTCGTACACCGGCGTGAAGATCGCCACGGTCACGCCGGGCAACGCGGACCGCGGCCTCCCCCGCATCCAGGGCCTGTATCTCCTCCTGGACGGGGTGACCCACACCCCGCTGGCGCTCCTCGACGGGATCGCGCTGACGTCGCTGCGCACGCCGGCGCTCTCCGGGGTGGCGGTCCGGCACCTGGCGGTCCCGGATGCCGAACGGCTCGTCGTCTTCGGGACGGGGCCGCAGGCCTGGGGGCACGTCGAAGCGGTACGTGCGGTACGTCCGGCACTACGTCACGTCGACGTCGTCGCGCGGAACGCCGACCGGGTGGCGGCCTTCGTCGACCGGTGCCGTGCCGCGGGGCTCGCGGCCGCCGCGGCGACACCGGAGGCCGTGGCCCACGCGGACGTGGTCTGCTGCTGCACCACGGCCCGCGAGCCGCTGTTCGACAGTTCCCTGCTGCCCGGCCACGCGACGGTCGCCGCGGTCGGCTCCCACGAGCCGGACGCCCGTGAGGTCGACGCCCCGCTCGTGGGCCGCGCCACGGTGGTGGCCGAGTCCCGCGAGGTGGCGGTGCGGGAATGCGGCGACCTGGTCCTCGCGGCGGCCGAAGGAGCTTTCGACATGGCGCGGCTGCACACGCTGGACGCCCTGGTCCGGGGCGGCGTGCGGGCGGCCGAGGGCCGGCCCCGGCTGTTCAAGTCGGCGGGCATGGCGTGGGAGGACCTGGCGGTGGCGGCGGCCGCGTACGAAAGGTGGGCGGCCGCCGGGTAAGTGTCTCGGCGCGTGCCTCAGGCCCTGACCGTCACCGCGTGCCGCAGCACCGCGTCGAACAGGTACCCCTGCGTGTTGTGCGTCGTCGTCTGCGGCTGGGTGCGGCCCGTGGAGTCCGTGGCGCGGCAGAGGAGTTCGGCGGGGCCGGACCCGCGGGGTGTCCACGGGATCGACCAGCGGGTCCACGAGCCGCGCCGCGCGTGGTCGTGGAGACGGGCCGGCCGCCAGGACGCGCCGCCGTCCGTGCTGACCTCTACCCGGGTGACCGCGCCCGAGGCCGACCAGGCGCGGCCGGTGAGCCGGTGGCGTGTGTGTGCGGACAGGGTCGCGTTCCAGGGGAGTTCGAAGGCCGACTTCAGGGTCTGGCGGGTCAGCGGGGCGCTGCCCTCGGGCGGGTACGCGTCGCCGTACAGGCGGTAGAAGTCCGTGTTCCAGGGCGAGTAGAGGGGCGTGGTCGAGACCTCGATGTCGCCCAGCCACTTGATCGAGGAGATGCCCACCCAGGACGGGGCGAGCAGGCGGACCGGGAACCCGTGGTCGGGAGGGAGGGGCGCGCCGTTCATCTCATACGCGAGGAGGACGTCGTCCAGTGCCTTGGAGATCGGCATGGGACGGCGTACGCGCCCGTAGTTCGTGCCGTCCGGCATGACGAGCTCGTCGTCGAGGCCGCGCGGCATCACGTCCACCGCCCGGCGGGAGAGGCCCGCCCCGCGCAGGACGTCGGAGAGGCGCGCCCCGCGCCAGCGGGCCGTGCCGATGGCGCCGGTGTTCCAGGGGGTGCCGGACACGGGCTGGTTCTGCAGGGTCCTGAAGAAGCTCCTGGCGTTGCCCGCACACTCGACGAACGCCGTGCGCGTCACCGGGGGGAGGCTCTTCAGGTCCGCGAGGGTGAACTGCCGGCCCGCGCCCGTCAGTCCGTCGCCCCAGATCCGCAGCTTCCAGGCCGCCGCGTCCAGCCGCGGGGTCCTCGTGTGGTTGCGTACGAAGAAGTGCGAGACGGGGGTGGTGAAGCCGGTGTCCGCGAGGGCTTCGAAGCGGGTCTCCGCGTTCGTGCCGTGGAGCGTGAACAGCTCCGGGGGCAGCGGTTTGACGATGCCCTGCCCCGCTGTGACGCCCTGCCCCGCCGTGACGCCCTCTCCTACCGTGACACCCTCCCCCACCGTGACGCCCTCTCCTACCGCGACGCCCTCCCCCACCGCACCCGCCCGGGACGCCGACAGGCCGACGGGCAGTGTGGAGGCCAGGCCCGCGGCGGCGGCGAGCCGCAGGATGTCGCGGCGGGCCACCCCTTCGGCGCGGGCCCGCCCTGCCCACCACTGGTTGAATCTGCGTCTGTCGTACGACGCCTCTGATTCCGTGCTTCCGGTCATGGCCACACGGTAGGAGGCGCCGCCGACGACGACCGGAAAACCGATCCGGTCGACCGGATTCAGGGTGTCGTGGTCGACACCACGTAGACCATCGGGTGCTGCGCGTTCGAGCGGTCCACGACCACGTCCTGCGTGGGCTTCGGGTCGTCCTGCTCGTGGGTGAGGCCGGACCAGGGCCCCGGGCCCGTGAACTCCCAGCCGACGACCTTCTGGTCACGCTTGCTGATGGTGATGTCGTTCGGCTTGAGGGCGCCCTCGACGGTGCCGATCTGCTTGAGGAACTTCCGCAGGCCCTCGTTGCTGGTGAGGAACTGGACGTAGAGACGGCTGGTGCGCCAGTTGTTCGTCTCGTAGTAGGCGACCTCGTCCGAGTACGGCTGGACCGGCACGTCGTACAGGCGGCGCTGCACCTTGGAGGGCCAGCCCGCGGTGAGGCCCGTCGCGGAGTACTTGTCCTCCTTGTCGCGGCCGCTGTTGCGGCTCTGGTTCGCGGAGATCACCAGATAGCCGGCGGGCACGCCGATGAGCAGCACGATGATGATCGCCGTCAGCCAGCGGCGGCGGAGCATATGGCTGCGGTCCTCGGTCTTGCGGGCCTTGCCCCCCTCCCGGTCCGGCGGCTTCGGGGCGCCGGGGCGGTCCGGGGACGAGGGCTGGCGGGGCACGGTCATCTACTGGGTTCCCTGGGATGTGCGGTCGTCGGCGCGGCGCGCCTCGGCGTAGCGCTCGTAGCGTTCGTAGCGCTCCACGCGGCGCCGGTTGGCGCGGCGGAAGCGGCGGGCGACGAGCCTGGCCAGATCGGCGGCGCCGACCATGCCGGCCTCGGGGCCGAGCTGGGCGCGGGCGATGCGGGCCTCGGGGCGGTAGCCGCGGCCGGTCAGATGGCGGCGGAAGGCGTCGCGGGCCGGGCCGATCAGGAGGTCGTCGGCGGCCGAGACGCCGCCGCCGATCACGAAGCAGGACGGGTCGAGCGCGGCCGCGAGGTTCGCGATGCCGACGCCGAGCCACTGGCCGATGTCCTGGAGGAGCTCGACGCACATCGCGTCGCCCTCGCGGGCCAGCTCCGTGATGAGCGGGCCCGTGATGTCGGGGACGTTGCCCTTGACGCGCTCGATGATGCCGTACGCGACCGGGGAGTCGGCGGCGGCGAGCTCGCGGGCCTCACGGACCAGCGCGTTGCCGGAGCTGTACTGCTCCCAGCAGCCGCGGTTGCCGCACGGGCAGCGGTGGCCGCCCGGGACGACCTGCATGTGCCCGAACTCGCCGGCCACACCGAACTTGCCGCGCTTGACCTGGCCGTCCTCCAGGATCGCGCCGCCGATGCCGGTACCCAGCGTGATCATGACGAGGTGGTCCTCGCCGCGGCCCGCGCCGAACCGCCACTCCGCCCACGCGGCGGTGTTCGCGTCGTTGTCCACCATGACGGGGACCGCGAGGCGGCCGGAGATGCGGTCGCGGAGCGGCTCGTTGCGCCAGGACAGGTGCGGGGCGAACAGGACGCGGTTGCGGTCCGCGTCGACCCAGCCCGCCGCGCCGATGCCGACCGCGTGCACGTCGTGCCGGTCGGAGAGGTCCAGGACCAGCTCGATGATCGTGTCCTCGACGACGCGGGGACTCTTCGACTTGTCCGGGGTCTCCGTGCGGAGGGTCTCCAGGATGTTGCCGTCGGGGTCGACGACGCCCGCCATCACCTTCGTACCGCCGATGTCGATGCCGACGGTGTTGACGCGGGGCGCCGTCAGATGGGATCGGCGTTCACGCGTGCCCACGGTCCGCAGGACGGTGGCTCGTGCGGAGCCGCGGTGCGCGAGGTCGCGGTAGGTGCTCATTGCGGCGATTCTGCCTCAACCTCGCGGGGGCGCGCACAACGGGGACCCCGGGGCGGGGTCCCCAGAGGCGCCGGGAACCGCGCGAGCAACCACGAAGAAGCCGCGGTCGCGACTGCCGGGATCTCGGCAGACGCGACTGCGGCTTTTCCTGGGCTGGTCGCGCAGTTCCCCGCGCCCCTGACACAGCCGTCCCCAGCCGTCCCCAGCCGTCAGGCTGAACCGCGGCCCTGGAGGGCCTAACGGCCCTCCAGTTCGTGACGGAGGTCGTCGAGTTCGGAGCCGCCCGCCATCTCGCGGGTCAGGTCGTCGAGGGTGATCTCCTCGCGGGCGTAGGAGCCGGACATCGCTCCTCGCTTGAGGAGGACGAACCGGTCGCCGACCAGGTACGCGTGGTGCGGGTTGTGCGTGATCAAGACCACGCCGAGGCCCGCGTCCCGCGCCGCGGCCACGTACTTCAGGACGACGCCGGACTGCTTGACGCCGAGCGCCGCGGTCGGCTCGTCGAGGACGAGGACCTTCGCGCCGAAGTGGACGGCGCGCGCGATCGCCACGCACTGGCGCTCACCGCCGGAGAGCGTGCCGATGGGCTGGTCCACGTCGCGCAGGTCGATGCCCATGCGGAGCAGCTCCGCGCGGGTCGTCTCGCGCATCAGGTCGACGTCCATGCGGCGGAACGGGCCCGCGCCCTTCGTCGGCTCGGAGCCGAGGAAGAAGTTCCGCCAGACCGGCATGAGGGGGACCACGGCGAGGTCCTGGTAGACCGTGGCGATGCCCAGGTCGAGGGCCTCGCGGGGCGAGCCGAGGCGCGTGTCCTCGCCCTCGATGCGGAAGGCACCCGCGTCGTGCTTGTGCAGCCCTGCGATGATCTTGATGAGGGTGGACTTGCCCGCGCCGTTGTCGCCGAGCACGCAGGAGATCTCCCCCGCGTGCACTTCGAGGGAGACGCCTTCGAGGGCGCGGATGTTGCCGTAGTACTTGCTGACGTCGTCGAGCTCGACGAGCGGCGTGCGCTCCTCGCCCTCCGGTACGGCGTCGCTCTTCGCCAGGTCCGTGGTCACTTCGTCGCCTTCGCGGGTCATTTCGTCGCCTCCGCGCGCTTGCGGACCCAGTGGTTGAGCAGGGTCGCGAGGAGCAGCATCACGCCGAGGAAGAACTTGAACCAGTCGGAGTTCCACTCGGCGAACACGATGCCCTTGCTGACCATGCCGAAGATCAGCGCGCCGACGGCCGCGCCGACCGCGGAGCCGTAGCCGCCGGTGATGAGGCAGCCGCCGATGACGGCCGCGACGATGTAGATCAGTTCGTTGCCGACGCCCTCGCCGGACTGCACGGTGTCGTACGAGAACAGCAGGTGCTGGCCGGAGATCCAGGCGCCGAAGGCGACGCCCATGTAGAGGCCGATCTTCGTCGCGGCGACCGGGACGCCGACCGCGCGGGCCGCGTCCTCGCCGCCGCCGACCGCGAAGATCCAGTTGCCGACGCGGGTGCGCAGCAGGATCCAGGTGGCGACCACGATCAGGGCGAGCCACCAGAGGATCGTGACCTTGAAGTCGACGCCGCCGATGGTGATCGTCGAGGCGAAGACCTCCTTGGCGGAGGAGAAGCCCTCCATGTCGGCGATCGACTTGGTGGAGACCGTGCCGCTGATCAGCTTGGTGAAGCCGAGGTTCATGCCGGTCAGCATCAGGAACGTGCCGAGCGTGATGATGAAGCTCGGCGGGTCCGTGCGGGTCAGCATCACGCCGTTGAAGACGCCGATGGCGAGGGTGACGAGCAGCGAGACGCCGACGCCGACCCAGACGTTCGCCGTCATCTGGTAGCTGAACATCGAGGAGACGAGGGCGGACGTCGTCACGAGGACGCCCGCCGACAGGTCGAACTCGCCGCCGATCATCAGCAGCGCCACCGGCACCGCCATGATCCCGAGGGTGGAGGCGGCGTACAGGACCGTCGCGAGGCTGTTGGCCTGGAGGAAGCTGTCCGCGACGAACGAGAAGAAGAGGAAGACGGCGACGGCGCCGACGACCGAGCCGAGCTCGGGGCGGCCCATCAGCTTCTTCAGCGGCGAGGTCTTCACGAGACGCTCGTCGGTCTTGGTGTCCGGGGCGGGCGCGGGTGCTGTCGCGGTCATCGGGTCCCTCGAATCGCGTAGTCCTCCAGCTCGTCGGCCTGGTCCTTGGTGACGATCTGCGGGCCGGTGAGGACGGGCTTGCCGCCGCCGAGGACGTCGGCGTTGTACTTGTACAGCCACAGCAGGTCGACGGCCTGGTAGCCCTGGAGGTAGGGCTGCTGGTCGACGGCGAAGCCGAGGTCGCCGGCCTTGAGGCCCGCGGCGACCTTCTCGTTGAGGTCGAAGGTGTCGACCTCGGCCTTGCTGCCCGCGCTGTCCGCGGCCTTCACGGCGGTGTCCGCGAAGGGCGCGCCGAGCGTGACGACCGCGTCGATCGACTTGTCGGTCTGGAGGCGGGCCTCGATGGAGGACTGCACGTCCGGCATGTTGGTGCCGGTCACGTAGAGGTTCTGCAGCTTGCCGTCGAAGGTCTTCTTGGCGCCCTCGCAGCGCTGCTCGTGGCCGACGTTGCCCTGCTCGTGCAGGATGCAGAGCGCCTTCTTCTTGCCGCGCTTGTTGAGCTCCTCGCCGACGGCCTCGCCCGCGATCGTCTCGTCCTGGCCGATGTGGGTGAGGGCGCCGAACTCCTTGGACTCCGCGGAGCCGGAGTTCACGGTGATCACCGGGATGCCGGCCTTCTTCGCGCGGGCCAGGGCGCCCTTCATCGCGTCCGGCTTGGCCAGCGTGACAATGATCCCGTCGACCTTCTTGTCGATGTAGGAGTCCACCAGCTGGGCCTGCTGCTGGGCCTCGTCGTCGTGGGCGTACAGGAACTTGATGTTGTCCTTGATCGCCGCCTGCTTGGCGCCGTTCTGGACGATGTCCCAGAACGTGTCGCCGTCGCCCGAGTGGGTCACCATGCCGAAGGTCCAGCGCGGCGTGTTCACCGCGGCCTTCCCGCCCGCCGCTGCCGCCTTGCGGGCGTCCTCCGCGCGCTTGCCGCCGGTACTGCTGCATCCGGTCAGTCCCGCGGTCACGCCGAGCACCGCCACCAGCACGGCGCCCACCGCGCGTACCCCTGTCTTCACCCTTGTCACGACGCCGTGCCCTTCTTGCTCTACTGCTCTGTGCGGCCGGTCCGGATCCCCGGCCCCAGCCGCCCAAGTATCGACCACGCGGATCACGCGTGTGTTCATCGGGTACCGCGAGCGGTGTACTTCTCCAGCTTCGGCACGTCCTTCCCTGTGACGATGGCGGGCCCGGTGAGGACGGGCTTGCCGCCTCCCAGGACGTTGGCGTTCGTCTTGTAGAGCCACAGCAGGTCGACGGCCTGGTAGCCCTGGAGGTAGGGCTGCTGGTCGACGGCGAAGCCGACCTCCTCGGCCTTGAGCCGCTTGACGACCTCGGCGTTCAGGTCGAAGGTGTCGACCTCTGCCTTGCTGCCCGTGTCCTTCTTCGCCTTCACCGAGTACGCCGCGATGGGCGCGCCGAGCGTGACGACGGCGTCGATGTCCTTGGTGGCCTGCAGCTTCGCGCTGATGGAGGACTCGGAGGCGGGCGCGTTGGTCCCCTCGACGTTCAGGTTCTCCACCGACCCGCCGAAGCTCTTCTTGACGCCGGCGCAGCGCTGTTCGAGCGAGACATTGCCCTGTTCGTGGATGACGCAGAGCGTCTTCTTCTTGCCCCGCCTGTCGAGCTCGTCGCCGACGGCCTCGCCCGCCACGGACTCGTCCTGGCCGATGTGGCTGAGCGCGCCGAACTTCTCCGAGAACTCGCCGCCGGCGTTGATCGTGACGACCGGGATGCCCGCGGCCCCGGCCTTGGACAGGACGGACCGCATCGCCTCGGGCTTGGCCAGGGTCACGACGATCCCGTCGACCTTCTTGTCGACGAAGGACTGGACGAGCTCGGCCTGGCCCTTGGCCTCTTTGTCGTTGGCGTAGAGGAATTCGACGTTGTCCTTGCGGGCCGCCTGCTTGGCGCCGCTGCGGACGATGTCCCAGAAGGTGTCGCCCTCGCCCGAGTGGGTGACCATCGCGATCTTGAGGCGGGGCGTGTCCACCCCTTTGCCGCCCCCGCCGCCGTCCCCGGACCCGTCCTCGTCGTCCTTGCCGCCGGAGCCGCTGCAGCCGGCCGCGAGCGCGATCACCGCCAGACAGGCCGTGACGCCCTTCGCCGTGCGGGATGTGCGCATGGTGGACCACCCCTCTTCTCCCGGCCGCCTCGGTGCGGCTGGGGGAGTTCTAGCGGTGGGTGCGCGCGAGCGTCAATGGATTTGTCAGAACATTCTGACGCGGCCTGGGGGCCTACGGTCGTACGAGGAGCTGGAACTCGAAGGAGTAGCGCGAGGCGCGGTAGACGTGCGAGCCGAACTCGACCGCGCGGCCCGTGTCGTCGAAGGTGGTGCGCCGCATCGTGAGCAGCGGGGCGCCGGCCGGCTCGGCGAGCAGTCCGCCCTCCTCCGCGGTGGCCGCGCGGGCCCCGACGGACTGACGAGCGCTGTGCAGGGTGTGGCCGGCGGTACGCATGAGGCGGTAGAGGCCGGTGGCCTCCAGGCGCGCGCTGTCGAGGTCGAGGAGGCCGGTGGGCAGGTGGTTGCAGAGGTGCGCCATGGGTTCGCCGTGCGCGAGCCGGAGCCGCTCGACGACGTGCACCTCGCCGCCCTCGGCGATCCCGAGCGCCGCCGCGACCTCGGCGGTCGCGGGCTCCAGGGCGTTGCGCAGGACACGGGTCTCGGGGCGCTGTCCGGCGGCCTCCAGGTCGTCGTAGAGGCTGCTGAGCTCCAGGGGGCGCTTGACCTGGCTGTGCACGACCTGCGTGCCGACGCCGCGGCGCCGGACGAGCAGGCCCTTGTCGACGAGGGACTGGATGGCCTGGCGGACGGTGGGCCGGGACAGGCCGAGGCGTCCGGCGAGCTCGATCTCGTTGCCGAGGAGGCTGCCCGGGGTCAGGGCGCCGCGTTCGATCGCCGCTTCGAGCTGCTGGGCCAGCTGGAAGTAGAGCGGGACGGGGCTGCTGCGGTCGACGCCGAGCCGGAGGTCCACCGTGGGGTCCTGGACCGGCTTGTCCTGAGCTGCTTTGGCGACTGGTTTGGACACGGGGCGAGCGTAGTCCCAGGAGATGATGACGGGAAGTTCTTAAGTTCTGTTGTCCGGACAAAGGATTGACAGGGCGGTCCGGCGTCGCGAGGGTGGGACCATGCGCATCGGACTGATCGGAACGGGCCGTATCGGCACCTTTCACTCGGCCGTCCTCGTCCGTCATCCCGACGTGACGTCCCTGGTGATCGCCGACATGGATGCCGCGAGGGCGGCCGATCTCGCGGCGCGGACCGGAGCGACCGCGGTGCCCTCGGCCGACGAGATCTTCGCCGCCGGGATCGACGCCTTGGTGATCACCGCGGCGACCTCGGCGCACGCCGAGCTCATCGGCAGGGCGGCACGGGCCGGTCTCCCGGTGTTCTGCGAGAAGCCCATCGCCCTCGACCTGCCGGGCACGCTGGCCGCCCTCGCCGAGGTCGAGGCCGCGGGTACGGAGCTGCAGCTCGGCTTCCAGCGGCGCTTCGACGCGGGGTACGCGGCGGCCCGCGAGGCGGTGCGCGCGGGCCGACTCGGACGGCTGCACACCGTGCGGGCGATCACCTCGGACCCCGGGCCGCCCCCGGCCGCGTACCTGCCGCTCTCCGGTGGCCTCTACCGCGACTGCCTGGTCCACGACTTCGACATCCTGCGCTGGGTGACGGGGCACGAGGTCACGGAGGTGTACGCGACCGGCTCCGACGCGGGCCCCGCGATGTTCCGCGAGGCGGGTGACGTCGACACGGCGACCGCGGTGCTCACTCTCGACGACGGCACGCTCGCCACGGCCACCGCGACGCGCTGCAACGGCGCGGGCTACGACGTACGCATGGAACTGGCCGGGGAACGTGACCAGTTGGCGGTCGGCATGGACGAGCGCACGCCCCTCACCTCGGCGGAACCGGCGGGCCCGCCCGCGCCGGTCAAGCCCTGGCCCGGCTTCTTGGAGCGCTTCGCACCCGCGTACGAGGCGGAGCTCGCGGCCTTCGTCGAGGTTGTGCGGGGCGAGCGGGCGAACCCCTGCGACGGCCGTGAGGCGCTGCACGCGCTGCGGATCGCGGAGGCGTGCGAACTGTCGCGGCGGGAGCGGCGGTTGGTGCGGATGGCGGAGATCACGGAGTTGGACGGGGCGCAGGGATAGGGGCGCCTGAAGTGGGCCCGCGTGCCCCCTTCAGGCCGTCAAGATTCAGGCCGTCGAGATTCAGGCCGTCGAGAGCACCGTCCCCTGCGCGATCGCGCACAGCGTCTCCCCGCCCTCGCCGCCGACGGTGAACAACTCGCAGCGCACCACCGCCTGGCGGCGGCCCGAGTGGGCGACGACGGCGCGGGCGACGAGCGTGACGCCGGTCGCGGGACGTACGTACTGGATGGAGAAGCCCGTGGTCAGCACGGCGGGGCCAAGGGTGGTGCCGGCGGCGAACGTGATGCTGTTGTCCGCCGCGTAGGCGAGCACGCCGCCGTGCACGAAGCCGTTCTGCTGGTGCAGTTCCTCGCGGATGCCGATCTCCAGCGTGGCCGCGCCCTCGCCGAACAGCGTGACGCGGGCCCGGACGAGGCGGCTGAACGGCTGGGCGTCCAGGACCTTCTGGGCCATGCCGAGGTCGATGGGGTCGGGCGGTGACGGGTCGGCGGGCGGTGGCTCGTCGGGTGGCGGCGCGGGCGAGGTCTCGGTCATGACCGACTACTACCACCGCACGGGAAGCCGCCGCATCCCCCTGATCAGTGTCCCCGGCAGCCACTCCCCCGGCGGCCCGTCCGGGGCGAGGTCGGGGCAGCGCTCCAGAAGCGAGCCGAGCGCGACCTTCGCCTCGATCCGGGCCAGCGGGGCGCCCAGGCAGTAGTGCAGGCCGTGCCCGAAGGCGACGTGGCCCTGCGGGGCGCGGCGGATGTCGAAGCGGTCGGGCTCGGGGAAGCGTGCGGGGTCCCGGTCGGCCGCGGCGAGCCCGATCCGCACGACGGCGCCTGCCGGGATGACGATGCCGCCCAGCTCGGTGGGTTCGGTGGCGAAGCGGTACGTCGCGCACTCCACCGGTCCCTCGAAGCGCAGCGCCTCCTCGATCGCGCCGTCCAGGAGGCTCATGTCGGCGCGCAGGGCGGCGAGTTGGTCGGGGTGGGTGAAGAGGGCGTGCACGGCGTTGGCGATCAGGTTGACCGTCGTCTCGTGTCCGGCGATCAGCAGCACGAAGGCCATGGCGCGCAGCTCGGCGGGTGAGAGACGGTCACCGTCCTCGTCGCCCGTGGTGCGGATCAGCGCGCTCAGCAGGTCGTCGCCGGGCGCGGAGCGGCACTTGTCGTCGACCAGCTCCTCCAGATATCCGGCGAGTTCCACGAAGGAGGCGCGCTCGGCCTCCTGGGTGGGCGACGCCACGACGCCGTTCGACATGCGGCGGAAGGCGGTGCGGTCGATGTCGGGGACGCCGAGGAGCTCGCAGATGACGGTGATGGGGAGCGGGAAGGCCAGCGCTTCGAGGAGATCGGCGCGGCGGGTCCGTGCCGTGCCGCCACCGGTGAGCATCGCGTCGAGGAGGTCGTCGGTTATTCGCTGGATGTAGGGCCGCAGGGCCTCCACACGGCGCGCGGTGAACTCGCGGGTGACGAGCTTGCGCAGGCGGGTGTGGTGGGGCGGATCGGCGATGAGCAGATGCGAGCCGATCAGCTCCTCCTCGTGGAAGGCGAAGTCGGCGGTCGCCGCGGACTTGGCGAAGCGGGGGTCGGTGAGCGCGGCCCTGCACTCTTCGTACCCGACGACGAGATATGTGTCGCCGATGTCTTCCGGAGGTGGCAGGCGGACGCGGTGGACGGGTCCGAGGGCGCGCAGCTCCGCGTACACGGAGTGGGGGTCCTCTCTGAACCGCTCGCCGTACGTCGCCAGGTCGATGCTCTCCGCCATGCGGTTCTCCTCCAGGGTGCTCATCCGCTCAACGTGCCGGTCTCGGCGATCAGTTCCCCGTCAGAACCTGTCCTTTCCCGGGAGATCGCCGTCGAGGAGTCCGGCGTCGTGTGCCAGCAGCGCGATCTGCACCCGGTTGTTGAGGTCCAGCTTGGTGAGGATGCGCGAGACGTGTGCCTTGACCGTGGCGATGCTCAGGAACAGCTGGGCCGCGATGTCCGCGTTGGACCCGCCGCGGCCGACCGCGACGGCCACCTCCCGCTCCCGCTCCCCCAGCGTGTCCAGCCGGTCCAGCGCCCGTCGTCTGCGGTCCAGTTGCGGGTCGACGCCGGTCACCTGGGTGATGAGCTGCCGGGTCACGGTCGGTGAGAGCACCGGTTCCCCGGCGGCCACCGCGCGCACCGCGGCGACGATCTCGGCGGGTGCGGTGTCCTTGAGGACGAATCCCGCCGCTCCGGCGCGCAGGGCCCGCAGCACCTGCTCGTCGGCGTGGAACGTGGTGAGGACGATGACCTCGGGGGCGCCGGGACGTCTGCGCAGGGCCTCCGTGGCGGCGAGGCCGTCCATCGTGGGCATGCGGATGTCCATCAGGACGACGTCCGGGCGGACTTCGCCGACCAGCGGGGCGACCTCGGTGCCGTCGCCCGCCTCGCCCACGATCTCGATGTCGTCCGCGCCGCCGAGCATGAAGGAGAGCCCGGCGCGCACCAGCGGATCGTCGTCGACGAGCAGCAGCCTGATCGGTTTCATGACGCCCACGGTAGCCAGGCCTCCAGGTGGAAACCGCCGTCGGGGCCGGGTGCGTGGGCGAGCCTGCCGCCCGCGAGGGACGCCCGCTCGGCGAGACCGATCAGGCCCTGCCCCGAGCCGGGCACATCGGGTACGTCGCCGGGCGGCGCGGGGTTGCGTACGGACAGGGTCAGACCCTCGCCGGGGGTGCCTTCGACGGTCACGGTCACCTCGGAGCCGGGGGCGTGTTTGCGGGCGTTGGTCAGGCCTTCCTGGGCGATGCGGTAGGCGGTGCGGCCGAGGGCGGCGGGCACGGCTTCGGGGTCGGTGACGCGGTTGTCGATGACGACCTTCATGCCCGCCTCGCGGGACTCGGCGACCAGGGTCTCCAGGGCGGCGAGGGTGGGCTGCGGGCGGCCCGAGGCGTCGGCGTCGCCGCCGCGCAGGACGCCGATGACCTGGCGCAGGTCCTGCAGCGCCTCGTGGGAGCTCTCCCGGATGACGCCCGCCGCCCGGGCGATCTCCGCGCGGGGCGCGTCCGGGCGGAACTCCAGGGCCCCCGCGTGCACGCTGAGCAGGGTGAGGCGGTGGGCGAGGACGTCGTGCATCTCGCGGGCGATGTCCTCGCGGGCGAGCCGCTGGGCCTGTTCGGCGCGGAGCGCGGCCTCGTTCTCGGCGCGGACGGCGCGGTCGCGCAGGCTGAGCAGCAGCTCGCGGCGGGAGCGCACGAACATGCCCCAGCCGACGACCGCGACGGTCAGCAGGACGCCGAAGGCGATGGCGACCCCGTACGGCATGTCGGCGTCGGGGCGCAGCCAGTAGGTGAGCGGGAGCACCGCGACCGAGGCGCCGCCGACCCACGCGACGTACCGGAACGGCCGGTGCACGGCGAGGGTGAAGAGGGCCACCGCCGCGGCGCCGCCCGCCGTGTCGGAGGCCACCCCGACCGGCACCATCGCGAGGGCGAGCCCGAACGGCCACCGCCTGCGCAGCCAGACGGCGGCGCAGGCGAGTGCGCCGATCACCTGGTCGAGCTCGGCGACCCCCTGGGAGACGTGCGGGTTGCCGCTGACCGCGTCGGCTCCGATCATCCCGATGAGGACGGCGACGGAGAAGCAGCTGAAGTCGGTGATCCAGTCGCGCACGGTCCGCCGGGACGGGCGCCCCGCGCGCCCCGGGTCGAACTCGCGGGCGATGGCGGAGGGCAGCGTCCACGGGCGTCTGGCCAGGGGCCCGCTCGGGGGCACGCCCAAGGGCCGGGGCGCGGGTTCGGCCGCCGGGCCCGGCTCGGGCCGCCGCGTGGGATCAGTACCGCTCATGGTCGACAAATCTACGCACCCCAGGCGGGCGCGGACGGAGCTCGACCGTGATCGTCCACCAAAGTCGCGCGGCCGACGACTTTCGGACCGTCGCACGGGCAAGATCCTCGCCCCACGGCGGATGTCCGCGGGAAAGGCGCGGGCCGAGGATCTTCCCCATGAAGGATGTGAAGCGGCTACTGGATTTTCTCGGTGTGATCCTGCTGTTCCAGGGCACGGTCGGCCTGGTCCACCGGCTCACCGGCGAGCTGCACGGGTGGGGCCTGGTGCAGCGCATCGGCTTCCTCGACGGCTATGAGACGTATGCGAGCGTGGCGCTGACCGTGCTGGCCTGCGCGCTGTTCGCCGCCGTGCGGAGTCCGCGGCCGGAGTGACTCAGCAGCCGTGGTCGACCAGGTCGAACGAGGCGTAGTGGTCGGCGGTGTAGTAGTCCTCCTGGCTCTTCTCGCCGGTGACGATGCGGCGGGCGCCGCGGTCGTCGGAGCCCGGCGTGATGACCGTGTACTCGTGGTAATAGCCGGAGCTCTGCTGCGGCAGCTCACCCTCGCGGTTCTGGAAGACGGTGCCGTCCTGCGGGAACGGGTAGGGGCCGCCCGCCTCGATCAGGTCGAGGGTGTCGTGCGCCTGGGAGGGCAGGGCGGAGTAACAGATCTCGCCGACCGCGGCGGTGGAGTACGCGGCCGAGGCGACGGGTGCGGCCGGCGCGGCGCTCGCGGTGGCCGCGACGGGGCCGCCGAGGAGGAGGGCGGCGGCAAGGGCGGTGGCGCCGAGGAATCGGCTTCGTGGGGGGATTCGCATGGGTCCAGTGTGACGCGCGTAGAGGTTGGCGTGTCAACGTCAAGTCTGTGAAGTTTTCCGGGAGTTAACCATCCGCCGCCGCCCGGCCACTCCACCGCCATGGGCCACTCCACCGCCACGGGCCACCCCGCCGACACATGGCATCCGTTCCTAGTAACTGCCGTACTCAGGACGCCCCTCTCGCTCGTACGTGCTGATGACGACTCCCCTGGACGTCGTACGTGAGCGCGTGTGCCGGAAAGCGGTGGGGAGAGTGCCGTCCGCGAAGAGGCGTTTGCCGGTGCCGAGGGCGACCGGGAACGTCAGGAGGTGCAGGGTGTCGATCAGGTCGTGCGCCATCAGGGAACGGGCGAGGCCGCCGCTGCCGTGCATCTGCAGCTCGCGGCCCGGCTGCTCCTTGAGCGCGGTGACGTCCTTGACCAGGTCGTCGCGGCCGATGATCCGGGTGCCCTGCCAGTCCGCGCCGGTCAGGGTGGTGCTGGCGACGTACTTGGGCAGGGAGTTGAGCCGCGAGGCCACCGGGTCGTCGGGGTCCGTCATCCTGGGCCAGTACCCGGCGAAGATCTCGTACGTGACCCTGCCGAGCAGGAAGGCGTCGACCTGGTCGAAGACCTCGTTGACAAAGGAACCGAAGTCCTCGTCGCCGTAGGGCACCGACCAGCCGCCGTGCTCGAAACCGCCGCTGCGGTCCTCGTCCGGGCCGCCCGGGGCCTGCATGACGCCGTCGAGGGTGACGAACTGGGTGAGTGTGAGCTTCATGGCGAGCACCTTCCTTCTTCTCGGGTCTTCGCTGCGACGGTCCCGGGGGGCCGTCTCCCACCCACTCAGACTCCGCGGCCGCCAGGAAGTCATCGGCCGCCCGCGCCCGCGGAGATGCGTGTCCGATGACCGCCAGCCCTCATCCGCCTCGGCGGCTTTCATTGAACACGCAAGCACTTCTGGCAGTCAGCACTGAAGTGACGAAGTGACGAAGTACGCGGAAGAGGTACGGACATGTCTACTCTCACCGGCAGGACGGCTCTGGTCACCGGCGGCAGCCGCGGCATGGGTGCGGCGATCGCGCTGCGCCTGGCCGAGGCGGGCGCCGACGTGGCGATCACCTACGTACGGGACGAGGGCGCCGCCCAGGAGGTCGTCGCGAAGATCGAGTCGATGGGGCGCCGCGGTATCGCCCTGCGTGCGGACGCGGCGGACGCCGGGGACGCGGCGGGCGCGGTCGACCGCGCGGCCGACGACCTGGGCGGCCTGGACATCCTGGTGAACAACGCGGGGATCGGTGTGCTCGGACCCGTCGGCGATCTGACGCTCGCCGATATCGACCGGGTCATGGCGGTCAACGTACGAGGGGTCTTCCTGGCATCCCAGGCGGCGGCCGCCCGGCTCCGCGACGGCGGCCGGATCATCACCATCGGCAGCTGCATGGCGCAGCGGGTCCCGGGCCCCGGCGGCACCCTCTACGCGACGAGCAAGGCCGCGCTGATCGGCCTCAACAAGGCGCTGGCACGGGAGTTGGGCGGGCGCCGCATCACGGCAAACCTGGTGCAGCCGGGTCCGATCGACACCGACATGAACCCGGTGGACGGCCCCTTCGCCGACGGCCAGAGCGCCATGACGGCCCTCGGCCGCTTCGGCTCCGCCGACGAGGTGGCGTCCCTGGTCGGCTATCTCGCCGGCGACGACGCCGCGTACATCACGGGCACGGAGCTGTCGGTGGACGGCGGTCACGCGGCCTAGACCCGGGGCCGGGAGCACGGCTTACGGGGTGGCCACCCATGTCGCCGTCAGGTCGGCGCAGCGCGGTGCACGACGCCTTCCTCGTGGGGCAGGGCTTCGGCCAGCAGGACGGTGATGGCCTCCATCCAGTCGATGGACGCTTCGTAGTCGACCGAGAAGTGCGTGACGCCGGTGTACTCGATCCGGTGGGCAGGGCGATGCCGGCGAGTTCCAGGTCCTTGACGCACCGCGCGCTCGTGTGGTCGTAATGCCCGGCCTCGGACGCGAAGGCCCGGGCCCCCTCGGGAAGCGCGTCCCGGAATCCGGGAAGGCGGCCAAGTAGGCACGCGCGTCGGTCCGGAACCCGTGGAGCTCCGGGTCCCATGGGTGTCGGGCGCACCGGGGCTGTCCACCCGGTGCGCCCCACGTTCTGCGGGGGCGGATCAGCCGCCCAGCTCCTGGTGGCGGGCGGCCAGCTTGGCCGCGCCGCTCTCGGTCAGCGAACCGAACAGGCGCAGGCGGGAGATGCCGCCGTCCGGGAAGATGTCGATGCGGACGTGCGTGCCGACGACCGGCGCGTCCAGGACGAAGCGGTGGTTGGTGTCGGGCTGGAGGCGGGTGCGGGGCAGCGCCTCGGTCCACTCCCCCGTCTCGCCGTCACGTACCGAGAGGGACGCCCAGCCCGCCGAGTTGCCCTTGAGGTAGGCCGTGTCGATCTCGACGGCGCGGATCTCCGACTGCTGGACGAGCCGGTAGCGGATCCAGTCGTTGCCGGTGTCGCGGCGGCGGCGGGTCTCCCAGCCGTCGTCCATCTTGCGGGAGCGGCCCGGCTGGATGGTGTTGGTGGCCGGGGAGTAGAAGCGGTCGGAGGCGTCCTCGACCTGGCCGCCGTTCTCCAGGGCGACGACGTCGAACGTGCCGAGCGCGGCGAGCCACTTGGGGTCGGCGACGACCTCGCCGTAGACGCGGAGGCGGGCGATGCCGCCGTCCGGGTGCTGGTTGACGCGCAGGTGCGTGAAGCGCTGCTCGACGTCGACGGCGAAGCCGTTGGCCGCGTGGCCGCCGACGGGCGTGCGCGGGACGAGGGTCATCCACTTCACGTCGTCGCCGCAGAGCTCCTCGGGCGTCGGCGAACCGTCGACGCTCGTGCCCTCCACGGAGACGGCCTGCGGGTAGTTGCCGCGGAAGTGGGCGGTGTCGATGACGATGCCGCGTACGATGCCGGGCGCGCCGAGCCGCACGAGCGCCCAGTCGTGGTCGTCCTCGGTGGGCCACGGGTGCTCACCGGACACACCGCGCCGGCGGCGGGTCTCCCAGCCGTCCATGACCTTGCCCTTGTGGCCGAAGTGCTCGGGGTCGAACACGGCGGGGTGGGCGAGCAGCAGGTTCTCGCGCATCGCGAAGAACTCGTCGTTGGCGGCGATGACACCTGCGCCGAGCTGCCGGTCGGCGAGGTTGGCGTACTGGGTGAAGGGGAAATCGGCCGTGCGGTAGTCGGCGTAGGGCTCGCCGCCGCCGTAGGGGCTGGCGTCGCCGGTGAAGTGCGCCGGAGAAGATATGTGCTGCGCCGTCATCGTTCAGTTGTTCCTTTCCAGAAGTCGGCCCGCGGGTTCGCTGAACTCGCCGCCGTGCAGGATGCGTTCGCCGCGCAGCCAGGTGGACCTCACGACGCCGCTGAGGGTCTTGCCCGCGTACGCCGTGACTCGGTTCCGGTGCTGGAGCTCCGCGGGATCCACGGTGAAGGTCTCGTCGGGCGCGAGGACCGCGAAGTCGGCGTCGCGGCCCGCCTCGATGGCGCCCTTCCGGTCGAGTCCGACCAGCTGCGCGGTGCGCGTCGACATCCAGCGCACCACGTCGTCGAGGGAGTGACCGCGCTTCCTGGCCTCGGTCCACACGGCGGGCAGGCTCAGCTGGAGGCCGGAGATGCCGCCCCACGCGGTCGCGAAGTCGTCGGTCTTCAGGTCGGCGGTGGAGGGTGAGTGGTCCGTGACGACGCAGTCGATGGTGCCGTCCGCGAGCGCCTCCCACAGCAGGTCCTGGTTGCCGGCCTCGCGGATGGGCGGGCAGCACTTGAACTCGCTGGCGCCGTCCGGGACTTCCTCGGCGGTCAGGGTGAGGTAGTGCGGGCAGGTCTCGACGGTCAGCCGGACACCCTCGCGCTTGGCGGCGGCGACGAGCGGCAGCGCGTCGGAGGAGGACAGGTGCAGGACGTGCACGCGGGCGCCGATCCGCTTGGCGACGGCGATGAGGCCCTCGATCGCGGTGTCCTCGGAGATGCGGGGCCGGGTCTGGAGGTAGTCCGCGTACTTGGGGCCGCTCTTGTGCGGGGCGGCGTCCAGCTCGTGCGGGTCCTCGGCGTGGACGATGAGGAGTCCGCCGAAGCCGGCGATCTCGGCCATGGAGGCGGTGAGCTGGTCCTGGTCGAGCTCGGGGAACTCATCCACGCCCGAGGGCGAGAGGAAGCACTTGAAGCCGTAGACGCCCGCGTCGTGCAGCGGCTTGAGGTCCTGGACGTTGTCGGGGAGGGCGCCGCCCCAGAAGCCGACGTCGATGTGCGCCTTGGGGCGGGCGACGTCCTGCTTGGTGCGCAGGTTGTCCACCGTCGTCGTCGGCGGCAGGGAGTTGAGCGGCATGTCGACGAGGGTGGTGATGCCGCCTGCGGCCGCGGCGCGGGTGGCGGTCCAGAAGCCCTCCCACTCCGTGCGGCCCGGATCGTTCACGTGGACGTGCGTGTCGACCAGGCCGGGCAGCAGGGCGTCGTCCCCGAAGTCCTCCAGGCGCGCGCCCTCCGGCACTTCGGCGTCGTACGCCCCGACGGCCACGATCCTGCCGCCGGAGACGGCGACCGAGGCGGCCCGGGTACCTTCCGGGGTGACGACACGGGTCGAGCGGAGCACCAGCTCCACGTCCGCACCCGCCGTCGCGTCCACGTCCACGTCCTTCTCGGACACCCGCGTCCCCTCTCTTCTGTTCCGCTACACAGACCTTTTGTTTCCGCTTAACGGAATTCAACGTTCTGTTGAAGGAGTTTTCACGCTCGGGCCGACGGCGTCAAGGGTGGGCTTTCGCGGACGCCTCCGCACTGGACGTTTCCACAGAGTGGAATTAGGATTCCACTTGCCAGAACGTAGCTACACACAACGAAAGCGCCGAGGGATCGCGGGACAACCCCGCGAAGACACGGACAAACGCCCCCTGACCGGCGGCGACGGCAGGCCGAGCAAGAGTCCTCGTGAACAACCGACCGGTAGGCTGCTTCCTTGCCCGCCAGCACCGAAAGGAACGCGCCGTGCCGACGTCAAGCGCCAGCGACGCCCCTGCTGAAACCGCCGCCTCCAAGAGCCCCGCCGCGAGCGGTGGCGTCCAGTCCCTCGAGCGCGCCTTCGATCTGCTCGAGCGGATGGCGGACGCGGGGGGCGAGGTCGGCCTCAGCGAACTGTCCGCCAGCAGCGGCCTGCCGCTGCCCACGATCCACCGCCTCATGCGCACGCTGGTCGCCTGCGGGTACGTGCGCCAGCAGGCCAACCGCCGCTACTCCCTCGGCCCGCGCCTGATCCGCCTCGGCGAGTCCGCGTCGCGGCTGCTCGGCACGTGGGCGCGGCCCTACCTCGCCCGCCTCGTCGAGGAGACCGGCGAGACGGCGAACATGGCACTGCTCGACGGCGACGAGATCGTGTACGTCGCGCAGGTGCCGTCCAAGCACTCCATGCGGATGTTCACCGAGGTCGGCCGGCGGGTGCTGCCGCACTCCACGGGCGTGGGCAAGGCGCTGCTCGCGCACACGCCGCCGGAGGAGGTCCGGGCGCTGCTCGCCCGCACCGGGATGCCGGCCGCCACGGAGAAGACGATCACCACGCCCGAGGGGTTCCTCGACGCGCTGGAGGTCGTGCGCCGCACGGGGTACGCGGTGGACGACAACGAACAGGAGATCGGCGTACGGTGCCTCGCCGTGCCGGTGCCCAACTCCCCCACGGCGGCGGCGATCTCCATCTCCGGCCCCGCGGGCCGCGTGACGGAGGCGGCCACGGACAAGATCGTGCCGGTGCTTCAGCAGGTGGCCGTGGAGCTGTCCTCGGCCCTGGTCAACGCGGGAGCCGGCTCCTGAGCCCTGGGCGGAGCTCGGGGCCCTCAGAAGTGTCCCCTGTGCCCTTTTGGGGCCCGCGAGTCAGCGTGAGGCCAGCGTGAAGTCCTGCGGGGTCAGGTTGCGGAGGGTGCGGCGCAGGCGCCTCGGAGGCGTGGGGGGTCGGACCGTGAGGACGGCGCACGGGGCGTGGGCGCGGACGTAGCGGTGCGTCCGGGTCGTGCGGTGCCTGCGGGGACCCACACCGAGGACCAGGAGGTCGTCGGGGTGCGTGGCGAGGTCGCACAGGGCGTGACCGGGGCGGGCCCTGACCACCCGGCGTTCGGTCGCCACGCCGGGCGGCGTACCGCCGAAGACCTCATCGAAGGCGCGGTCCAGGCGGGCCCGCGCCGCCGCCTCCCAGTGCCGGGCCCACGCGCGGTCCGGGTGGCGCAGGTAGAGCGCCTCCCCCTCCGGCGGCTCCCAGGCCATCACCGCGACCAGCACGCGGCCCCCGCGCCGGGCCTGCTCCGCACCGGCCCGCAGCGCCGCGAGGCTCGCGAGCGAACCGCTGACCCCCACCACGACGCGACCCGCCACGACACGACCCGCCGCACCGGCGGTCCCCGGCCATGCCACCATCGGTCTCCCCTTCCCACACCAGTTCCCATGCCAGTTCCCCCGGCCGTGCTCTCCGAACGGCAGTCTGTACGCTGATTGGCCTGGACAGCAGGGCCAATCAGCGGGAGTTGGCATGGCAGACGCACGAGTGGTCCGCACGGTGGACAGGAGGCTGGGCAGCCGCCAGCTGGCCGGTCTGCTGACCGGCGCCGTGGGCGAACGTCCCGGCTACCGCGCGCTCGCCCACGGCGTACGCACCCTCCTGCTCGACGGCCGCATCCCGCTGCACACCAGGCTGCCGGCCGAGCGCGAGCTGGCGTCCGCGCTGACGGTCAGCCGGGCCACCGTGACGGCGGCGTACGACGTGCTGCGCGAGGGCGGCTACGCCCGCAGCCGCCGCGGCGCGGGCACCTGGACCGAGCTGCCGCAGGGGCAGCGGCCGGCCAACGTGGCGGCGTTCCCGGCGGGCGACGGCGTCCTGGACCTCGCGATAGCGGCGCCCGGCGCCCCCGAGGCGGAGCTCCGCGCGGCGCTGGCCGCGGCGGGCGCGATGCTGGCCGAGCACGCGTCGACGCCGGGCTACCACCCGTACGGCATACCGGAGTTGAGGGCAGCCGTCGCCGAGCGCTTCACGCGGCGCGGCCTGCCCACGCTCCCCGATCAGATCCTGATCACCACCGGCGCCCAGCACGCGCTGTCCCTGACCCTGTCCCTGCTGGGCCGGCAGGGCGACCGGGTCCTCGTCGAGAACCCGTCGTACCCGAACGCCCTGGACGCGATCCGCGGCGCGGGCCTGCGGGCGGTTCCGGTGCCGGTCACGGAGGAGGGGTGGGACTGCGGGCTCGTCGAGTCGTCGCTGCGGCAGGCGGCGCCCCGCCTCGCCTACCTCGTACCGGACTTCCAGAATCCGACGGGCAGTCTGATGCCGCGCGAGCAGCGGGTGCGGATTCTGCAGACGGCCCGCGCGACGGGCACCTGGCTGCTGATCGACGAGACCGTCGCCGACATCGCCCTGGACGGGCCGCCGCCCGCCCCCTTCGCCTCGCTCGCGCCGCACGGCGTGGGCGAACAGGTCGTGACCTTCGGGTCGTTGAGCAAGTCGCACTGGGGCGGGCTGCGGATCGGCTGGGTGCGGGCCGGGTCGCGGCTGATCACCGAGCTGGCGACGAAGCGGGTGCCGGGCGACATGGCGACGCCCGTCATCGAGCAGCTGGTGGCGCTGCATCTGCTGCGCGGCATGGACGACGTACTGCGCGAGCGGCTGCCCCGGCTGCGGGCCCAGCGCGATGCCCTCGCCGCGTCGCTCGCGCGTCACCTGCCGGAGTGGCGCTGGCGGCTGCCGCCGGGCGGGCTCTCGCTCTGGGTGGATCTGGGGCAGCCGGTCGCGTCCGCCCTGGCCCGTGCGGCGCTCGCGCAGGGCGTACGGATCGAGGGCGGCTCCCGCTTCGGAGCGGACCCGGGCACGCACGAACACCGCCTGCGCATCCCGTACACGCTCCCCGCGGACCTGGCCGACGAGGCGGTGCTCCGTCTGGCCACCGCCCTCACCACCGATCTCGACCCCACCGCAGGCCCCACGGCCCCGCGCCCCTGGGTGGCGTGATCCACATCGCACACAGGACCGCAGAACCGCAGAACCGCAGGACCGCAGAACCGATTCCGCAGCCCCGGTGTCCGCGGTTCAGCGCGGGCCCGGCGGGTCCCCGAAGAGTTCCACCGCGATCCGGACCGACGCCAGGCCCGCGGCGAGGGCGCTGACCGAGCCGATCGCGCCGGCGACGAGCAGCAAGGACCTGCGCATCCTCGGGATCTCGGGGGCGCCGCCGTACGCCATCTCCGCGAGGGCGGCCAGTTCGTCCTCGGCGATGCCACGGTCCGTGAACTCGGCCGGGTGCGCGGCGAGTTCACGTCGCAGCCGGGCCACAGCCGCACGCAGTTCCGCCACCCGTGGGTCCTCGTCGCTCCCGGTCACTCGCCTCTGCTCCACACTCCGCAACACAGCTCTCCCCCTCGCACGCCTTCGTGCGGCTGTTCTCGTTCATCTTTCGGCGGCCCGTGAGGCGCTGGTCAGGCACCGGGGGCCGCGGGTCAGTAAACCGCCCCTGATACGGGATGCGCCACTTCGCGCCGGCCCCGCGGCGTGTATCCAGGAGTCATGACGACAGAACGGATCACAGAGCGGTCGGCGGGGCGGTCGGGAGAGCGGGCGGCGGAGGTCGTCGGGCTGCTGCTCGCCGCCGGGGGCGGCCGGCGTCTCGGCGGGCGGCCGAAGGCCCTCCTGGAGCACCGGGGCAGGCCGCTGGTGGAGCACGCGGTGCGGGTGCTGCGCGACGCCGGGTGCGAGCGTGTGCACGTGGTGCTCGGCGCGTCCGCCGACGCCGTGCGCGAGCGGGCCTCGCTCCCCGACTGCGTACTGATCGACAACCCGGAGTGGGAGGAGGGCATGGGCTCGTCTTTGCGGGCCGGGCTCGCCTCGCTCGCCAGCACCGGCGCGTCCGCCGCACTGGTGTCGCTCGTCGACCAGCCGGGGATCGGTGCCGCGGCGGCGGCCCGGGTGCGTGCCGCGTACCGCTCGCCCGCGACGCTCGCGGCGGCCTCGTACGAGGGGCGGCGGGGCCACCCGGTCCTGTTCGGCTCCGAGCACTGGGCGGGGATCGGGGCGAGTGCGGTCGCGGACCGGGGGGCACGCGACTACCTGCGGGCGCACGCCGAGGCGGTCACGCTGATCGAGTGCGGCGATGTGGCCGAGGCGTACGACATCGACACGGCGGACGACCTGATCCACTTGGAGTGACCGACGTGGCACTCAGCGACACGTTCTGTCGACGAGAAGAATCTCGACGTCAACAAACCATTGAACTTCCACCATGAGGAAACTAGTATCCA
Source organism: Streptomyces sp. NPDC093510 (assembly GCF_040683555.1). Lineage (NCBI taxonomy): Bacteria > Bacillati > Actinomycetota > Actinomycetes > Kitasatosporales > Streptomycetaceae > Streptomyces > Streptomyces sp. NPDC093510. The sequence goes on from NZ_JBFBEE010000010.1 coordinate 166,240, forward strand.
CTGACCAGAAGGCCCGTTACCTCGGACGGGGCCCCGCAGCCGTACCTCGGCTCCTGTGGCACCCAGTGCCACCGTGTCTGCCCGGCGGCTCGCCCGGCACCGTCCGTGCAGCTCTCTGAAGGAAGTGACAGCTCATGTCCGCACTAGCGCCGTCGCCGCTGGCCATCGTCGACGCAGAGCCCCTGCCCCGGCAGGAAGAGGTGCTCACCGACGCGGCCCTCGCCTTTGTGGCCGAGCTGCACCGGCTGTTCACGCCCCGGCGTGACGAGCTCCTCGGCCGGCGTGCCGAGCGCCGTGCCGAAATCGCCCGCACCTCCACCCTGGACTTCCTCCCGGAGACCGCGGCGGTCCGCGAGGACGACTCCTGGAAGGTCGCCCCGGCCCCGGCCGCGCTGAACGACCGCCGCGTGGAGATCACGGGCCCGACCGACCGCAAGATGACCATCAACGCGCTCAACTCGGGCGCCAAGGTCTGGCTCGCCGACTTCGAGGACGCCTCCGCCCCCACCTGGGAGAACGTCGTCCTCGGCCAGCTCAACCTCACCGACGCCTACGAGCGCCGCATCGACTTCACGGACGAGCGCACCGGCAAGTCGTACGCCCTGAAGGGTACCGACGAGCTCGCGACCGTCGTGATGCGGCCGCGCGGCTGGCACCTGGACGAGCGGCACCTCCAGGTCGACGGCAAGCCGGTCCCCGGCGCGCTCGTCGACTTCGGCCTGTACTTCTTCCACAACGCCAAGCGCCTCATCGAGCTCGGCAAGGGCCCGTACTTCTACCTCCCGAAGACGGAGTCGTACCTGGAGGCGCGCCTCTGGAACGACATCTTCGTCTTCGCGCAGGACTACGTCGGCATCCCGCAGGGCACGGTCCGCGCGACCGTCCTGATCGAGACGATCACCGCCGCGTACCAGATGGAGGAGATCCTCTACGAGCTGCGCGACCACGCGTCGGGGCTCAACGCGGGCCGCTGGGACTACCTCTTCTCCATCGTCAAGAACTTCCGTGACGGCGGCTCGAAGTTCGTCCTGCCGGACCGCAACCTGGTCACCATGACCGCCCCGTTCATGCGGGCGTACACCGAGCTCCTCGTCCGCACCTGCCACAAGCGCGGCGCGCACGCCATCGGCGGCATGGCCGCGTTCATCCCGTCCCGCAAGGACGCGGAGGTCAACAAGGTCGCGTTCGAGAAGGTCGAGAACGACAAGGACCGCGAGGCCGGCGACGGCTTCGACGGCTCGTGGGTGGCCCACCCCGACCTGGTCCCGATCGCCATGAAGTCGTTCGACGCGGTGCTCGGCGACAAGCCGAACCAGAAGGACCGCCTGCGCGAGGACGTGCGGGTCTCGGCCGCCGACCTGATCGCCATCGACTCCCTCGACGCGAAGCCCACGTACGACGGCCTGGTCAACGCCGTCCAGGTCGGCATCCGCTACATCGAGGCGTGGCTGCGCGGCCTCGGCGCCGTCGCCATCTTCAACCTCATGGAGGACGCGGCCACCGCGGAGATCTCGCGCTCGCAGATCTGGCAGTGGATCAACGCGGGCGTCGTCTTCGAGACCGGCGAGACGGCCACCGCCGAACTGGCCCGCAAGGTCGCCGCCGAGGAACTCGCCGCGATCCGCACCGAGATCGGCGACGAGGCGTTCGCGGCGGGCAAGTGGCAGCAGGCCCATGACCTCCTCCTCCAGGTCTCCCTGGACGCGGACTACGCGGACTTCCTGACCCTCCCGGCGTACGAGCAGCTGCGCTGACGTCCCGCGACACACATGAGCAGGCCCCCGGCACCGCACAGCGCCGGGGGCCTGCTTCATGCGCGCGGGGAACTGCGCGACAAGCCACCGACGGCCCGCGGCCTGCTAACCGAGATGCGCCGACCAGTCCTGCTCCGCCGCGGGCTTCCCGTGCAGATCAGGGACCCGCTTCAGCCAGGCGGGACGGCCTTTCTCCGTGGCGGCCGCACGCCTCGCGTCCGCGGCGGCCAGCTCACCCCGGCTGGGAAAGTCCACCGGCAGCCATGCCGCGGAGCACCGGGCGCGGGCCAGCAGGAAGGCCACGTACGCCGCACGCACCTCGTCCGGTGACGTGAAGCCGGGCTCGTCGGCGAGCCACGCGTCGGGCACGAGGCCCACGATCTCGTGGAGCACGGCCTCCGTGACGAGCGGCGCCAGCTCGGCATCGGCGGCGGCCGTGTCCGGGCCGTAGACGCCGAGGGCGTGGTGGCGGAAGTCGTACGCCTTGTCGGGCGGCGTCGCGCCCCAGCGGTGGTGGAAGACCAGGGCGGCGCCGTGGTCGATGAGCCACAGCTTCGGCTCGTGGACGCCGAAGGTGGGCCAGACCATCAGGTTCGAGCTGTGCACCGTGCGGTCGACGTTCGCGGTGAGGGCGTCGAGCCAGACGACCTTGCCGGCCTCCAGCGGGTCGACGTCGATCGCCTCGGGGGTGAAGTCCCGGGCGCCCGGCAGCAGATCCATGCCGAGGTTGCGGCCCGCGCTGGCGTGCAGCAGGTCCTGGACCTCCTGGTGCGGTTCGTCGGCGGCGACCGCCGGGTCGAAGTCGACGAGGACCAGCTCGGGGAAGCGCAGGCCGAGGTGGCGGGCCAGCTCTCCGACGATGATCTCGGCGACCAGCGCCTTGCGGCCCTGGGCGGACCCGGTGAACTTGACGACGTACGTGCCGAGGTCGTCGGCCTCGACGACGCCGGGCACCGAGCCGCCTGTGCGCAGGGGTTCGACGTAGCGGGTCGCGGTGACTTCTCTCAGCATCTCCCACGGCTCCAGGGCGTGTCTGCTTGCGTGGTGATCATAGTAAGCGCGGAAGTCCCCTCCCCGGCCTCACCCGGACGGACCGGCCGGGCGGTCGGGCCGCGGAGGCCGAGGCGACCATGGAAGGAGCCGGAAGCAGCATCCGGCCATCCCTCCGAGGAGCCGGAACCGTTCGCCGCGCTAGCCGGCTCCTGAGCCTGCGCTGGTGACAAGGGGAGAGTCCTGTGGCCGATGAGGAGCTGCTTGCTCCCGTCCATACCCGCGAGGCCGCGCGGGCCGCGGAGCAGGGACGCGTCGACGAGGCCCGCGGCCTGCTGAAGAAGGCTCTGCTGGCCGACAGCGCGTACGAACCCGCGTGGCTGTGGCTGGCCTGGCTCGTCACCGACGACAGGCACCGCAAGTACTGCCTGGAACAGGCGGTGGACGCCAACCCCGAGAGCGAGGCCCACGCCCGGCTGCACCGGCTGCGCAAGGTGGCCTCCGCTCCGCCGCCCGAGGTCGAGGACTTCGCCGAGCCGCCGCCGCCTCCCGAGCCCGCGCCGGCAGGACCCGCCCGGCGCCGCCGCGTCGCGCGGGCGGCGATCGCGGCTGCGGCCGTGGCGGTGGCCGCTGCGGTCGTCCTGTTGTCGGTCCGGGCGCTGGAGGACGAGCCCGCACCGGTGCACGTGGCCGTGGTGGCCGGCCTGACCGGGCCGGGAGCCGAAAGCGGTCGGGCGGTGCTGCGCGGGACACGGTTCCACATCGACCAGATCAACAGCAACGGAGGGGTCGCGGGCCACCCCGTCCAGGTACTCGTCCACGACGACAAGGACGACCCGGAAACGGCCCGCCGGGTCGCCAGGAAGATCGTCGACGACGGGCGGGCGGCACTGGTCGTCGGCCATACCGTCAGCGGCACCGCGATCGCGGCCGGGCCGGTCTACGCGGACGCCGGCATCGCGGCCATCACGCCCACGGCGACCGCGGACGCCATCACCCGCGACAATCCCTGGTTCTTCAGGACCACCTTCACCAACCGCTACCAAGGCGCCTTCATCGCCGGCTATCTGAACGGGGTCGAGAAGGCCGGGACCGCGTCGGTGATCCACACCGACACCGACTACGGGCGCACCCTGGCCGACGGTTTCCGGCAGGCGTTCACCGGCATCGGCCGGGTGCGGCGCACCGCGAGCATCGGCCTCACCACGGACTCCGGGTTCGACGCACGCGTCGCCGAGGCGGTCGCCGCCGTGAAGGCGGACGGTTCGGCCGGTCCTGTCGTGCTCGCCATGCACGAGGACGCCGCCGAGCGGACCCTGGTGGCGTTGCGCGGCGCGGGTGTCCGCGGCACCGTCGTCGGCGGCGACGCGCTGAGCAACGACGCCTTCGTCGGCAGTCTGCGAAAGGCCCCTCAGGAGAAGAAGACGGGAGCCCTGACCCGCGAGCTGTACCTCGCCTCTCCCCTGATGGCCGACAGTCTCAGCGGTGAGGCCCTGAGGTGGGCCGAGTCGTTCCGTGCGGTCCACGGCTCCCCGCCGTCCTGGCCCGCCATGGCCGCCCAGACGTCGATCGACGTGGCCGTCGAGGCCCTGAAACGCTCCGGCATGTCGAAGGGCAGGCCGGGCGCGGAGGACCGGAAGGCCGTGCGGCGGAGCCTGGAGGCCATGAACAGTCCGCAGAGGGGCGTGAAGTGCCTCCACGGGCTGATGTACTTCGACGCCTTACGCTCCTTGCCGCAGCCGGTGACCATGGGCGTCGTCCGACGGGGCAAGGTGGCCTCCGCCCCCATCCAGCTCGTGCCCTCCGACACGGCCAGGGACCTCGACGCGGCGACGGAGGTCGAGGCGGACCACTCGGTGCGCGTCGCGGACCAGGTGCTCGTCCGCCAGCAGTTGGTGACCACGGGGTTCAACTTCAACGAGGTCAGCGCGCTGGACACCGAGGAGGAGACCTTCGACGCGGACTTCTTCCTGTGGTTCCGCTACCGCGGCAGCGACGACGCGACCGCGGTCGAGTTCGTCAACGCCGCGGATTCGGACCTCGCGCTGGGCCCTGCGGTCCGCTCCTCGGAGCACGAGGGAATCAAGTACCGCCTCCACCGGGTCACCGGGACCTTCAAGGCGTCGCTGGACTTCCACCAGTTCCCCTTCGACCGGCAGTACTTGGCCATTGCCCTGCAAAATCGCAAGCACTCCGCGTCCCATGTGGTCTACGTCGGGGACCGCAAGGTGCTGGAGCAGGACCAGGCGGAGGCGCTGCGCAGCGGCAGCGACGTCAACTCCTCCATCGACCGGCTGTCCGGGTGGAAGTCGTCCCGCCTGGATCTGTACAAGGCCACCGTGGGAAGCACGGCCGCGCTGGGCGACCCGGCCGTGACCGAGGAGAGCCCCGGCATCTACTACGGGCAGTACGTGGCGGAGGTGACCATCGAACGCGACCTCGGGTCGTTCCTCCTCAAGAACATGCTGCCCTTGGCGCTGCTCGCCATGGTCACCTACGCCTCGCTGTTCTTCGCCCGGGAGAAGACCTACATCAGCAGCCGCATCTCCATCGGCATCACGGCGATCCTGAGCACGGCCGTCCTCCTGACCGCCGTCACCGGCTCCCTGCCGGACGGCGTGGAGTACACCGTGGCCATCGAGTGGGGCTACTACGCCTTCATCTTCCTGGCCGGCACCTGCGTCCTCGCCGCCCTGCTCAGCGGCCGGCTGGCCGCGAAGAACGATCTCGTCGGCTGGCGCAAACTGAACATCGCGTTCCGTATCTGCTACCCCCTCTACTGCCTCGCGATCGTCCTCGCCTACGTCGTGGCCTTCGGCTGAGTCCCGGCCCCGGTCCCGGCCCGCGCGCCGCGCGGCATTGTGCGCCATGTCCGCTCTTGTCATGATGGCCCGGCATGGACGACGACTCGCTTTCCGTTCCGCTGGCGCAGGCGTACGACGCAGCGCTCCTCGATCTCGACGGCGTCGTCTACGTGGGGCCGCACGCGGTAGAACACGCCGCGCACTCGCTGGCCCGCGCCGAGGCGCTGGGCATGCGCCTGGCCTACGTGACCAACAACGCCTACCGAACGCCCCTGGAGGTCTGCGAACACCTCCGCAGGCTCGGCCTGCCGGCGACGGAGGACGACGTCGTGACGTCGGCCCAGGCCGCGGCCCGCCTGGCCGCGGAGCTGCGCCCACCGGTCGCCCGGGTGCTGGCCATCGGGAGCGAGGGCCTGGTGGCCGCGTTACGGGCGTACGGTCTGGAGCCGGTCCGGTCGGCCGACGACGACCCCGACTGCGTCGTCCAGGGCTTCGCGCCGACGGTCAGCTGGCGCGAACTGGCCGAAGCGGCCTACGCCGTGGGCCGTGGCGTGCCCTGGATCGTCACCAACGCCGACCTGAACGCGCCCACGCACCGGGGCACCGCGCCGGGCAACGGCGCTCTCGCCGACGTGGTGCGGGCCGCCACCGGCGCCGTCCCCACGGTGGCGGGCAAACCGTCCGCCGCCCTGCTGCGGGAGGGCGCGGCCCGGACCGGCGCCCGGCGCCCCCTCATGGTCGGCGACCGGCTCGACACCGACGTGGAAGGTGCGCGGAGGGCGGGGTTCGACAGCCTGGTGGTCCTCACCGGTGCCACCACGCCGCACGACCTTCTGACCGCCCCGGAACACCGCCGCCCCACACATCTGGCGGCGGACCTGCGCGGCCTGCTCGCACCCGCGCGCCGCGTCGAGGAACACGCCGGAGGCCATCGGTGCGGTGGCTGGCTGGGCCGTGTGCGCGACCGCGAGCTGGTGCTGACGGGGCAAGGCGGTCCCGAGGACGCCCTGTGGGCGGCGTGCCGGGCCTCGTGGTCGGCGCCCGAACCCCCGTCGACGACGACGGCCATGGAGACGCTGGCCCGGTGCGCGCGGGGACCGGCCATGTGAGGAGCGATCACGTGAGGGCCGGTCACATGACGGGACGGCCGTCGCCGAGCCCCGCCTCCTGCCGGACGTGGTCGGCGATCTGGGCGTGCGTCGCATACCAGACGTCGTCGCGTCCGCAGACGTGCTCCATGAGCTGCTCCAGGGCGACGGCCCGTGACCGGTGGCCGATGACGTGCGGATGCAGGGTGATCTCGAACAGGCCGCCCTCGGCGTAGGCGCCGTCGAATTCGTCCCGCCACAGCTCCAGTACGTGGCGCGGCATCGTGTACGGGCGCACGGCGCTGTAGCGGTCCATGTTCAGGTAGACGGCGTCGTCGCGGATCCACTCGGGGGGTATCTCCACCAGCCCCGTCGGTTCCCCGTAGGAGAGGATCTCGTACGGGTCGTCGTCGGCCATCAGCGAGGAGTCGTACGACAGGCCGAGTTCGAGGGTGATGGCGAGCGTGTGCTCGCTGAAGTCCCAGGAGGGCGTGCGGATGCCCGCCGGCCGCCGGCCGGTGATCCGTTCGAGGGTCTCCGCGCAGCGGAGGGCGAGTTCCCGTTCGTCCTGCCTGCCGAGTTCCATGTTGCGCTCGTGGATCCAGCCGTGGATGGCGACCTCGTGACCGCGTTCCACATAACCCCGCGCCTCCTGAGGCCGGAGGAGCGCGCACACTGCCGGCATGAAGAACGTCGCGGGGAGCCTGTGCCGTTCGAGCAGCCGGAGGATGCGCGGCACGCCCACCCGGGCCCCGTACTCGCCCTGCGACAGCTTCCCCGGCATCACCTCGCCGTCCCGCAGCGGAATCGTCTCGTGGTCGGGGTCGAAGGAGAACGCCACGGCGGCCTTGGCGCCCCCCGGCCAGCGGGCCGGTTTGAGGCTGCGCCCGGCGCGCACCCGCTCGACGTGCCGGCGCCACTCCTCCTCCCCCCACTGCCAAGGGGCCTGTGGAGCCTCCGCCCGTGATGCCTCCGCCCGTGATGCCTCCGCCCGTGGTGCCTTCCCGGTGTCTGCGCCCGGCACGGTCATGGCGGTTCCCCGCTCCTTCCGCGGCTCGCTGGATGAGCTGTATGCGTGCGTTGCGTGGGTGAGCCATGACGAGCATGCCATCGGCCCATGCGGCGGACAGGAGCATGAACAGGACAACGCTCTGTGGCATGTCCCTGACCGAAACTCGCGCTTCCGCGCGGAGGCCGTCTGCCCGACTCCCCGACGATTTCCTACTGTTGTCGTGGCGGCACTGTCGCCGTGTCGGCCTCACAGGCTTCGGCGGGCCGTGGCCCCCGGGGAGGAGAGCCCATCATGACGTCTTCGAGCGGCGCGGAGCGGTGACGTGATCCTGGCCGAGGCCCGGCGGTTCCTGCCCGACGCCGTGGCGCTGCGCCGCTCCCTGCACACCTGGCCGGAGACCGGCCTGCACGTGCCGGATACCCAGCGGCGCGTCCTGGAGGCGCTGGACGGCCTGGGCCTCGACCTCCGCACCGGCCGGCGGCTGTCCTCGGTGACCGCGACGCTCGACGGCGGACGGGACGGCCCGGTGATCCTGCTGCGCGCGGACATGGATGCCCTGCCCGTGTCCGAGGCCACCGGCCTCGACTTCGCCTCGCGGGTCCCCGGCGCCATGCACGCCTGCGGGCACGACGCCCACATGGCCATGCTCGTCGGCGCGGCCCGGCTGCTCGCCGAGCGCCGCGACGAACTCGCCGGGCGCGTGGTGTTCATGTTCCAGCCCGGCGAGGAGGGCCACCACGGGGCCCGCCACATGATCGACGAGGGGCTGCTCACCGGGCACGGCGGCGAGGTGGGCGCCGCGTTCGCCCTGCACGTCACGCCCGGACTGCCGAGCGGCAGCCTGTGGCTGCGCCCCGGCCCGCAGATGGCCGCCTCCGACAAGCTGCGCATCGTCGTCCGAGGCCGTGGCGGGCACGCGTCGTCGCCGCACACGGCGTGCGATCCCGTGCCGGTGGCCTGCGAGCTCGTCCTTGCCCTGCAGACAGCGGTGACCAGGACGGTCGACGTCGCCGACCCGGCTGTCGTCACGGTCGGCTCCCTCACCGCGGGCTCGGGGACCGGCATCATCCCGGAGACGGTCGAGCTCGCCGGGACCATCCGGACCCTGTCGCGGGACACACGCGTACAGGTGCACGAGATGGTCTCCCGGGTCGCCGCGGGCGTGGCCGCGGCCCACGGGGCGACGGCGGAGGTGTCGATCGGGACGGGGTATCCGGTGACCCGCAACGATCCGGCGTTCACCCAGTTCGTGCTGCGCACGGCGGCGGAGGTGCTCGGCTCCGGGCGCGTCGGCGTGCTGCCCGCTCCGGCGATGACCGCCGAGGACTTCTCCTATGTCCTGGACGCGGTGCCGGGTGCCTTGGCCTTCCTGGGCGCGTGTCCGCCGGGGCTCGAGCCCGAGCAGGCTCCCGCCCTGCACTCCTGCCGGGCGGACATCGACGAGGACGCCCTCGCGGCCGGTATCGCCTGTTACGCGGCCGTGGCCCTGCACCGTTTGGGCACCGAAGGCGACGGGGGTGCGGCATGAGCGACCTGCGGATCCGCCCCGCGCGCGTCGACGAACTGGACCAGGTGGAAGGTCTCTGGCTGGAGGCCAGCCACTGGCTCGCCGCCAGGGGGATCGACCAGTGGCAGTACCCGCCCCGGCGTTGGCGCATGGAAGGGGCGGTCCGCGCGGGTGACTGTCATCTCGCCTTCCGGGAGGGCCTGTTGGTGGGCACGGTGACCGTGGAGCGGCAGGCCGATCTCGAATGGTGGGCGGACGACGACCCTGACGCGGCCCTGTACGTCCACGACCTGGTCGTGAGCAGAGTGGCCGCCGGGCAGTCGGTGGGGGCGCGGTTGCTGGACTGGGCGGGCCTGCTGGCGGCACAGCGGGAGAAGCCCTGGCTCCGCCTCGAGGCGTGGAAGACCAACGGTCTGCTGCACCGGTACTACCTCGACCGGGGGTTCGAGCTGCTGCGGATCGTCGACCTGCCGCACCGCCATTCCGGTGCCCTGTTCCAGCGGTCCACAGGGCTCGCCGTCGCTCCGGAAGGCGACGGCTGACGGCCCCCTCTTCGTACTGTCCCACTTGTTAACCCGTACTGATTCAACCGCGAGTTGACCGAGCAAAGGGGGACAGAATGGTTGAAGCAAGGCTTGTTCGCGGTCGTGATGTGCTGCCAGAAGGAGCCGTCTCATGAGGCATTCGAATCTCCGCGGCCCTCGTCGACCGCAGTGTCATCGACCGCAGTGTCGTCGACCGTCGAGTCAGCGGGACGCGGTGACTTCGCGGACCCGGTGGCGATCGGTCTCGGCGATGACGAGATCACCGCCCCGCGTCACCCGCACCGCCCGCGGATAACGCAGCAGGACCCCGGCGGCCGGGCCGTCCTCCCGGTCCTCACCGGGAGGCCCGCCGGCCACCGTCGCGATACTGCCGTCCGGCCGGACGACGCGGACGCACTCATTGAGGGAATCGGCCACGAAGAGATTGCCCTCGCCGTCGAAGTCGACCCCTCGGGGCTGGTGGAGCGGACCGGCGGCGGCCGGGACGCCACCACCCTCGTACCCGGGCTCCCCGGTGCCCGCCACGGTCGTGACCAGGCCGTCGGCCGACACCATCCGTACCCGGTGGGACCAGCAGTCGGCGATGTACAGGCGGCCGTCGGCGTCCGTCACGATGTCTATGGGGTGGTGCAGGTCGCTGCTGGCGGCCGGCACCCCGTCCGGCCCTGAGCCGGGTTCGCCGGTGCCCGCGACGGTGGTGATGCGGCCGTCGGTGCCGATGGCACGGACCCGGTGCCCCTTCCACTCGGCGACATAGAGCGTGCCCGCGCCGTCCAGGGCCAGCCCCCTGGGTTCGTTGAGCACCGCTTCGGCTGCCGGGCCCCCGTCGCCGCCGAAACCGGGCTCACCGGTGCCCGCGACAGTGGTGATGGTGCCGTCCGGCGCGATCCGCCGCACCCGGTGGTTCCAGTAGTCGGCGACGTACAGATACCCCGCGGCGTCACAGACCAGGCCGCCCGGTTCGTTGAGCACCGCTTCGGCTGCCGGACCCCCGTCGCCGCCGAAACCGGGCTCACCGGTGCCCGCGACAGTGGTGATGGTGCCGTCCGGCGCGATCCGCCGCACCCGGTGCCCCTTCCACTCGGCGACGTACAGAGCGCCCGACGCGTCGGCCGCCAGGGCCCGCGGCTGGTTCAGCGCCGCCCGGGCGGCCGGCCCGCCGTCGCCTCGTGAGTCGGCCTCGCCGGTGCCGGCGAGGGTGCGGATGACCCGGCCCGCGGTGTGCGCGGATCCGGTGTCCGTACGTGTACTGCCCGACATACCCGCCTCCTGAGCAAGGGTGGGAACACAATTCCGCGGTGCGCTTCGAGGGGTATTGCGGATCGTCGACTCACCGTAGAGAGCATTCGAAGACATCGGTAGAGCGCGGCCGGGCGCTTTCCGGCCACCGGCCGCTCCGCTCCCGCCGACCGAATTTCGCCCGCCCATGGGGAAAACAGGCGGGCCCTGGTGCAGCCGAGAGGCTGACGTTAGAATTGGTGAAATCGTGCAGAGTTCAGCTCAGGGATCGTTGATGATGCCACAGAAGATATGAAAGACCGCTCTCCCCCATCGACGGTGGTGGTCAGTGGTATGGCATTGAAGCGAATGTGATCTCCCGCTGCTCATGCCGGATCGCCCACACCCACTCGGCCCGGATTTCACTCGTTCCCGGGCCTCTCACGGGAACTGGCATGAAAACTCTTCGCGCATACCGAAGCTTTCCGCTCGCGGTACGGCTGCTGCTCGTCAATCAATTCGGGGTGGACGTCGGTTTCTACCTCCTCATCCCTTTTCTGGTGACATACCTCGGCCACGATCTGGGCCTTTCGGCCGCCCTGGTCGGACTGGTCCTCGGGGTGCGGAACCTCAGCCAGCAGGGGCTGTTCGTGCTCGGCGGTTCCGCGGCCGACAGGCTCGGGCCCCGAGGTGTGATCATCTTCGGCTGCATGCTGCGGACCGTGGGGTTCGCGCTGTTCGCGGTCGGTTCCACGCTGCCACTCCTGCTCGCCGCCTCGGCGCTGAGCGGGCTCGCCGGAGCGCTGTTCTATCCGGCGGTGCGGACCTACCTGGCCCAGGAGGCCGGGCACCGCAGGGCGGAGGCCTTCGCGCTGCTCAACGTCTTCGCGACCGGCGGCTCGCTGCTGGGCCTGGCCCTGGGCGGGGTGCTGCTCATGGTCGATTTCCGCATCTGCGCCCTCGTCGCCTCCGGGGTGTTCGCCGTCCTGTGCCTGGCCCAGATGTACGCACTGCCCGCCCGCAAGGCCCCCCGCTGCGGCACCCCTGTCCTGAAGGACTGGCGGGAAGTCCTGAGCAACCGGATCTTCGTCGCGTTCGCCGTGGCCATGGCAGGCATGAGCACCCTGGAGAACCAGGTGTATCTGCTGCTGCCCGAGGGGGCGCGCCAGGCGACCGGACGCCCGGAGGCGGCCGGCGCGGTGCTGGTGATCGGGGCGCTCGCCAACATGGTCTGGCAGCTGCGCGTCACCCGGGCGCTGGCACGGCGCGGCGGCGGCCCGGCGTGGATCGCCCGCGGCATCGCCCTGACGGCCGCCGGCTTCGTACCGCCTCTGCTGGTGTGCGGACTCGGAGCGCCCGACGGCTGGGGCACGGCGATCCGGAACGCCTGCCCGGTGATCGCCGGAGCGCTGTTGGTCTACTTCGGCATCATGATCGTGCATCCCCTGGCGATGGAACTGGTGCCCCTGTTCGGCCCGACCCGGCTGACCGGTACGCACTTCGGCATCTTCTACGTCTTCTCCGGGCTCGCCGCCGCCGGCGGCAACGCGCTCGTGGGCTGGACCCTGGACCTCGGCAGACGCACCGGTCTGACCGTTCTGCCCTGGCTGTGCTGCCTGGCGCTCGGGCTGATCTCGGCAGCGGCCATCGCCTGGCTGCACCGTACGCGCGGGCTTCCCGGGACGGGCCCGGCTCCGGTGCCGCCACGGCCGGCCGGACGCGGCGGCACCGTCTCGACGACCATCCCCAAGGCGCGCGGCCCCCGGCGCTGCCTGTCGCCGTGCCCCGTGGCGGCCCGGTCCCGGCGCGCACCGACAGTGCGCCGATGCCGGTCGTCGGTCCGCAAGCGGACCCGGACCGTGCCGTACGTACCGCGCCACTGTGTGGCGGTCCGCCGGGTCACCTGCTGCGGGGGGTGCTGTTGCGGAGGCTGCCATTGCCGTACGGGGCACCGGGGCGCGTCCTGGTGGAGGTCGATGCCGTGGCGAATCAGCCGACGGACCGCGTGCGAGTGCTGTGCGAGAGGGGCCCGGACGGGCGGGGCATGAAAAGACTCAGGAATAACAGCTGCCACAACATGCCACAATGACTCCCCTTTGGCATATGCCGACAATGGATGGCCGTGACATCAAGAGATGTGGCGCATTTCCTTCCTTGTGTCGCTGTGAACGGCCACCTAACCTGTTAAGTGGGGGCGCCACCGCGTTTCCATAAAACTCCGGTCTCGGCGAGACAATGCCCACGGAGGCGTCTTGGAAATTTCTCCGGGTCGATTTCCTTGCAGCTCTGATCCCGTGAGCAGCTCTTGGTCTCCCAGTCCGGTGGTACCGCTGGGTATCTTATTCAACGGCGTGCCCAGGACGCTCTGGTTGAAACTTGAGGCGCACAATCCCTACGGATCGATCAAAGGGCGTACCGCGTTCGCGCTCTGGCAGAATGTCAAGGACCGTATTGATCCCCGGATCGGATTGATCGAGTCGACGTCGGGAAATCTCGGTTTGGCGCTGGCCGCCCTTGCCGCCGCTCTGCAGGTGCCCTTCACCGCCGTCGTGGACCCCCGGGTCAGCCCTTCGGTGCAGAACACCATGAGCGCCATGGGCGCGAGAGTCGTCGTGGTCGACCGGCCGGACGGAGCCGGCGGATTCCTGCTCAACCGCCTCGCCCATGTCGCGCAGCGGGTGCGCTGTGAGCCGGGACTCGTGTGGCCGAACCAGTACACCAATCCGGCCAACCCGGCCGTGCACGCCCAGTGGACGGCGCCGGAGCTGTGCGCGCAGCTGCCCGCGAAGCCGATGAGCGTGCTGGTGGCGGTGTCCACCGGTGGCACGCTGGCGGGCTTCCGCGACTACGTCCTCGCCCACGAACCGGACTGGGAACTGGTCGGGGTGGACGTCGTCGGCTCGCTCGCCCTGGGCGACATACCGGGTGAACGTGTGCTCTCGGGGATCGGCGCGAGCCGCAGGTCGTCCTTCCTTCCGCACGGGTACCGGCCCGCCGTGCACGTCGGTCCGCCGGAAGCGGTCAGCGCGTGTCTGTGGCTGGAGGAGGTGACCGGCATCACCGTGGGCTCCAGTTCGGGTGCGCTCGTCGCGGCGGCTCTGCGGCTGTTCCGCGAGAACCCGGGACGCACCGACATCGCCTGCCTGTGCCCGGACGGCGGGGACCGCTACCTCGACACCGTCTACTCACCGCTGTGGCGCTCCAGGCAGGCCCTGGCCCCCGTCGACGTGGCCGAAGGAGTCACTGTCAGGGGCCTTGTGGAGGGCCCAGTCCAAGGTGAGGTGACGCTCCAGTGAGCACGCAGGAACGGGACTGGTACCAGCGTGCCGGGGTCCGCAGCGGCCCCCGGCGCCGTCTGGCCGACGAGGTGGCGACCGGGCGCGCCTTCTTCCCCCCGGCCCTGGTGCCCTACCTGGACCATCCGCGGGTGGCCGCACTCGGTGAGGCGAAGCGCAGGGAGCTCCTCGCCCGGCACCTCTTCCAGTACCTGGGCTTCACGGCCCAGTTCGAGACGCGCGTGGTGAACCGTGCCACGGAACGCATCGCCGGCAACCGGTGCGGGGTCGACACGGACGTCGCCGTCCGGCTGGACGCGTACCGCATCTACTGCGACGAGGGGTACCACTCCCTGTACAGCCTGGACGTCGTCCAGCAGGTCTCCGACGCTTCCGAGGTGACGCCGCTGGACTACGACTTCGGTCCTTTCCTGCAACGGCTCGACGCGATCGGTACCGAGGCCCTGCCGTACGAGCCGGCCCTGGCCCAGCTGTTGCAGGTCGTGGTCTTCGAGACGCTCATCACCGCGGTGCTCAACGAGATACCCAAGGACCCCGATGTGCTGACCGTCGTCCGGGACATCGTCAGGGACCACGCCAAGGACGAGGGCTGGCACCACGCGTTCTTCGCCCAGTTCTTCCGTGAGCTGTGGACGCAGGAGTCCGCCGGGTCCCGGGGCCGTATAGCCCGGTGCCTGCCCGATCTGATCCGGTGCAGCCTGCTCCCCGATCTGCGGCCCGTCCGCGCGTCGTTGGCCGCCGCGGGACTCGCGCCGTCGGCTGTCGAGGACATCGTGCGCGACTCCTATCCGCCGGCCGCGGTCGACCGGGGCATCCGCAGGGCGTCCCGGCACGCCGTGCGGCTCTTCCAGGAAGTCGGGGCCATGGCCGTGCCGGGCGGCGCCGAGGCGTTCGAGGCCGCCGGCCTGCTGCCGTGAACCACCCGGACGCCGAGGACCGCGCGAACCGAGAGGCGACGATGTCGGAGCAACTCCTCTTCCTCGACAGGGAAGCGGTGCTCGCCTGCCTCGCGCACGTGGACGTGTGCGCGGAGATCACGCAGGTGCTGCGCCGGCACGCCGAGGGCCGGGTGGAACTGCCCGCCGAAGGCTATCTGCCCTGGACCAACGGCGAAGGTGCGTACTGCCGTTCGCTGGCCATGCTCGGCGCGGTGGAGGTCGACGGCGGTCCCCCGCTGCGGGGGATGAAGCTCATCAACGCCGCGACGAGCAACCCGTCCCACGGACGGGAGCGGGCCGCGGGCCTGGCCATGCTCTTCGACCCGGACACCGCACGGCCGCGCGTGCTGGCCGAGGCGGGCTGGCTGAGTGCGGCCCGCACGGCCGCCTACACGATGGTGAGCCTGCGGCACATCGGCCCCGAGCGGTGGGACGCGACGACGTTCCTCGGCTGCGGCACGCTCGCCCGCGTCCATGTCGGGCTGCTGGCCACGACGTTTCCCGAGGCGACGCGCGTACACCTCTACGACACCGACGCACGGCGTGCCGGGGAACTGGCCGACTGGATACGCGGACGGCATCCGCACTTCACCGTCCGGGTGGAACCGGGCGCCCGGGAGGCGGTGGCCGCCGCACCGGTCGTGGTGACGACGACCACCGCCGACCGCGGATACCTGCCGGCCGCGTGGCTCGCGCCCGGCACCTTCGTCGCCCATGTGTCTCTGGCCGACCTGCTGCCCGACGCCTTCCTGGAGGCACAGGCCGTGTTCGTGGACGACGTCGCTCTGGTCGCCGAGAACCCCCGCAGAGTCCTTGGCCGCCTGATGCGGGAGGGCCGGATCACGGACGGCCCGCCCACGGAACCCGATTCCCCCGCCCGGCCCCTGAGCGGCACCCTCGGCCAGGTCCTCACCGGTGAGCGGCCCCCCGTCCGGCCCACCGTGTCCCACGTCGTCAGCAACCCCTTCGGCATGGCCGTCCTCGACGTCGGCCTGCTGGGCGCGGTACACGGCGCCGCCGCCCGCCTGGGCCTCGGCCGGACCTTGGCCCTCTACTGAAAGGGACAGCATGGACCACCACTTGGCACGGCCCGGCCCTGTTCCGGCACACGGACTGTTCTCCCTCGCCGAGGTGGAACCGGCCGTGATCGGCGAACTCGCCGCGCGATCGGTGGAGCTCTTCCGGGACCAGCGCGCACACGACCGGCCGTTGGCGGGCAGCGCCGCGGGCGTGCTGTTCACCAGGACCTCGACCCGTACGCGTACGGCCTTCACCGTCGGCGCGATCCGACTGGGCGCCGTTCCCGTCACGTACGGTCCCCAGGATCTGCAGTTGAACACCGGTGAGTCGGTGGCCGACACGGGGCGCGTCCTCGGCAGCATGCTCGACCTGCTGGTCGCGCGCACCGCCGGGCCTTTGGAGGAGCTGCGTGAGCTGTCCCGCCAGGGCGGCCTCCCGGTGGTCAACGCGATGGCGGCCGAGGAGCACCCCACCCAGGGAGTGACCGACCTCGCCACCCTGCACCTGGCGGTCGGCGATCCGACCGGAGTGAGCGTGCTCTACGTCGGCGAGGGCAACAACACGGCGGTGGCCCTGGCCCATGCCCTGGCGAGCGTGCCGGGGGCCCGGGTCACCTTCAGCACCCCGCCCGGCTACGGACTGCCGGAAGAGGAGCTGACAACGGCGTCGCGCAGAGCCGCGGCCATGGGCGCCGTCCTTGAGGAGGTGCACGATCCGGCGCTTGTGCCCGATCACGTGGACGTCGTGTACACCACCCGCTGGCAGACGACGGGCACCGCGAAGCCCGACCCCGACTGGCGTGAGACGTTCCGTCCCTTCCACGTGGACGCCTCCCTGCTGGCCCGCTGGCCGCAGGCCCTGTTCATGCACGATCTGCCCGCCCACCGCGGCGACGAGGTCGCCGGTGAAGTCCTTGACGGGCCCCGGTCCCTCGCCTGGACCCAGGCGGCCATGAAACTCGCCGGGGCCATGGCGGTCCTGGAGTGGGTGAGCGGACCTGCCGCCAAGGCGAAGTGACCCGCCACGCACCGCCCCGTTCCCCCGACCCTCCTCACCCGTCCCCCTTCACACGGATCGAGGTCCTCCCGTGCAGCCGACCCGTGTCACCGCCTACCGGCATCTGACTCCGCGTGACCTGGACCCGCCCTCGTCGCCGCAGGTCTTCTTCGAACCGGCCGACACCGAGATGGGTGTCTGGGTGGCGCAGGACCTCATACGCGAGGGCTGCCTCGTCCTCGACCTCGGGTCCGGCAGCGGTGCCGCCGCGGCGGCCATGGCCCGCGCGGGAGCGGCCCGCGTCCACGGCATCGACTCGGGAGAGGACACCGTGGCCTGGGCGCGCAAGCACTACGCCTCGTCCGGCGACGACCGTCCCGTCACCTTCTCGCAGGGCGACTTCACCGCGCTGTCCCCCGCCGAGCTGCTGGCCACCGCCCCCGTCCCGCTCCGTCCCCCCGTCGTCGTCACCAGCAATCCGCCCTACGTCCCGCTCACCGCCGAGGCCGACGCCCTGCGCCGGTCCGTCGGCGGGGGAACGGACGGTCTCAAGCTGATCCCCGCGGTCATCACGCACGGCCGTGCGCTGGGAGACGGCCTGGGGATCACCATCGGCAGCTACTCCAGTCCCCGTAAGGCGGTCGGAATGCTGGAAGCGGCCGGTTTCGCCGTGCACGCCGTCACGTTGTGCCCGCTGCCTTTCGGGGACTTCACCCGGGACCATCCCGATCAGGTGTTTCTCCTGGAGGAGCGGGGCGAGGCGGTGGTCTGGCGCTCGGGCCCGTACCCCCTGGCCTATTTCATCGTCGGCCTGGCCTGCCGCAAGGCCACCGAGGACGGCGCCCGGACGGGACGGCTGACCGGTGAGGGCCTCATGGACCTTCTGCATACGGCCGCCCGCTCCCGCACCAGCCGCCTCGAGGCCCTGGACGAGTGGGCCTCGCCGCGGTGGGCGGGTCCCCTGCGCGTCGTGGACCTGCCGCAGTCCACCGTCCGCCATCACTGGTGACCGCAGCAGCCCTCCCCTGGCCGGAGGGCAGCACGCCCCATCAAGCAGAGAGGCCGTTCATGGACACCACTCGGGTCGTGCCCGTCTCACCCGTCAGCGTCACCACCGGCGCCGTCGAACACAGCGTCGACTTCATCCGCCCACGGCTGCTGGCGACCGGGCACCAGCGTGTGTCCTTATACGCCGGTGTCCAGATAAACGGCGCCCCGCACCTGGGCACCAGCGTCATGCAGGCCTCCGCCTTCCTTCTCGCGCAGGTGGCCCGGGACAGATTCGGTGTCGAGGTGACCTTGCGGTTCGGCGCCCTGGACAACTCCGCCTGCGAGACGCGCCGGTGCCCGCGGACCGGAACGCTCTACGAGCGCTCCTTCCACCACACCCTGGGCGGTGAGCGGGTCGACGAACTGACCCGGACCTACTACGGGGGCTTCTTCGACGCGTTGTCCGCGGCCACGGGCGTGCCCTACGAGATCGAGACGTACACCCGGCAGCAGAGCCGGCGGGACTTCCGGCAGGAGTTCCTCGACTCGCTGCTGCGGATGGACGCCCTGCGGTGGGTGCTCGCGCCGTCGCACGGCAAGGTGCCGATGAGCCCACCGTGCCCGCGGTGCGGCTGGGCGCAGAAACAGGGCGAGGCCACCGAACTGCTCACAGCGGGGCCGGACCACGCGGAGCTCGCGGCGGTCTGCCTGGACCACGGCGCGTACACGGTCCGGGTGCGGGCCGACGACGAGGGGGCGGACGGGGCGTACATCAGCTCGGGCACGCTCCACCGCAACCTCCTCAAAGAGCGGGTCGCGGCACGGGAGGACGCGCTGGCCGTGGTGGTCAAGGGAGCCGACTGGGCGGCGGGGTGCCGCCTGCTCGACGAGGCGTTCCTGTGCTGCCCCGGGGCGCTGCTCCCGGTGCGCCTGTTCACGCCGGTGGTGCTCTCGACGTCCGGCGCCAAGCTCTCCAAATCGCTGATCCGTGCGGGAAGGACGGAGGCGACGGCGGACAGCGCGCCCTGGATGCTCGACGCGGGTGCCTGGCCCGGGACGGGTGAGGCGTACGCGCGGCTGCTGCTGGATCTCGTCTCTCTGATGCTGTCCGAGCCGCGGCACTTCGAGCGCGGCTACACCACGCTCGAAGTGGCGAGGCTCATCGACGCGGCGGGTCTGCGGACGGGGGCACCGGTGTGACGTCCCGTTCGGCGAGGTATCCCGGACGTACTTCGGAGGCCGCGTACGGCGTGGTCAGCGCGTTGTCGACGCTGTTGTAGACGACGAAGAGGTTCGTCCGGGGAAAGGGTGAAACGTTTCCTCCGGAGGCGTGCAGGCAGTTGCAGTCGAACATGACGGCAGAGCCGGCCGGTCCGGTGAACTGCCGGACGCCGTGCTGTTCGGCCAGCGTCGTCACGGCGGTGCGGTCGGCAGGACCGGCCGGGAGGTTCTTCCCCAGCAGCGAAAGCTTGTGATAGCCGGGCGGAGTGCGGCCCACCGAGGGCACGAAGGTCCGCTGGGAACCAGGAATGATCATGAGCGGCCCGTTGAACGGCAGGTTGTCCGTCAGGGCGACGGAGAAGCTCAGCGCGCGGGGTGCGGGCATGCCGTCCTCGGAGTGCCACGTCTCGAAGTCCGAGTGCCAGCCGAACTTCGAGCCGTCGAAAGCCGCTTTGTAGTTGACCCTGCTCTGGTGGACGTAGACGTCCGAACCGAGGATCTGCCGGGCCCGGTCGGCGAGGCGACCCGACTGGACCACACGCCTGAAGACCTCGCTGAGCCGGTGCACCTCGAAGAGGGAACGGATCTCGTCGGAGTCCGGTTCGGGAGCCACCCGCCCCGAGGACCGCAGTGCGGTGTCCGAGGCCATGCGCCGTATTTCCTCCCGGCACTCCCGCACTTCGGTGGAGTCGAGGAGCGCGCCGAATGCGAGGAATCCGTCCCTGTCGTATCCCGCCACTTCATCGGAGGACAGCGGGCCCGGTGAACCGTCGCCCCACACCACCGGATGGTGACGTCGAAAAGGCACCGACTCGGACTCGACACGCGTGGGGTAGAGATCTTCCACCAATTCGACAGATTCGGTCATGCCGATTCCTTCCGTCTGCGGATAAGTTTTCACTTCCCTTCGACTTCTTCGGGGAAACTACCGCGCGACCGCGCCCGTCGATTCCGTACCATTCCGGTCATGGTCAACATATGACCTGCCGCAATGCGGCGGGCCGCATAAGAAAGGAGGAGACACGTGATGATGTACAGCGAACCGACCACGCACAGAACGGGTAGATAGGGGTAGCCGGAAGGAGTCGCCGTGTTCTGCGCCAGGAGTTTTCCGGCATAGAGGAGTTCCTCGTACATGATGAAGAAGCCGAGCGAGGTGTCCTTCAGCGTCACCACCATTTGGCTGATTACGCTCGGCAGCATGGTCCGCACCGCCTGGGGCAGGGCCACCACCGTCATCACCTGTGTCTTGCGCATCCCCAGCGCGTACCCGGCCTCGAACTGCCCCTTGGGCACGGCGCCGACGCCCGCCCGCAGGATCTCCGCCTGCGCCGCCCCGTTGTACAGGGCGATGCCGATGACCAGGGCCCACAGCGTGGGGCTCGCGAAATTCGTCGCGAGCCATTCGCCCGGGGCCCCGAGGCTCTTCCGCAGCAGGTCGGCGACGGCCGTGACACAGGTGCGCAGCAGGTCGGTGGCGTACAGGGCGAAGACCGTGATGATCACAGGCACCGCGCGGAAGAACTCCACCAGCGCCCCGGCAGGCCAGCGCAGGAACCGGTGCGCCGAGAGCCGCCCTGCCGCGAACAGGAGCCCCAGCAGCAGCGAGAGCACCACCGCGAGGACGAACGCCTTGAAGGTGTCCACCACGCCGGTGAGGATGCGCAGCTGCACGCCGCGATATCCGAACGCCTCCCACATCCGCGCGTCGAACTGCCCGGCGTCCGCGAACCGGAGGAGCGCCCAGCAAATCGCGCCGCCGGTCACCGAAGCCACAAGCACCGCGTACCAGAAGTGGCGGCGGCGGGCGCGCGGGCCCGGGGTCTCGAACAGGGCGGATGTCATCGGGGCACCGCCAGACGACGCTCCAGCAGACGGAAGCCGGTACTGATCACCGCGATCAGCACCAGATAGGCGACGGTCACCCATAAGAAGACGGCCGCCACCGCGTAACCCCGCTCCACCAGGGTCTTCTCGGTGCTGAACAGCTCGTAGACGCTGAAGCCGCCGGCGAGCGCGGAGTTCTTGACCAGAGTGATCACGACGTTGCCCAGCGGAGGCACCGCAGCCCGCCCGGCCTGGGGGAAGACGACGAGCACCGCCGCCTGCATGGTGGACATGCCGAGGCTCCGTGCCGCTTCGGCCTGCCCTGTCTCCACGGTGTTGACGCCCGAGCGCAGCGCCTCGCACACGAACGCCGAGGCGTAGCTCCCCATCACCAGTACGGCCAGCGTGAAGTAGTCCGCCCCGGTGAGGCCCAGCATCGGCAGTCCGAGCGTCACCCCGAAGAAGAGGACGGTGAGCGGGGTGTTGCACAGGACCGTCACCACCGTCGCACCGAGCCCGCGGCACAGCGGCACCGGGCTGATGCGCAGGGAGACGAGCAGGATTCCCAGGGCCAGTGCGAGCAGCGTGCTCAGGCACATGAGCCGGACGGTGCCCATGAAGCCCTGCCAGAACAGGCCGGCGTTGTCGGTCAGCACGTCCATGGACGCCTCCAGGCTGACGGGGGCCGTGACGGTGAGCGGCCCGACGGGATGCCGTCGGCTGACGGCCCTCGCGGATCAGTACCGCTGCACCGGCGGCGGTGTCGGCGCCGGAACGCCGGAGCGGCCGAGGGTGGCGCGGTACGCCCGGAGCCAGTTGCCGTTGCGGACGTGGTGTTCGAGTGCGTCATTGACTGCGTCGCGAAGGGCCGCGTCCTGCCGTGCGAGGCCCACGCCGTAGAACTCTTCGGAGAAGGGCCGGCCGATGACCCGCAGACGGCCCTCGTTCTGCGCCGCGTATCCCTTCAGGATCGTGTCGTCCGCGGTGACGGCGTCCACCACGTGCATGACGAGGTCCTGTACGCAGTGCGCGTAACTGTCGTGGGACACGACGGTCGCCCCGTATTCCGGCTGCCTTATCCGCTGGTACGGAGTGGATCCGGTCACCGTGCAGACCTTCTTTCCGCGCAGTTCCTCCGGTCCCCGGATACTCCGGTCGTCCTTGTCGACCAGGAGATCCTGCCCGCCGAGATAATAGGGACCGGCGAAGGAGACCTGCTTTTTCCTTTCGCTGTTTATCGTGTACGCACCCACGTAGAGGTCGACGTCCCCCTTGGATATCGAGATCTCCCGCACTTGCGGAGCCACCGTTTTCCACTCGATCTCGCGCGGCCCGAATCCCAGATACGCCGCCACCATTTTCGCGATCTCCACGTCGAATCCCGAACGTTGTCCCGTCACCGGATCCTCGAAGCCCATGAACGGGTGGTCGGACTTCACGCCGATGGTTATGGTCTTCTTCGCGAGGACGCGGGTCATACCGACCGGATACTCGAGGCTCGGATCGCTACCCGTAAGTGCTCCGACGCTGCCGGGAACACTTCCCTCTCTGCCGCATCCGCTCAGCACAAGACATAACAGCAGCACCAGGGGACCCAGCGGACGAACCCATGCCTGCACCTTCCCTCCTCGGGAATATGCGGCCCCCGCGGCACGAGAGCACAAAAGGGCGTGCGTCGGAATGGAAGTGGTGTCCGGACCAGTTTAACGATGCCGATGCGCCGCGCTACCGGGGAATTCCGTGCACGGGCGGCCGGATGCCGGCGACTCCGGCCGCCCGTGCGGTTCCCACGTCAGCCGACCTTCCGCCAGGCGCCTCCCTTCTCCAGCCGGTAGGTCCCGGTGAGCCGGCGCTGGTCGGCGCCGGCCCGCGGCTTCGCCTTCTGGCCCCCACCGTTGTCGTCCGGCTGCTTCGCGGTGGCACCGGACGGGCGCACGCTCTGGCACTTGTCGGGGTTGGTGTAGGTCTGCGCCACGACGGTGGAGGAGTTCGTGGTCGACGGGCCGTCCACCGCGATGTCCTTGACCAGCTTCCCGGTGCCGTCGACGCTCAGGTCGCCGACGATGCGGGACATGGAGTTGAGCGCGCCGAACTGGATCTCGTCGTTGGGCTTCAAGGTGAACGAGACCTCGGTCTCCTCGGAGTTGGTCATGCTCCAGGTGTGGCTCCAGGTCCCCTTGAACGCGGCGGTGAACGCGCCGCGCAGGGCCAGGTGGATGAGGCTCTTGAACGCCGCGGTCGTGCTGAGCTTCTCGGTCATCTGGGCCGTGCCGGTCAGCGTGTTCGACAGCGTGGCGCTCGTGGACGCCGTGCTTTCCGACGTGGAGTCCTGGTTGGGGCCCTTGTCCTTGGGTGCCGAGTGGTTGGTCTCACTGCTCTTGCTCGTGTTCGTCGTGGTGGCGCTGCCCGTGGTGGCGTCCTGGAGGGTCTGCTGCGCCTGGACTTCGCCGGTGGTCGAGCCGCTGACCTCGTTGTCGGTCCAGGCCGTGCCCTCGATGGTGGCGCTGCCGGAGACCTCACCGCCGATGTTGTCGGAGCTTGAGGTCTCCAGCTTCACCGTGCGCTTGATGGACATGTCCGCGTTGGTGCAGTTGATGGCGCCGTTGGACACCGAGTAGACGGCGCTGGTGAACTCGCGCTTGCGCTGGGGGTCCAACTTGAACGTGCAGGCGTAGCGCTTGGTGTGGCCGCACAAGGAGGTCACCTCGTGCACCGACTTCAGGGGCTTCTTGCCGTCGAACGCCCGCGCCTTCGGCATCTTCTCGATGCCGTAGTCGCCGATCTTGTCGTTCCGTGGCGCCGCCGCGGAGGGGAGGGCGGCGGTCAGGGACAGGGCGGACAGGACGGGGACCAGGACGAGCATGCGGCGGGTCGCCGCTCGGCGGTGCTGGGAGGAACGCGCGGTGTGAACCATGACTGTGTCCTTTCGTTGCTGATGTCCTGAGAGATCAGGAGAGGTGGCGCGGTCTCCTCAGTCCCGGGTGGAGGGGTGGTCGACGGTCAGCGGGACGGTGCGGGTCTTGCGCCCCTTGGGCGCCTCACCGGCCGGCACCAGGTGGGGAACCTTGCGCAGGGTGGGCGCGCCGACGGTGTTGTCCGGGGTGCGGGCGTTGTCACGGGCGTCGCCGCACCGGGTCAGCTCGACCTTGCTCATCGGGCCGGTGCGCTGGTAGAAGCGGTCGCCGAAGGAGCCGGACGGCAGATCGGCGAAGACGTCCATCCGCTCGTTCTTGCTGTCGTGGATCAGCGTGCCCGCGATCCGCTCCCTGGCCGCCTGCACCTCGATCCAGCTCACCTCGCCCGGCTGGACCGTGACGGACGCCGTGCGCTGTTCCTTGCGCCCGTAGAGCAGCGGGTTGTTCGTGCCCATCTCCAGCGGGTTGCCGTCGGCGCGGGTGAAGCCGGCCGCGATCTGGGTGGCGATGTTCTCGTACCCCTTGCGCACATCGGTCTGGTGCGGCTGCTGCGGGGCGGACTGCTGTTGCTGCTGGAGACCCTGCGGTCCCGGCGGCTGCGGTTGCGGCGTCTGCTGTTGCGGCGTCTGCTGGTCGTTCTTGCGCTGCGAGAAGTACTGGGTGACGTTGTCGTACGGCAGCTCCTCCCAGTTGACCGGGCGCTGGTCGGTGATGGCGTTGCGGGTGCAGTTGATGTACGCCTGGCCGACCATGCGCGGCCGGTCGTAGTACCGGTAGGAGTAGCGGTCGTCCTTCTCGAAGTGACAGGTCCTGGGGCCCCCGAGGCAGTCCTGGATCACGATGCGGGGTTCGACCGGCTCGCGTCCCTGGTACGCCTGCGGCATGGGAAGCCGTGCCTTCTTGAGGTCGTACGGCACCGGCGCCGGGTCCTGCGTGGCATGGAAGCGCGTGACGAGCGGGCCGCAGGCGGACGCCTTCTGGTAGGCCCAGCTGATCCGCGGATTGTTCTCCGCGGCCGTGAAGGAGTACGAGCGTCCCTCGTGCCAGTGGGGCTTGCTCGCGGTGGTGGTCTCCGTGGTGACGGTCTGCGCCGAGTTGCCCTCACCGGCGACGGACACCCGGTACTCCTGGCCCTTCTTCGGGTCGTCCGTACCGCAGTTCGTGAGCGGACTGGGGCTGTCGTCCCACGTCACGGTGACCGTGGAGCCCTTCTGGACACGCCACAGGCGGGTGCTGAGCGTGCCGGCCGAGCCGTCGCTGAGCGAGGCCGCCTGCAGTCCGCCGCCGTGGCCCGCCCGGCTCGCCGAGAACAGCTGGGTGTTCTTGCCGTCCCATTTGTTCGGCGCCACCTTCTGGACGGTTCCCGCGGACACGGTGGGACTGGCGAGATCCGGGTTCTCGATCCGCGCGCCCACCGCCTCCGCGGCGAACGCGGCCCCGGGCAGGGTGCTCAGCACGAGGGAGCCGCCGAGCAGCGCCGACAGGCAGTAGGTCGTGGTGCGTCGTGGCATGAAGGTCTCCTTGGACGAAGTGAGGGAAGCGGGGACTGGGTTGTCCGGGTGTTCAACAGGCCCACCAGGACGACTGCGGCACGATGACCTGGTCGTCGGAGAGCCGGTCGCGCATGCCGGAGGTGGCGTGGCACTGCTGCGTCACTCCGTCGGCGGGGGCCGCGGACCGCGTGACGTTCCCGAAGTCCGTCTGCTCCTGGACGTGGGCGTCCTGATCCTTCTTCTGGGCGTCCTGGGCCTCGCCACTGATGGGCCGGTTGCACTTATGGAAGTTCTCCACCTGGCACTTGTCCTTGGCCTGCTTGTTCTTCCCGACGTCCGAGCAGGCGCTGCTCGACGGAATGCCGTTGATGCCACCGGGTGAGCAGGGGTCGGTGTCCGGCGGCGAGGGAACGGGCGACTTCTTGTCGACCTCCGGCGGCTTGGGCTTCGGGGCATCGGAGGGCGGGGGCGCGGTCTGGGTGTCGGGCTCGGGGGCGGCGCTGAACGTGGCGGGCGGCGGTTCCTCCGCCTTGGCCACCACGGCCTCGGCGGCCCCGGCCGTAGGCACGGCGGCGGCCGGAGTCAGGCCCAGGGCCAGGGCGGTGGCACCCGCCACCGTGACCATTCCGGCCGCGAGCAGGGCACGGCACACAACGGCAACACGCATGGTTCTCCTTCGGAGTTTTGGGGGAGTCGGCGGCGTCTGAGCCACACCACGGTGGGGGCCGCCGCTCTCACATTCCGTCAGCTCGGCCGTCTTCGCCATTCGACCTGCGCTGCGCGGTGCGCCAGTTGGCCCCAGGAAGGGGCCGACTGGCCGTAGGCGTCCGGGCTTTGGCGTAGCCAGGGTTTTTGGGCGTCCCCCCAAAGGCGTGAACTCTGGCTTCCGCAGGCCGAAAAGCGGTTCGAACGCGGCAAGCATGTTGCTGGACGCCACGACTCGAGTGGCTGCTCCTCCAACTGCGGCGCCACGCTTACGTCGTGGTGCCCGAACGAACGGAACTCCCATGAACGCAAAGACCCGTGGGCTGCGCCTGCGCGCTGCCCTGACCGTCATAGCCACCGCGACCGCTCTGGGAGCGGCAGCGGCCCCGGCTCTCCCCGCCGAGGGACACGACCCGCTGGTGTACGCGTGGGGCGCCAACTCCGGTGGTCAGCTCGGCAATTCGACGTCCCCCGACCGGTACGCCCCGGCCCCGATCCCCTCCCTGCCCAAGCAGGACGTGTTCGAGATCGCGGCCGGCGGCGGTACCACCGACGGCTGGGGCTTCGGTGTGGCCCTGCGCAATGACGGGTCCGTCTGGACGTGGGGCCAGAACGACAAGGGCCAGCTCGGCACCGGTCCGACGGACCCCGACCACAACGCCGCGCTGGGCAAGGTGCCCAAGCTCAACGGCATCGTCGATGTGGCGGCGGGCGGCCAGCACGCGCTCGCGCTGCGCGTGAACTCCGGTAAGGCCGACGGTGTTTACGCCTGGGGCCTCAACGACAAGGGCCAGGTCGGCGACCACACGAACGACAACCGGTCGGTTCCCCAGCTGGTCCAGAGCATGCACGGCGGCAAGCAGGTCGCGGCCGGCTGCAACCACAGCATGCTCCTCACCGACAAGAACACCGTGCAGACCTGGGGCCTCAACGACAAGGGCCAGCTCGGCACCGGTACCGGCAAGGACGACGAGACGAACGAGGACCACAACACGCCCGTCGAAGTCCCGGACCTCACCGGCGTGGTCAAGATCGCCGCCGGGTGCGAGTACAGCCTCGCCGTGAAGTCCGACGGCACCGTCTGGGCCTGGGGCGACAACACCAAGGGGCAGCTCGGCATCAACAAGGAGGGCGACGACGTGAAGTTCAGCAACAAGCCGGTTCAGGTCCAGGGCCTGCCCGCGGGCCAGGGCGGGCCGGTCAACTCGGCCGACCAGCCGGGCGGAACGGACACCGGGACGGGCACGGGAACGGACGCGACCCAGGGCACGGGCCCGACGGCCCGGGACATCGTCGCCGGCTACGACCACGCCTACGCCCTCTACTCCGACGACAAGGTGTACGGCTGGGGCAGCAACGAGAACGGGCAGCTCGCCGACGGGACGAAGACCAACCGGACGAGCGCGCACGAGGCCATCGAGCTGCCCTCGGTGCGGGCGATCTCGGCGGGACGCGGCTACGGCCTCGCCGTGCGCTCCGCCGGCGGCGGCACCACCAACGACATCATCGGCTGGGGACTGAACAACCACGGCCAGCTCGGCAGTGGTGACGACCTCACCCACCACCTCAACGACAACGACCAGTTCGTCACGGTCTTCCCGCAGGAGGCGGAGCAGGCGAACCCGTTCACCCGCGTCACGGCGGGCAACAGCCAGTCCAGCTACGCCTATTGAGCCGGACCGGCCAGCCGTACCCGGTGATTGCCGGTCTTCGCGTGAACCCGCCCTCCGCACCTCGTGCGGGGGGCGGGTACCGGGCGCTCCTTCCCCGCGCCGGGTCGAAGATCCGTCAAGCGCCCGGCCAACTGGCTGATCTCGATGCGTTCGCGCGTCGGCACTCCCTTTTCTCTCTTCCTCCCGTGGTGAAGGACAGCCCCCCTATGCGCGTACAACCCGACGTCAACGACCCCGGAGCGGGCCGGGCTCCCCGCCCAGGTCGCGGACCGGCTGCGGTACGGCTGTTTCCTCGACGACGACGTCTACACCTACGCCTACGCCTACGCCTACGAGCCGGACGGGCATGTTCTTCGGGATCTACCGGAAGGTACCGCCATGTGAAGCAGCCGTGAACACCCTGTGGAAGCGATGACGGTGGCGCCGCTTATGCTGCGGCGGACGATCACGCGGACCAGGGGAGGGCGCGGCATGCTCGGCAAGCTGTTCGGCAGGGGCGGGGAGAGACCGGGGGGCCCGGGGACGGACCCCCATGCCCTTCCCGTCCCGCGCAGGGGGAAGAACGGGACGTACACGCTGCGCGCGCTCGGCGACGAGCGGGTGGCGGCGCTGGTGGCGGCGGCCGAGGCGGGCGACTGGGAGGCGGTCAAGGCCGCGCTGGCCCCCTTCGACATCGGCCGCGACGATCACGTCCTCGGCGAGCTCGCCGACGTCGACGGCGTGCAGGACTGGATCGGCCGGGCCGTCGAGGAGGACAAGGAGCACCGGGCGACGGCCCTGCTGATATCCGGGGCGCGCCACATCATCTGGGGCTGGGAGGCCCGCACCTCCGACCGTGCCGTGAACGTCTCGCGGGAGCAGTGGCGGGTCTTCTACGAGCGGCTGCGCATCGCCGAGGAGCAGCTGTTCGAGGCCGCCGAGCTGCGGCCGGAGTGGGTCACGCCGTGGGGCCGCCTCCTCATCTCCGGCCGCGGCATGTCGGTGGGCCCCGACGCCGGTGTGGCGCGGCTGCACGCGGCCCTGCGCCGGGAGCCGCTGGACCTGGAGACGCACCTCGCGTGGGTGTCGCAGCTGCAGCCCCGCTGGGCCGGTGAGCCGGGCCAGGCCCTGGCGTTCGCCCGCGACGCGCTGGCCCACACCCCGCAGGGACACCGGCTCGGCTGTGTGATCGCCATGGCGCACATCGAGGAGTGGGTCGAGTCGGACAACGGCGACTGCCTCCAGACCCCGGCCATCCGGGACGAGTTGCGCAAAGCGGCCGATCACAGCATCCTCCACCCCGCCTACGTGCGGCGGCTCGGCTGGCAGCGCGACTTCAACATCTTCGCCATGGCCCTGTCGCTGGCCGACGAGCGTCACACGGTGCGGCGCGTCTTCCAGGCGCTCGACGGCGCGTACACCAGCTGGCCCTGGGAGTACTTCGCGGAGCCCGAGAAGCAGTTCGCCCGGCACCACCGCCGCGCCTGAGCCCGCGCCGGCCCCGCACGTCACCTCTCGCCCCTCGACACCACCGGACTGCCCGATGACTCTGCCCGAAACCGCCGCGAGCCCGGCCGGCGCCGACCGCACCTTCCAGGTGGATCTGCGCGGCCTCGTCGACCTCCTCTCCCATCACCTCTACTCAAGCCCCCGCGTCTACCTGCGCGAACTGCTGCAGAACGCGGTGGACGCGCTGACCGCCCGGCGGGCCCTCCAACCGGACGCCCCCGCCGACGCGTTCGGCATCCGGCTGTACACCGACGGGTCGGTGGTCCGCGTCGAGGACGACGGCGTCGGTCTCACCGAGACCGACGTGCACGCCTTCCTCGCCACGATCGGCCGCAGCAGCAAGCGCGCCGACCGCATCGCGGAGCAACGCGGCGACTTCATCGGCCAGTTCGGCATCGGCCTGCTCTCCTGCTTCCTCGTCGCGGACGAGATCCACGTCGTGAGCCGCTCCGCCCGCACCCCCGACGCGCCCGCCGTGGAGTGGCGCGGTCGCGGCGACGGCAGCTACACCGTCCGCGTGCTGCCCGCCGCCGCCCGCCCCCGGCCCGGCACCACCGTCACCCTGACGCCGCGCTCCGACGCGGGCGAGTGGACGAGGCCGACGCAAGTACGCGCGCTGGCCGGGCACTTCGGCTCGCTGCTGCGGCACCCGGTGACGTTCGACGACGGCACGGGCGGACCCGGCTCACCCGTCAACCCCGAGCCCGCGCCCTGGTCGCGCACGTATCCGACACCGGGAGCCCGTTCCCGTGCGCTGGCCGCGTACGGCGAGGAGGTCTTCGGGTTCACGCCGCTGGACACCATCGAGCTGGATCTGCCGGCCGTCGGTCTGAAGGGCATCGCGTGCGTGCTGCCCGAGGCGGTGCCCGCAGGGCGCCGGCACGGCCACCGCGTGCACGTCAGGGGCATGCTCCTTTCCGAGCAGGCCGAGGAGATCCTGCCCGAGTGGGCGTTCTTCGTCCGCTGTGTCGTCGACGCGGAGAGCCTGCGCCCGACGGCGTCCCGCGAGGCCCTGTACGAGGACGACACCCTCACCGCCGTCCGTGACGCCCTCGCCGAGCGGCTGCGCGCCTGGATCGCGCGGGCCGCCGCCGGCGACCCGGACCTGCTCGCCCGCTTCCTCCAGGCGCACCACCTGGCCGCGAAGTCGCTCGCGGTGCACGACGACGAGATCCTGCGGATGCTGCTGCCCTGGCTGCCGTTCGAGACGACCGACGGGCACGCCACCCTCGACGAGTTCGCACGCACCCACCGCACGGTGCTGGTGACGTCGAGCGTTGAGGAGTTCCGGCAGGTCGCGGCGATCGCCTCGGCCGCCGGGCTCGGTGTCGTCAACGGCGGCTACACGTACGACCGCGAGCTGGTCCACCGGCTGCCCGAGATCAGGCCCGAGGCCACCGTCGCCGACCTCGATCCCGCGACCCTCACCGCCCACCTCGATCCGGTCGACCGGGAGACGGAACTGGCCGCCGCGGCCTACCTCGCCCGGGCCCGCGACGCCCTCGCCGTCTTCGACTGCGACGTCGCGCTGCGCACCTTCCAGCCCGCCTCGGCCCCCGCCCTGCTCATCGACAGCCGCGAGGCGCGGCACGAGCGCACCCGCTCGCAGCTCGCCCGTGAGCAGGAGGGCGGCCTGTGGGGCGACATCCTCGGCGCCCTGCGCCAGGAGGCGCCGCGCGCCCAGCTGATCCTCAACCAGCTCAACCCGCTGGTGCGCACCGCCGTCGCCATCGACGAGCCCGAGCTGGCCCGCACCAGCGCCGAGGCCCTCTACGGGCAGGCCGCGCTGCTGTCCCGGCGCCCGCTCAGGCCCTCCGAGTCGAGCCTCATCAACCGCTCCTTCCTCGACCTTCTCGCCCACGCCCTCCGCAAGGACAGCTGACGATGCCGACCGCACCCCTCCCCCAGGACCTGCAGAACACGGACGAGCTGTACCGGGCGCTCCAGGAGAACGACCAGCGCCCCTACGGCCGCACCCGCACCGTCACCGCCGAGGAACTCGTCGACGCCGCCGAGCGATTCGAGGACCGCGCCGCGCTCGCGCACGCGCTCCTCGAACTCCAGGAGGCGTACACCTACGGCTCCGAACCCCGGAAGTCGCCCGTCGTCTTCGCCCGTCTGCTCACGCTCTTCGACGAGCGGCCCGATGTCTTCGACGAGCGCCTGCGCCATCTGCTGTTCTGGCGGTTCAAGTGGGTGGCCAATGCCCTGCGCGCGCTGCCCGAGATACCCTTGGCGAGTCTGCGCCAGTGGCAGACGGAGATGCGCGGCCGGTACGAGAAGGCCGGCCTCGGCCTCCAGCCCTGCTACGGCCAGGCGTACCAGCTCGCCGCCCACATCGGTGAGGACACCGCTCTGGCCTACGAGTTGTGGGCGGGCCGCACCCGTACCCCGCTGAGCGACTGCGAGGCCTGCGAGACCTGCGAGCGGGCCCGTCACCACCTCGCAGCGGGCGACGACGAGCGGGCGCTGAACATATGGGAACCCGTGCTGGCCGGGGACGAGTCCTGCCAGGAGGAGCCGGCCCGCTCCGTCTCGTACGCGCTGCTGCCCCTGCTGCGCACCGGCCGCACCGACCGGGCCAGGGAGCTGCACCTCGCCGGCTACCGCCGGTGCCGGCGCGTCCCCTCGATGTGCGGGGAGGTCGGCCGGCATCTGGAGTTCTGCGCGCTGACCGGCAACGAGGCGCGCGGCCTGGAACTGCTCGCCGAGAACCGGAACCTGTTCGACGAGGTGGACTCGCCGCTGGAGCTGTTCGACTTCCTCACCGGTGTGGAGGTCCTGCTGCAGCGCGTCGAGCACCTCGGCCACGGTGACGTGCCCGCCGCCGGGTTCGCGGGCCGTACGTGGACGGTGGCCGGCCTGCGCGCCGAGGTGCGCGGCCGCGCCGACGACCTCGCCGCCCGCTTCGACGCCCGCAACGGAACCACGGCCCATGCCGAACGCCGCAGAGCCCGCCTCGACCGCGCCCCGCTCCTGGAGGCGCTGGAGCTGACTCTGCGCACGCGCGGCCTCGACGACCTGGCCCCGATTGCCCCGGCCGCCGCACCCACCGCCCCGACCGCCCCCACGGCCGACGCCGCCCCCGAGCCGCTGCCCGACCTCATCGCACGGGCAAGGGCGTTGGAGGAGGGGGGCCACCCGGACGCGGACGCCTGCTGGGCGCGGCTGCGCGCACTCGTCGCCGCCCGCGGCTACACCCACCCCGACGACCCGGCCGTGGGCCCGCTCGTACGGCTGCGGGCCGACCTGCTGGCCGACGAGGCGGGCGAGGCCGGCGAGAGGGACGACTTCGCCACCGCCGTGGCCCTTTACGAGGAGGCCGCGGGTCTGTACGACGACGCCGGGGAGCCGGGGCACGCGGCCGTCTCCCGTGCCCGCGCACTGATGGCAGGCGCCGAGCTTCCCGCGGAGGGCGCCGACGGCACCGAGGCGAAGGCCGCCGTGCTCGCCGCCGCCCACGAGGCCGTGGTCCGCCTGCACGAGGAGACGCCCGGCCTCTCCCCGTACCAGGAGGCCCGGCTGCTGCGGCTGCGCGCGACCGCCCTCGGGCTGCGCCTCCAGGCGTCGGGCAGCGCCGACCACGCCGCACCGGCTTTCGCCGAGGCGGAGCTGCTGCACGCGTTCGCCACCCGGCACGACATCGCCGACCAGGCCTCCTACGCCCTGCAACTGAGGGCGGGCACGCACGCTCTCTCGGGCGACCTACCCGCCGCCGTCACCGAGGTCGACGGCCTCCTCGACCGGCTGAAGGCGCACGGCCCGGCCTGGCACGTGCCCCGCGTCCTCGCGCTGCGCGGCCGCCTCCACCTCGGTCTCCAGGACGCCCGCACCGCGCACGCGGATCTGACCGAGGGCGTGCGACAGGCCGCCGAGTGGCCGGCCGGCACGGTCGACACGGCCCGTCTGCACGGCGATCTGGCCGAGGCCTGTCTGCACCTGGGCCGGCCCGACGAGGCGCTGCGGCTCCTGACCCGCTCGGCGGAGCTGGACCTTCGCCGCGGCAGCCGCACGGACGCCTTCTGCACGTACAGCAACGCGGCCCGGCTCAGCCTCGACCTGGGCCGTGTGGAGGACTGCATCGCGCTGCTCGACTCCGTCCTTGCCGAGCCGGACGTGGCCTCCGGGGAGCTGGACGATCGGCTCGCCGCCCAGCTGCGCCTGACCCGGGCCCGCGCGCTGCACGCGGGAGAGGACCTGAAGGCCGCCACGGCGGAGTTCGTCGCCCTCGCGGCCGCGTCGTCCCGCTGGGACGACGACCCGGGGAGCCACGCGATGATCGCCGCCGAGACGGCCGTGCTCCTCGCCGAGTCCGGTGAGTTCGACCGGGCCCGCGAGGCCGCGGACCAGGCGCTCGCCGCGCACGCCCGCGCGCCGCGCTACGAACAGCTCAGCGGCTGCCTGCGCGAACTGGCCCGCCTCCAGGCCAAGCGGCAGGGTTCGGACGGACTGGCCGACGCCCTCGCCCACCTCGCCGCCGCGGGCCGCGTCGCCGACGAGGCCCGCGCCGCCGGGTACGAGCCCGGCGGCGGTTCCCTGGAGACCGCCCTGGCCTACGAGTACGGCCGGGTCAACGCCTACGCCGAGCAGTTCGAGGACGCCCTGGCCGCCCTGGAGGAGGCCCTCGCCCTGATCGGTGAGCCGGGGCCGGACGAGGACCGCGCCGGGGAGTGGGCCGAGTGCGTCCGTCTGGCGGGTGTGGTGGAGGGCTTCCAGCTGGAGCGCCCTGCCGCCGCCCTCGGCCGCCTGGACGCGGCACTCTCCCGGCTGACCGCCCTCGGCCACACCGGTCCTGGCGAGCCGCTGACCGCCTTGGCGGCGCGGCTGCGCGAGGCGGAGTGACCCGTCGCCGCCCGGGCCCGGACCCGGGCGGCGACGGTCCCTTGCGTACCCTGGCCGCATGCGGATGCGTCCCACTCTGAGCTGGAGCCCTCCCGAGGGCCTGCCGCCGGCCACCACGGACCTGGGGCCGGTCGCCGACGCGCTCGGCGCCGGGGGTGTGCTGGTGCTCAGCGGGGCGGGGATCTCCACGGAGTCGGGCATCCCCGACTACCGGGGCGAGGGCGGCAGCCTGAGCCGGCACACCCCGATGACGTATCAGGAGTTCACCGCCGACGCCGGTGCCCGGCGTCGGTACTGGGCGCGCAGTCACCTCGGCTGGCGCCTCTTCGGGCGCGCCCGCCCCAACGCCGGGCACAGGGCCGTCGCCGCGTTCGGGCGGCACGGCCTCCTGTCGGGTGTGATCACCCAGAACGTCGACGGGCTGCACCAGAGTGCCGGCAGTGTGGGCGCCGTGGAGCTGCACGGGAGCCTGGACCGGGTCGTCTGTCTCTCCTGCGGCGCCTTCAGTGCGCGGCGTGAGCTCGCCCTGCGGCTGGAGGAGGCCAATCCCGGGTTCGAGCCGGTGGCCGCCGGCCTCAATCCGGACGGTGACGCCGACCTCAGCGACGAGCAGGTCGGTGACTTCCGCGTCGTACCGTGCGACGTCTGCGGCGGCGTCCTCAAACCGGATGTCGTGTTCTTCGGCGAGTCCGTGCCGCCGGAGCGGGTCGAGCACTGCCGCGGCCTGGTCCGTGAGGCGGCCTCGCTGCTGGTCCTCGGCTCTTCCCTGACGGTGATGTCGGGGCTGCGGTTCGTCCGCCAGGCCGCGAAGGACGGGAAGCCCGTACTGATCGTCAACCAGGACCCGACCCGGGGCGACCAGCACGCCGCCGCCCGGGTCGCGCTTCCGCTGGGGGCGGCTCTCACCACGGTGGCCGGCCGGCTGGGCGTCCCCGTCCCGGCCCGGTAACCGACCGTCACGCCCGGGCGTACACTCGGTCTTATGGGTCACATGGGTGTCACGATGCGCGCGAGGACGCCTCGAACCCGCCGTCACGCCCTCCGTGTCGCCCGCCGCACCGCGCTTTCTGAAGCGCTTCCCGACGCGCTTCGTATCTCACTGCACGAGCACGGCTAGCGACTCTCGCGCCGGTTCACCGCTGCCGCCGTTCCCGGCCCCGCGGGTGATTCCGTCTCCGCTCCACGTCACCACCACAGCGCTCCACGTCACCACCACAGCCTTCCGGCTCCCGCCGGCGCTGCCGCCTGGCCGCGACCGCACGTCCGGGTCCGCGCCACTTCGAATGGATCATCGTGAAGCTGAACGAGTTGTTGGCCGGACACGACCACCACGCACTCCTGGGCGAGCCTGACACGGTCGCCGTCACCGCGGGCGTGACCTTCGACGTCGAGCGGGTCGGGCCCGGTTGCGTCTTCGTCGCCGTGCCCGGGTACCAGGAGGGCGGGCCCGGCGCGGTGGCCGCCGCGTTCGCCCGCGGGGCCGCGGCCGTCGTCGTCGAAGGGAAGGAGCTCGCGCTCCCGGCCCTGGCGCGGTCCGCGGGCGGGTGCGTCGTGCGGGTGGCGGACACGCGACGGGCGGCCGCGGTCATGGCCTCGCGGTACTTCGGCGAACCGGGGCGGCACATGGACGTGGTGGCGGTCACCGGCACCAACGGCAAGACGTCGGTCTCGTACATGGTCGAGTCCGTGCTGCGGCTCTCCACGGGGGCGAAGGTCGGGGTCATCGGGACGGCCGGCAGCCGGATGGGCGACGAGCTGATCCCGATGCCCCGGTCCGTGCTCACCACCCCGGAGTCGCCCGACCTGCAGTACCTCCTCGGTCACATGCGTGACCGAGCGACCGGCAGCGTGGTGCTGGAGGCCACGTCCATGGCTCTGCTGACGCACCGGGTGGACCGCACCTTCATCGATGTCGGGGTCTTCACGAACCTGACGCAGGACCATCTGGACGACCACGGGACGATGGCCGCCTACCGGGACGCCAAGCTGCGGCTCTTTCAGGGCCTGTGCCGGCACGCGGTGGTCAACGCCGACGATCCGGTGGGGGCCGGGATCGGCGCGATGATGCCGGGCGCGGTGACCACGTACGCTCTCGACGGGCCCGCGGACTACCGGGCGACCGGCCTCGTCGCGAGCGCCTCGGGCACGCGGTTCACCCTGCTGCACGGCGGGCGCGCCCGTCCGGCGTCGGTCCCCTTTCCTGGCCGGTACAACGTGGCCAACGCTCTCGCCGCCCTCGCCTCCTGCCACGTGCTGGGGCACGATCTGGACGCCCTCGTCGCGGCGCTGGCCCAACTGCCGCCCATACCGGGCAGGTTCGAACGCTTCGAGACGCCGGAGGGCGCCTCCGTGATCGTGGACTACGCCCACTCCCCCGACTCCCTGGACAAGGTCCTGTCCGCCATCCGCGGCTACGCGCGCGGCCGCGTCATCACCGTCTTCGGCTGCGGCGGCGACCGGGACACCACGAAGCGGGCCGACATGGGGAGGATCGCCGGGGCGCACTCCGACCTGTGCGTGGTGACCTCCGACAATCCGCGCGACGAGGACCCGGAGGCCATCCTGGACCAGATCGTCCCCGCGCTCACCGCGACCGGGACCCCGTTCGAACGCCTCGCCGACCGCCGCGAGGCCATCGCCTTCGCCCTGTCGTCGGCGGGCCCCGAGGACACGGTCCTCATCGCCGGCAAGGGAAGCGAACCGCACCAGACCGTGCGCGGGGAGCTGCTTCCGTTCAGCGACATGGCCACCGCGCGTGAACTCGCCCTCGCGCAGACAGCCGCCTGCCGCCCCGGAGTTCAGTCGGTCAGCCGAGTCACTGATTCGCTGAGTCGCTGAGTCAGTGAGTCAGTGAGTCAGTGAGTCGCTGAGTCGCTGAACGGTCGGGCGGGGGCCGCCCGCCCGTCACATCTCTCGCAGCGCCTTGGCGAGGACCGACTCGCCGGTGACCTCGATCCGCCCCTGCCGCACGCCCTGCCCCACGGTGAGTTCGCCGCGGCTCACCGCCACGCAGGTACCGGCGTCCAGGGTGAGGCCGGCGTCGGCCCCGTCCGGTGCGGTCCCGTCGCCGTAGGTCCGGGCGTCCGCGTCCTGATCGCCGGTGAGCCGTACGTGGAAGCAGCCCTCGTCGAGCCGCACCTCCACCACGCCCTCGGCGTCCGCCCCGGCGCCGGCCGCCGCGAGGTGCCTCAGCAGCGGCAGCGCGAACCAGTGCGCGCGCACCGCGTCCGTGGGCCTGCGCTCCTCCAGGGCGGGGGCGCCCCACGCGGCGAGGGCTTCCAGGACGGGCAGCAACTGGCGGCCCCTGCCGGTGAGTTCGTAGACGTACGCCGCCGAGGGGGCGGGCAGCCTGCGGCGTGTCGCGAGGCCCCGCTGCTCCATGTCCTTCAGGCGCGAGGCCAGGACATCCGTGCTGACGCCCGGCAGGTCGGCGTGGAGGTCGGTGTAGCGACGCGGGCCGACCAGCAGTTCCCTGACGACGAGCAGGGTCCAGCGGTCGCCCACGGCGTCCAGCGCCCGGGCTGCCGCGCAGTACTGGTCGTAGCTTCGGCGAGGTGGCATGCGACATAGTCTATGCAAGTTGTTGGACTTTCCAAGCGGGGACTTGGTAAAACCAAGTAACACACGTCACGGGAGGCGCACCGCATGGAGTTCCGGCAGTCGAGCAAGCTCAGCGAGGTCTGTTACGAGATCCGGGGCCCCGTCATCGAGCACGCGAACGCGCTGGAGGAGGCGGGCCACAGCGTCCTGCGCCTCAACACCGGCAACCCCGCGCTCTTCGGCTTCGAGGCGCCCGAGGAGATCGTCCAGGACATGATCCGGATGCTCCCGAAGGCGCACGGCTACACGGACTCGCGCGGCATCCTCTCCGCCCGCCGCGCCGTCGCCCAGCGCTACCAGGCGCTCGGCCTCGACGAGGTCTCCGTAGACGACGTCTTTCTCGGCAACGGCGTGTCCGAGCTGGTCACCATGGCCGTACAGGCTCTCCTGGAGGACGGCGACGAAGTCCTCATCCCGGCCCCCGACTTCCCCCTGTGGACCGCCGTCACGACCCTCTCCGGAGGCAAGGCCGTCCACTACGTGTGCGACGAGTCGGCCGACTGGTACCCCGATCTCGACGACATGGCCTCGAAGATCACCGACCGCACCAAGGCCGTCGTGATCATCAACCCCAACAACCCCACGGGCGCGGTCTATCCGAAGGAGATCCTGGAGGGCATCCTCGACCTGGCCCGCAGGCACGGCCTGATGGTCTTCGCCGACGAGATCTACGACCAGATCCTGTACGACGACGCGGTGCACCACAGTGTCGCCGCCCTCGCGCCCGACCTCGTGGTCCTCACCTTCTGCGGCCTGTCCAAGACGTACCGGGTGGCGGGCTTCCGCTCCGGCTGGATGGTGGTCACGGGCCCGCAGCAGCACGCGAAGAGCTACCTGGAGGGGCTGACGATGCTCGCCTCCATGCGTCTCTGCCCCAACGCCCCCGCGCAGTACGCCATCCAGGCCGCGCTCGGCGGCCGCCAGTCCATCCGCGAACTCACCACGCCCGGCGGCCGCCTGCACGAACAGCGCGACAAGGCCTGGGAGAAGCTGAACGAGATCCCCGGCGTCTCCTGCGTGAAGCCGAAGGGCGCCCTGTACGCGTTCCCGCGCCTGGACCCGAAGGTCCACCCCATCCACGACGACGAGAAGTTCGTCCTCGACCTCCTCCTCCAGGAGAAGATCCAGGTCGTCCAGGGCACCGGCTTCAACTGGCCCCGCCCCGACCACTTCCGCATCCTCACCCTCCCGTACGCCGACGACCTGGACGCGGCGATCAGCCGCATCGGCCGCTTCCTCAGCAGCTATCGTCAGTGACTTCCGTCCCGCCGATACCGAGCCCGGGGAGCGCCGTGCCCTCCTGCACCACCTGCGCCGTGCCCGTCCACACGCAGTTCGCCTCGCCCGACCTCGTCGCGCCCATCGTGTACGAGGGGTTCGACCGCGCCGCCGACCCGGCCTGGCGCACCTCGGGCGCCGCGACGGTCGAGGACTACGCGCGCTGGTGCGGTCACTTGTGTGGTCTGACCTGCTTCCGGATGGCCCTCGGGCCGTCCGCGCCGACCCTCTTCGAACTGCGGGACGGCGCCCTCAAGTACGGCGTGTACACGGAGGTGGACGGGGTCATCAAGGGCATGATCTACGCCCCGTTCGCCGAGTACGCCCGTGACGGGTTCGGCCTCGACGCCGAGGTCCACCGGCACCTGCCCGTCGAGGAGATCGGCGCGCTCCTCGACGAGGGGCGGCAGGTCATCGCCTCGGTGCACTTCGAGATCCGCCGCCCGCACCGGCCCTCGCCGGGCAGGGGCGGTCACCTGGTGCTGCTCACCCGGCGTACGGCCGGCGGGCTGTTGCACTTCCACAACCCCTCGGGCATCGACGCGCGCACCCGGGCAGCCACGATGTCCGCCGTCGAGTTCGAGCCGTTCTTCGCCGGTCGCGGGGTGTCGCTGCGCTGACAGGTGGTCACCGTGGCTGCCAGGATGGCGGCATGATGCGTGGAGGCAACGTCGCCGTCGTGGGCGGCAGTATCGCCGGGTGCGCCGCGGCCCTGGCCGTGCTTCGGGGCGGCGCGGACGAAGTCACTGTCTACGAGCGTGCCGCGGGGGACCTGGCTGACCGTGGTGTGGGGCTCGCCATGCACAACTCCCGTTACGCGGAGCTGGAGTCGGCCGGATATGTGGACGCGGGCATGGCGTGGGTGCAGCTCGTGCGGCGGCGCTGGTACGTGCGGGACCGGTCGGCCGCGTCGCCGCTGGGCCGGGAGATCGCCGTGATGCCCTTCCCCTTCCGTACGTACAACTGGGGTCCGCTCTGGCGGGAGTTGCGCGGACGCCTCCCCGGGGACGTGGACTTCCGCGCGGGTGTCACGGTGCGGGCGGTGCGTCCCGGCGACGGGGGCGTCGAGGTGCGCACCGAGGCGGGGAGCACGCGCCACGACCTGGTCGTCGGCGCCGACGGTTATCGCTCGGTGGTCCGCGCGGCCCGCTTCGGCGACGTACGTCCGGCGTATGCGGGGTATCTCGCCTGGCGCGGTGCCTTCCCCGAGGCACGGCTGGACGATCCGGAGCTGTGGGCCGACGACGACTGCGTGTACGCCGTCTTCCCGGGCGGCCACGTCATCATCTACCGCATCCCCGACGGCGCGGGCGGCCACCGCGTCAACTGGGTCCTGTACACCGCCCCGCCGCCCGGCCTCGACCTCGGGCTCGGTCTCGACCTGCGGCTGACCGGTCCCACGAGCCTGCCGCCCGGCGGGCTCACACAGGCCCTCGCCGCCCACCTCGGGTACGTGGCCGACGAGCTCCTGCCGCCCTATTGGGGCGCGCTGCTGCGGGAGACGGCGCCCGACGAACTCCTCCTCCAGCCCATGTACGACTTCACCGCGCCGCGCTGCACGGCGGACCGCGTACTGCTGGTCGGTGACGCGGCGGCGGTGGCGAGGCCGCACACCGGCGCGGGCGCGGTCAAGGCGCTGCAGGACGCCACGGTCCTTGAGTCCGCCCTCACCTCGGCGGACACATGGACGGACGCCCTGGCCGCGTACGACGCGGACCGCACCGTCTCCGGCCGTTCGATGGTGGACCTCGGGCGGCGCCTCGGCGGGGCGCTCGTCCAGGCGACGCCGGACTGGCGGGCCATGGACCAGTCCGCGATGGAGACGTGGTGGAAGCAGGCGGACGGGACCGGCGCGTTCGGCGGCCGGGAACTCAAGCGCTGACCCGCGCGGACCGGTTCCGGCGTCGTTTTGGGGATGCGCGCCGAAGATCAATAGTATCCGGCGATGATCACAAGACAACGGCCGGCGGCCTGGGTCATCGCCCTGCTCGCCGCCCTGACAGCCGGGCTCGTCACGGCGGGCCCCGCCGCCGCCGATGACGACGACGAACCGGCACAGCCCTCCCCCAAGGTCGAGCTCGTCCTCGACGTCAGCGGCTCCATGCGGGCCCGCGACATCGACGGCAAGTCCCGGATGGCCGCCGCGAAGCAGGCCTTCAACGAGGTCCTGGACGCGACCCCGGACGAGGTCGCGCTCGGCATACGCACCCTCGGCGCCAACTACCGCGGCGACGACCGCAGGACGGGCTGCAAGGACACCGAGCTGCTCTACCCCGTGGAGCGGCTCGACAAGGCGGGCCGCACCGACGCGAAGACCGCCGTGGCGACGCTCGCGCCGACCGGCTGGACCCCGATCGGCCCGACGCTCCTCAAGGCCGCCGACGACCTGACGGACGACGACGCCGAGCGCAGCCGCCGCATCGTGCTCATCTCCGACGGCGAGGACACCTGCCAGCCGCTCGACCCGTGCGTGGTCGCCCGCGAGATCTCCGCGAAGGGCATCCACCTCACCATCGACACACTCGGCCTGGTGCCCGACGCCAAGACCCGCGACCAGCTGAGCTGCATCGCGGAGGCCACCGGCGGAACGTACACGTCGATCCGGCACACCGATGAACTCTCCGGCCGCGTCAAGCAGTTGGTGGACCGTGCAGCCGATCCGGTCGTCACGCCCGTGGAGGCGAAGGGCGCCGCGCAGTGCACCGAAGCGCCCGAGCTGAAGTCGGGTCTCTACACCGACCGTGAGAAGTTCGGCGAGCACCGCTGGTACCGCGTGGACGTCCCCGCG
Organism: Streptomyces sp. NPDC093510; assembly: GCF_040683555.1. Lineage (NCBI taxonomy): Bacteria > Bacillati > Actinomycetota > Actinomycetes > Kitasatosporales > Streptomycetaceae > Streptomyces > Streptomyces sp. NPDC093510. The sequence continues at coordinate 208,228 of NZ_JBFBEE010000010.1, forward strand.
GGCAAGGAGCTGCGCGCCTCCGTGAGCGTCGCCGCGGACCGGGCCGTCGACAAGGACTACGGCGTGCTGCTGCGCGCCGAGACGCCGGGCGGCCGTGAGATCGTGCGCGGCCAGGAGTCCGGCGACGGGCGCACCGACGTCATCTCGACGGGCCTGCGCCACCCGACGCCCGAGGCGGACGACGACGAGGAGGAAGCGGCCTCCGAGACCGTCTGTCTGCGCGTCAGCAACTCCTTCTCCGCTCCCGCGTCCGTGAAGACGACGCCCGGCCTGCCCGTCGAGCTGGCCGTGGACCTGGTGGACTCCCCCGACGAGGCGTCGGACGTGGCGTCGTTCGGGCTCGGCCACGGCTGGTGGCTGCTCGGTGTGCTCGTCCTGGTCGGCTTCGTCGCCGGTCTGGTCTGGGGCTGGCTCTCGCGCTGGCGCTTCGCGGTCTGGAGGACCAACTGATGCGTACGACACGTGTGGTGCGGCGTCTCGCCGCCGCGACCGGTGCCGCCCTGCTCGCCCTGGCCGGGGCTCCGGGCGTGGCGGCCGCGGACGACGACGAGTCCGGGGCGGTGACGGAGGCGGGCACGTCCTTCCGTACCGCCACCGCGATCCGCGTCGACCAGGAGGCCACGGCGGAGGCGTCCACGGGTGACTACCTGTACTGGGCGTTCCCCGTGGACACCGGGCAGCGCGCCACCGTGCACGCGACGGTGAAGCTGCCCGACGCGGCGGCCCGGCACGCCGCGTCCACCTGGCAGGTCGACGTGTACGACGGGCTGCGGCGCCGTCAGGCCTGCCGGCTCGGCACGCCCACGAAGACGGCCGCGCGGGACGCGGCGTCGGTGTCGCTGTCCTGCACGCTGCGTACCGTCAGGTCCTGGTCGGAGCAGTGGGCGAACGACCCGCTGCCGGGCACCTACTACCTGCGGCTCACGGTCACCGACCTCAAGGCGGACGACCTGGGGCTGCCGGTGCGGGCTGAGGCGAAGGTCACCACGACCGACGCGGGCGGCGCGCAGGCCGTCGACGGGGCGCTCGCGGAGCCGCTGGTGCCGGGCTCGGGCTCGGACCGCTCGGACAAACAGCGGACCGCCGCCGCCGTCGAGCCCGAGGACGGCTGGTCGGGCGGCTGGTGGTCGTCGCGCTGGCTGTGGACGGCGGCGGGCGGTGTCCTCGCGGCGCTCGCGGGCGTCGGCGGCTATGCGCTGACGCGCGGTTCGGGGCGGCCCGCCCGGGTGCCGCAGGGTATGTAGCGCGGGATGTGACGCCCGCTTGCCGGGTCCCGCCGGGCGCGGGGCGCGGGAGGCGTGGCAGGCTCGGTGGTGGCGGTGCCGGACGGCCCGCCACCACCGGGAGAACAGGAACGGCGCGATCATGGGTGATCTGCTCCTCGTCCGGCACGGCGAGACGGAGTGGTCCCTCTCGGGGCAGCACACCAGCTGGACGGACATCCCCCTCACCGACAACGGCAGGGAGCAGGCCCGCTCGCTGGCCCCCCTCATCAGCAGGTTCCGGATCGGGGCGGCGTTCACCAGTCCCCGGCAGCGTTCGCGGGAGACGGCGGAGCTGGCCGGGTTCGGGGACGCCCGGGTGGACCCGGACCTCGGCGAGTGGGACTACGGCGCGTACGAAGGCGTCACGACCGTCGAGATCCACCGCACCCGGCCGGACTGGTACCTCTTCACGGACGGTGTCGCGCCCGGCCCGCCGGAGCATCCCGGCGAGAGCCCGGAGCAGGTGGGCGAGCGGGCCGACCGCATGCTGGCCAAGGTGGACGCGGCGCTCGCCGACAACGAGGGCAGCGTCGTCCTCTTCGCCCACAGCCACTTCCTGCGCGTCCTCGCGGCCCGTCGTCTGGGCCTGCCCGCGTCGGGCGGCTCGATGTTCCTGCTCGCCACCGGCACGGTGAGCCGGCTGAGCACGGAGCACCGGCGGCATGTGGTGGCGAGCTGGAACCTGCGCCCGCAGCTGCTGAAGTGACCGACTGCCGACTACCGACGGCCGACTGCCGACTGCCGAAGTGACGTCATTCGACACACGTATGGATGATCATCAAGACTGCGGCCATGCGATACGGCATCAACCTCCTCAACTTCGGCTCAGGCACGACCCCCGACTCCCTCCTCCGGCAGGCCACCGACGCCCGCGATCTCGGGTTCGAGTTCGCGATGATCTCCGATCACATAGCGGTGACACCCGACGTCCACGAGGTCTACCCGGCGCCGTTCTACGACCAGTTCGTACTCGCCGCGTACCTCGCGGGCCGCGTGCCGGGGCTGCGGCTGGGCACGACCATCACCGTCATCCCGTACCGGCACCCGCTGCAGACCGCGCGCCTGGCCGCCAACATCGACCGGCTGAACGACGCCGGGTTCGTGCTCGGCGCCGGGGTGGGCTGGTCGGCGGCCGAGTACGAGACGCTCGGGGTGCCCTTCCGTGAGCGCGGCGCGATCACCGACGAGTACCTCACCGCGATCCGCGCCGCCTGGCGCGAGGACCCGACGTCCTTCCACGGCAAGTACGTCGCGTACGAGGGTGTCCGCACCGCGCCGGCCCCCGCGTCGAGCCCCTGCCTTCCCGTCTGGGTCGGCGGCAACTCGCCCGCGGCGCAGCGCCGCGCGGCCCGGCTCGGCGAGGGCTGGCACCCGTTCATGCCGAGCCGGGCCCTGCTGGGCGAGGCGCTTCCCCGCATCGCGGCGGAGGCCGAGGCCGCGGGCCGTCCCGCGCCGGACCTGGTGCCGCGTCTGCAGATCCGGCTCGGGCAGCAGCAGGACACTCCGGAGCGGCCGCTCGGCCACGGCAGCGTCGACCAGGTCCGCGGTGACCTGGAGACGCTGGCGGGGCTCGGCGCCACGGACGTCCTCCTGGACACGTACCCCGGCACGCCCGGGGAGCGGGCGAGCGCCGACGAGGACCGGCGGGTCCTCGAACTCCTGATGTCAGTGGCTCAGGGCACCATCGGCAGTAGTTGACCTGACCGGTCGACGGAACCGGCCAGGGGAAGGGGTGCGAGCGGTGAAGCCTCCGACAGCCGCGCAGCGGCGGATCATCGAGGCCGCGGACCCGGAGACCGGGCGCCTGTCCGGCAGCGAGGCCCAGCTGACGGCCCTGGTGCGGGCGCGTCTGGCCTTCCGTCACCCGCGGCCGCCGCACGCGCACTTCCTGACCGCCGCCGGTCATCGCGTACGGGAGGAGGGCGCCGCGGACACCGCTCCGGAGCCGTCGCCCGCACCCGCGGCCGCAGCGGCTTCAGGGGGGTTTGCCGCGCGCACCGGCGCGGAGACGGCACCGCCCGCCGTCGAGGGCCCCGCCCGGGCACGGGAGGTGCGCAGCGCGTGGGAGGGCCTGGTCGAGCTGCGCCGCATGACGAATCCGGACGGCGCCCGGGACCGCCCCTGCGGCTGGGAGCGCACGCATCTCGTGCGGGCGGCGGCGCTGGCCCTGGAGGCGGCGGGCTGCCGCCCCGCGGCCCCCGGCCGCGACGGCTACCGGGTCGACGCGACACCACAGCCGGAGGCCGTCGCCGTGCGCGACGCGACGCCGGACGGACTCCGGGCGTGCGGGGCGGCCCTGGAGCGGGCCGGCTGGCAGGTCAGCGAACACACGGAACCGCGCGGGGGCGGACGCTCCCGCTATGTACTGGCGTCGCCACGGAGGGCGTGAGCGGGGACGGAGCGCGGCGAGGACGACGCGGTCCGGGACGTGCCGGGGGCGTCTGTGCCGAGCGCATCTGTGCCGGGGGCGTCCGTGCCGAGGGCGTCCCTGCTGGGCGCGCCCTTGCCGGGGGCGTCCTTGCCGAGCGCGTCACTGCCGGGCGCGCCCTTGCCGGGGGCGTCCTTGCCGAGCGCGTCCGTGCCGGAGGCGTCCCTGCCGAGCGCATCCGTGCCAAGCGCGCCCCTGCCGAGCGCATCCGTGCCAAGCGCGCCCCTGCCAAGGGCATCCGTGCCGGGGGCATCCGTGCCAAGCGCGTCCCTGCCGGGGGCATCCCTGCCAGGGGCATCCCTGCCAGGGGCGTCCCTGCCGGGCGCATCCCTGCCGAGCGCATCCGTGCCGAGCGCATCCGTGCCGAGCGCGTCCGTGCCGGGCGCGTCCGTGCCGGGTGCCTCCCTCCCGGGTGCGGGCAGGATGCCCGCTGCCAGCAGCCCGGCGAGTTCCAGTCTCTTGATCTTCGTGGTGGCGGTCTGCGGCAGGTCCTCGATGCGCCACTGGACGGGCCGCGCCATGGGAGCGAGCGTCGCGGCGGCCGTGTTCCAGGCGGCCGGGTCCAGCGGCTCGTCGTTCTTCGTGCACACCACGGGCACGGCCCTGCCGTCCGGGCCCCGCACGATGATGACCTCGGTGAGCTGGTCGAGCCTGCCGATGAGGGTGTCCTCCGCGGCCAGGGTGCTGCCGAACCCCTCGATGAGGTCGACCTCGCGGTCCAGGAGGTGGACGCAGCCCCATGCGGTGCGGTAGCCCACGTCGCCCATCCGCCACCAGCCGTCGTGGGAGACCTGCTGGTCGTAGCGGTCCCGCTCGCCCAGGTACGTGACGATCCGGCCGTCGCTGCGCACCTCGATGTAGCCCGGGTTGGTCTCGGAGGGCGGGTTCCCGTCACGGCTGACGACACGGACGTCGGTCATCCCGGGGAACGGCATGCCGACACAGCGCCCGTCGTCGTCCAGGGTGCGCCGCCTGGTGAAGGCCCGGACCACCGCGGGGCCGATCTCGCTCTGCCCGTAGAGCTGCCCGAAGAGCGGGGCCCTGCGCCGCGTGGCGTGCAGGAGGCGGTGCACGGTACGGGGGTGGATCGCGTCGAACGTGCTGCTGAACAGCTTGACGTTCGCCAGCGGCCGCCGCGGGTCGTCGGCCAGCTGCTCCCACTCCATGAACGAGTTGGGGTGGGCCTCCAGAATGCCCGGGCGCAGGCGGGCGAACAGGTCGGCGACCTGCCGCGGCCCGGAATCGGCCAGCACGAGGACGGGGAAGCCGCGCAGAAGTGAGATGGCGAGGGCGGTGAAGAGCCGTGAGTGCACGAACGAGACGTGCAGGGCCGTCGTCTCCCGCTTCGGCACGAGAGGCGCCAGGGCCGCCGCCTGCGGCCGGTACCGGGCTTGGAGGGTCCGGCCCGTGTGGACGGCCAGCTTCGGGGTGCCGGTCGTCCCCGAGGTGTGGGTGATCAATGCCGGATGCCCGGCGGGCATGGTGACCGTGGGGACGCGCTCCGCCCCGGCGAACGAGGCGAGCGGCGTGGCTCCCTCGTGGTCGCCCGAGGTGAGGAGCACCCGCTGGGCCGTGTCGAGGACGGCGGCGGGCAGTTCCTCCGCGAGCTTGGCCTCGTCCGTGACCAGGAACGGCCGGCCGGCCCTTGCGACCAGTTCGGCGACGGTCCCGCCGTCCAGCGTCGGCGACAACAGCACCGGCACCGCGCCGACGCGGGCCACCGCGCAGGCCAGGAGGGTGATGTCGAAGCTGTTGGACTTGTGGACGACGACGCGTTCGCCGGGGCGGACCTTCGCGGCCCACAGCCGGGCGGCGAAGTCGTCCACGAGGTCGGCGATCTCGGTGACCGTGGCTCTGCGGCCGAGGCCGGGCGCGATATCGAGGTCGTGGTCGAGGATCAGCACATTCGTGGGGTGCCGGGACGCCGCTCGTTCGAAGAGCGTTCCCAGTCGTATACCGCGGTTGGCAAGGCGTTGGAGCAGCATGGCGCCGAGTACTCCTCATCAGGACAGGGACAGGGTGAAAGGGGGCGGGGTGGGGGCGAGGAGCGCGCCGAGCATCGTGCCCATGATGCGCGGACCGTCCTTCGTGAGGACCGACTCGGCGTGGAACTGCAGGGACGCGAAGTGCTCTCCGCGCAGGGCGTGGATCTCGCCCGTCGCCTGGTCCCTGCTCACCCGGACCCGGCCCGCGTCGCCGCACTCCGCCTCGTCCACCGGGCTCCGTGCGGCGAACGTGTTGTAGAACCCGACCTGTTCGGTGGCGCCGAAGAGGTCGATCTCCCGCTGCGCGCCCTGGTTCGGGACGCTCCTGCGCACGAGGTCGAACCCGAGTTCCGCGCTGAGCACCTGGTGGCTCAGACAGACGGCCAGGAACGGCAAACGCTCGGCCAGCAGGGTCTGCGTCGCGGCCCGCAGGCGGCCGATCTTCGGGTGCAGGACCTCGCGCGGGTCGCCGGGCCCCGGCCCCATCACGACCAGGTCGTGGCCGTCGAACGAGTACCGCTCGTCGAACCGACGTACCGTCACATCCAGTCCGAGCGAGCCGAGTTGGTGCCCGATCATGGCGGTGAAGGTGTCCTCGGCGTCGACGATGAGGACCCGGCGCCCCGTCAGCGACGCGTCCTCCCTGCGCCGTTCGCTCTCCTCGGCCAGCCAGAAGTCGGCGATGCCTTCGTTGCGCCGCTCCAGTGCCGCGCGAACGCTCGGGTGGGCGCCGAGCCGTCCCGGGCGGCTGCCGCTGAGCGCGCCGATGAGGCCGGCCGCCTTGGCGCGCGTCTCCGCGGCCTCCGACGCCGGGTCGGAGTGGCGCACGAGCGTGGCTCCCACGCCGATCTCCAGCCTGCCCCCGCTGTCGATGTCGGCCGTGCGGATCAGGATCGCCGAGTCGAGCGTGCGCCCGCCTTTCCCGTCCCGGCCGATGAGCGCGGCGATCCCGCTGTAGTAGCCGCGCCCCTCGGGCTCGTACCGTCCGATGACCCGGCAGGCGCTCTCCAGCGGGCTGCCGGTGACGGTGGGGGCGAACATCGTCTCGCGCAGGATCTCGCGGGGGTCCTCGGTGCTCTCGCCCTCGATGAAGTACTCGGTGTGGGCGAGCCGCGCCATCTCCTTGAGGAACGGGCCGACCACGCGGCCGCCCCCGACGCAGATCCGGGCCATCATCTTGAGCTCTTCGTCCACCACCATGTAGAGCTCGTCGGCCTCCTTGCGGTCGGCGAGGAAGTCCATGGCTCCGGTCAGCGTGGGCCCGGACTGCGGGAAGCGGTAGGTGCCGCTGACGGGGTTCATCACCGCGACGCCGTCCCGCAGGCTGACGTGCCGTTCGGGCGAGGCTCCGACGAAGGTGCGCTCCCCGGTGTGGATGAGGAACGTCCAGTACGCGCCGGACTCCTGCTCCAGGAGGCGCCGGAAGACCGTGAGGGCGCTGTGCGGGCCGTAGTCGGTGATGTCCGCGACGAACGCGCGTTTGATGACGAAGTTCGCGCCCTGCCCCGTGCCGATCTCGTCGGCGATGACGCGGCGCACCGTCTCGGCGTACGTCTCGTCGTCCACGTCGAAGTGCCCGTCGGACAGCTCGACCGCGATGTCCGGGATGCGGGCGAGCACCTCGGCGACCGGCAGCGAGTGCTGGTCGGCGACGGACAGGGCGATGAGCGGCGAGCCGTCGTCGGCGCAGGTGAACCCGCGCTCGGCGAGCTGCCGGTAGGGCACGACCGTGAGCACCTCGTGGCGGGGTGTGCCGGGCCCCGGCGCCTCGCCCTCGGAGAGCGGGAGGTCGAGCAGCGAGGCGGGGAAGGACACCGCGCCGAACAGGAGGTCGAGCACGTCCGGGCCCGTCCTCTCGGGCCGGTGCAGCAGGGCGAAGGGGGGCGTGCCGGGCGAGAGAACGCGGGCCAGGGGGTCCGTGCCGCTCATGCGAGGACCTCCTTGGCGGTGGTGACCACGGCGCAGCACCGGGCCGCGTGGGCGAGGGCCTGCCGGTGGAGGTCCTCGGTGAAGTCGGCGACCGCGTCGGCCACCATGAACGTCTCGATGTCGTGGCTGTACGCATCGACCGCCGTGGTCAGGACCCCTACGTGCGCGTACACACCGCAGACGACGAGCTGATCCCGTCCCCCGGCACGCATGCGCTCCAGGAGGTCGGTGCGGAAGAACGCGCTGTAGCGCCACTTGGTGAGCCGCCAGTCCCCGGCGGCCGGGGCGAGCGGCCCGACGACTTCGCGGTCGGCCGGGTCGACGCGCATGCCGGGCCCCCAGAAGTCCTTGAGCAGGCCGCGCTGTTCGTCCGTCATGCCTCCGGGCTGAGCCGTGTAGGCGACCTGGATGCCCTGTGCGCGTGCCTGCTCGCGCAGCAGCGTCACATTGCGTACGAGTTCCTCGCGCAGCCCCTCGGGCAGTGGTTGCAGGAAGTAGCGCTGCATGTCGTGGACGAGCAGGACCGCGCGCTGCGGGTCGACGGTCCACTCGGGGACACCGGCGGGCAGGTCGCCTGCCGTCGGCATGGGATAGGGCGCGATGGGCGGTATGCCGGCCATGGCTCTCCTCGGCTCTCCTGATGGGGTGGGTGGGGTCGTCGTGCCCCTCGGGTTACGTCCGTTCTCGCGCGCCGTCAGACGCCGAGCGTCGCGCCGCCGTCGACGGTGAGCTCGTGCAGCGTGATGTGGGCCGCCCGGTCGGACAGCAGGAAGACGACGGCGTCGGCGATGTCGCGCGGTTCGGCGATCCTGCCGAGCGGGATGCCCACCCGGAACGCCTCGGGCCGGCCTTCGATCGTCGCCCGGGGGCCGGTGTCGTCGTGCCACATCGAGCGGAGCATGGGGGTGTCGGTCGATCCGGGCGCCACGACGTTGCTGCGGATGCCGTGTGCGGACACTTCCAGGCCCAGCGATTTGGTGAACATCGCGGCGGCGGCCTTCGACGCGGCGTAGGCGGCCATGTCGGCGCGCGGGGTGGAGGCGGCGTTGGACGCGACGGTGACCATCGCGCCGCGGCCGCGGGACGCCATGCGGGCGGCCACGGCACGGGAGACCTGGAACACGCCGGTCACGTTGACGGCGAAGGTGGCGTGCCAGTCCTCGTCGGTGAAGTCCGCGACCGGTCCCTGCCGTAGGACGCCCGCGGCGTTGACCAGGTGTTCGACGGGTCCCAGGCGACGCTCGACCTCGTCGACCAGCGCGCGTACGGCCGCGCGGTCCGTGACGTCGGCGGGGAACGCCTCGGCGGCCAGCCCGTCCGCCGTCAGCTTCTGTACGGTCTCGTCGAGTCGCCCGGCGTCCTTGTCGACGGCGGCGACGATCACGCCGCGTTCGCCCAGCGCCCGTGCCACGGCGGCGCCGATGCCTCCTGCCGCTCCGGTGACGAGAGCGATCGTGTGCTCCATGGGGGGTCTCCTCGCTTCGATGGGGGGGCGGCGGCTCGCGGGAGTAGGGCTGAACCGCCGTGCGGGGGGCTTCAGTTCTGCCAGGCGGCGACCACCGTCGTCGCAGTCGGTCAGGCACTCGTGCACGTCGTCCGGTGTGGTCTCCAGGTGCAGGCCGCCCGCTTCCCGCACCGTGCGCCGAAGGCGGTCACCTCGCGTGCCACGGCGCCCACGAACCGTGTCTTGCGCCCGTCAGGGGCGGTGACGGTGTTGCCGTGCATCGGGTCGCCATCCGGCAATACGTCATCGGGCAATACGTCGTCGAGCAATATGTCGTCCATCGAATTCCCCTGTTCGGCTCCGGAAAATGGCATGGGGGTGCCGCGGGACGTACGGGTGAAGTGCCTTCAATTCGTCAGTGACGCACGGATTCGGCAATGCGCTTGATGACCCAGCACATGCACATGACGGCGACCACAAGCACCAGGTCGATCAGTGCGGAGCTCGTCATGGCGCGTGCGTAGTCCGGCGCGGAGGGCTTCTCGCCGAGCAGGGCGAAGAATGTGGCGCCGACGAGGGCGACACCCGCCGAACTCGCGAACTGCTGCGTCGTGGTGAGCACTCCGGAGGCCGCTCCGGCCTTCTCCGGGCGCACCTTGACGAGTGCGGCACCGATCAGGGCGGGCAGTACGAGGCCGTTCCCGAACCCGACGAGGCAGAGGCACGCCACGACCAGCGGCACACCGACGTCCTGTCCGGAGTGGTGGAGCAGCACCGCAAGGAGCAGCAGCCCGGCCCCCGTCACCGCGCTACCGGCGATGAGCACCTTCGCGCCGAACCGGTCCGCGAGCCTCCTGCCCAGCAACGAGCTGCCCGCGAAGAGCACTCCCATGGGGGCGAAGACGAGGCCGGCCCCGAGCGGGCCGAGGTCGAGCCCGGACTGGAGCAGCATGGTGAGGGTGAACATGAAGCTGCCGAAGTAGAGCTGGAAGGCGATGCCGGCGATCATTCCGGAGCTGAAGGACGAGCTGCGGAACAGGGTGAGGTCGAGTACGGGGCTGCCCGGACCGCGGGTCAGCGCGCGCTCCCAGAGCAGTGTGCCGACCGCCACCGGCAAGGCCGCGCCCAGGCAGATCCACGACCAGGCGGGCCAGCCCTCGGTCCTGCCCAGGGAGAGCGGCAGCAGTACGAGAACGAGCGCGAGGGACACGCCAGCCGCGCCCGCCGGATCGAGTCCGACGTTCCCGCGGGGCCCCGGGGCCGAGGCCGGGGCCGGCAGGTGACGCGCCGCGAGCACGGCGGCGACCGCGCAGACCGGCACGTTGATTAGGAAGATCAGCCGCCAGCCGGGCACGAAGAGGTGCAGCTCCAGGAGCCCGCCGCCGAGGACCTGCCCCGCGATGGAGCCCAGTCCGCTCGCCATTCCGTAACCGGCGAGGGCCCGCGGCTTGGCGGCGGCCGGGAAATGGGCGGTGATCACGGCGAGTACCTGCGGGACCATCAGCGCGCCCGCCGCGCCCTGCACGAGGCGCGCCGCGACGAGCTGTCCGGGTGTGGCCGTGATGCCGCACAGCAGGGAGGAGAGGCCGAAGGCGGTCATGCCGATGACGAAGAGGCGGCGGTGTCCGTAGATGTCGCCGAGCCTGCCGCCCGTGATCATTCCGCTGGCGAAGGCGAAGGCGTAACCGCCTACGACGAGTTCCAGCATCCCCGCACTGGCGTCGAGGTCGCTTTCCAGCGATGGCGCGGCCACATTGACGACGAAAAAGTCGAACTGGACGATGAACATCGCCGAAAGAAGCACTCCGAGGACAAGTCCGCCGCCTGGCGCCGACGGCTTCTTTCCCGGTCCGGCGGCGGAGTGGAGGTCGATCAATGTGGCTCCTTGAGAAGCGACTGCCTGCGGCTTGAAACTATCTGCCGTCGCGCGTCGGCGGAACTACTCGACCGAGTAGTCCTGACCCACCCGCACCGCACCACCCGTGTCGTACGTCACAGGAGTTGCGGGTGTCCTGCTGTAAACCGGCCCGCCCGCTCGGACAACAAAGGAGGGTCAACCAGCCGACGCTGATGGGTACTTCATGTGCAAGAACGAAACATGGGCCGCCGCGCACACCGGTCTCGGTGAACTGTCGGAAGGAGCCCGGCAGTTCGTGCGGGGCGCGGCCCTGGTCGGGGAGACGTTCGTGCTGCACGACGTGGCGCAGGTGCTCTCGGTGACGACCCTGTCGCTCCTGCCCGCGCTCGACGAGGCCGTCACCGCCTCCCTGATCCGGTTCGCCGGGGACCGGCTGGCCTTCCGGTCCGCGTGCCTGCGCCGGCGGCTGAGTGCGGACGTCCCGGCTCCACTGCGGGAGATGCTGCGCCGCGTGCCGCCCGTGCCGTCCGCGCCGCCCGTGCCGTCCGCGCCGTCCGTGCCGCCCGTGCCGTCCGTGCCGCCCGTGCCGCCCGTGCCGCCCGCGCCGTCCCTGATGCCCTCCCTTCTCCTGGCACAGGAGAGCCTTTCCGGGCCGCTCCCGTCGCGGACGAGGGATCGTCTGCGGGACGCGCTCGGCGCGGCACTGCCCTCCCGTGAAGGCGATGCCGACCGCATCCTCGGGCTGTTCCTGGACGACGAGCGCGCGCGGCGGGACCGGGCGCGGGCGGTTCTCGCCGGACACGGCGGCGTTCCCGCGGCCGTCGTCGCGGCGACGGTCCTGTCCCACCTCGAGTGGGTGTCGGGCCGCCTGGACGCGGGGCTGTTCTGGGGGCGTGCGGCTGTCCGCATGACCGACGGGTCAATGCCGTCCGCTTGGCGGCCGTATCCGCGGCTGGCCTTGTCCGTCAAGCTGATCCAGGCCGGACGTGTCGCCGAGGGACGGGCGGAGCTGGCCCGGCTGCGGGTGGCGGCGGAGCGTGCGGGCAACCGGCAGGCGATCGCCGACTCGACGATCGAGCACGGCCGGCTGCTGCTCGGCTCGGGCCGTATCGCGGAGGCCGAGACGGACCTGGCGAGAGGGGTCGCCCTGGCCGGCCGGCTCGGCGTCGGCACGACGGCGTCGGAGGGTCTCTCGCTGCTGGCGGTGACGGCGCTGCGGCGCGGGGAGACGGACGAGGCTAGGACGCACATGCGGCGTGCGCGCGCCGAACTCGCAGGTGAGCAGGCCGTGTTCCCCTCGCTTCCCTCACTGCGCCATGTCTGGGCCGACTTCCTCGTGACGACGGCGGGGGCGGACCCGCGCAGCGCCGGGGAGCTGCTGGCCGGGCGGCGCGAGGCGCTCGTGAGGCCCTCGCTGTTCCTCCGGGACCCCGGAGCCGCGGCGCAGTTGGTCCGCCTGGCGCAGGCCGCCGGAGACCCGTCCCTCGCCTCCGCCGTCGTACGCGAGGTGGAGCGCCTCGCGGCACGGAACACGGCACAGCCCGCGCTGGCCGCCACCGTCGAGCACGCGCGGGGGCTGCTGCACGGCGACGCGGCGGCACTGGAGCACGCGGCGCGTGAGCACGGCGATCCGTGGGCCGCCGCCCTGGCCAGTGAGGACCTGGGGATGCTGTATCTGGGGCCGGGCCGGCGGACGGCGGATACCGTCGCGGCACACCGTTGTCTGCGAGCGGCCAGGGAGCGTTACTCCGGCATCGGGGCGCGGGCGGACGCCGCGCGGGTCGAGAACCGTCTGCGTGACCTCGCGGCCGCGGACGCGACCGCGGACGCGGGCCGGCAGACGTCGTCCTTCCCGAAGCCGGTGCTCACGAAGCCGGAGCTCCCGAAGCCGGTGCCCCCAAAGCCGGTGCTCACGGAGGCGGAGCTCACGGAGGCGGAGCTGCGCGTCGCGCGCCTGGTGGCCGAAGGGCTGACCAACCAGCAGGTGGCCAAGCAGGTGGCGCGCTCTCCGCACACCGTCAACTACCACCTGCGCCAGATCTACCGGAAGCTCGGCGTGGGCTCACGGGTCGAGCTGGCGCGGATCTTCGCCGCACCGCAGCCGGGCTGAGGGCCTCATCGGCCGCTCCCGCACTCCTGGAAGATCACGCGCCGGGACGGGGAGGCCCCGGACACCGCCCAGACGCCGGCCGCGCAGGCGAGGGCGACCGGCACGAGGACGGCCGAGCGCGGGACGCAGCCGGTCCTCGGCGGACGCGTTCACCCCTCGGCCTCTTTCATGACCCGGCTCAGCTTCGCCATCCCCCTGGAGGCGTGGGACTTCACCGCGCCGGTCGAGATGCCCATGGTCTCGGCGATCTCGGACTCCTTGAGGTCGAGCCAGTACCGCAGGACGAGTACCTGGTGCTGACGGACGGGCAGCGAGCGCAACGCCCGTACCACCGTGCGGTGTTCGTCGCGCACGATGGCCTGCTGCTCGGCGGAGAGTTCGAGTTTCTCGACGTGGCGCTGCGCGTGCCGTCGCACCACCCTGAGGTGACGCAGTCGCATCCGGGCCAGATTGCAGACCGTGCCTTTGAGATAGCCGAGCGCCGCCTCAGGGGAGCTCAGCCGCGACCATGTGCGATGCAGTTGGCAGAAGGCCTCGGCCACCACGTCCTCGGCGTCCCCGTCGGCGCCCAGCAGGAAGGCGAGCCGCAGCAGTCCCTGATAGTGCGCGCGGAAGAGGCCGGCGACGGCGGCGCCACCCCCACCGCCCGAGTCCGTTGTGCCGCGCCGCACGTCCTTGGTGGACCGCACGCCCTTGGTGGACCGCACACCCTTCGCCTCCCGCAGTCGCCGCTCGCCGGTCACTTCGTACGGCGAGCAGTCAGTCGACCCGCCCCGCGAACCGGCTCCCCTCGCCACATCCGGACGCCAGAACGGTAGACCGACTACATGCCCCACGCAACCAATTTTGGAAACTCTTTTCCACTATCCGGAAGCACGGAAGCGGTCGCGGAATGCCGTACGGCTCAACCGAGTTGCACGCATCGAGCACGACCCGAAGACCGTCGAAGGGAACACCGTGACAGAGCCCTACTCCGTGAGCGTCGGCGTCCGTGGGTACGAGACGGACACCCAGGGGCACCTCAATCAGGCCGTCTATCTCCAGTACGCCGAGCACGCCCGCTGGTCGCTGCTGCGCGAGGCCGGCATCGAGCAGACCGACCTCCTGGACAAGGGCGTCGGCCCCGTGGCCCTGGAGAGCACCATCCAGTACCGCAGCGAGTTGCGAGCAGGGGACGAGACGACGGTGAGCTGCGCGTTCATCTGGGGCGACCGCAAGACCTTCCGCATCGAGCAGACGATCACCAAGGCGGACGGCACGGTCTCCGCGACCGTCTCCTCCGTCGGCGGGCTGCTCGACCTCAAGGAGCGGCGGCTGGTGGCGGACCCGCGCGAGTACTTCAGGGCACTGGCGACGACACCGGAGAGGCTCGGCCTCTGACCATGTACGCGGCGGCGCCCGACCGTGTGCATGACATTGTCACCCAACCGCTCCACGACGTTCACACAGTCGTACGCACATCCGTGCCACTCTCCCGGTTGTTGACTGGTCAACTCGCGTAGACCGCGTGCCCCTTGGGCGGGCGCGCGGCGCGCGAGACCTCCGGGAAAGGACACCCCCCACATGCCCGTCCCGCGCGTACACAGCTGGAAACCCCTGGCCCTGGCCGCCGCGGCGGTGCTCGTCGGCATCACGGTGCCGGCCACCGCCACGGCCACCTCCTCCCCCACGGCCACCAACTCCCCCACGGCCGCCTCCTCCCCCACAGCGGCCTACGACGACACGTACTACCAGGACGCGCTCGGCAAGACGGGTCCCGAGCTCAAGTCCGCGCTGCACACGATCATCAGCGAGCAGACCAAGCTCTCGTACGACCAGGTCTGGGACGCGCTCAAGACCACGGACGAGGACCCCGGCAACAGCTCGAACGTGATCCTGCTCTACACCGGCGCCTCACGGAGCAAGAGCAGCAGCGGCGGTGACCAGGGCGACTGGAACCGCGAGCACGTCTGGGCCAAGTCGCACGGCGACTTCGGCACGGCGACCGGCCCCGGCACCGACATCCACCACCTGCGCCCCGAGGACGTCACGGTCAACAGCATCCGTGGCAACAAGGACTTCGACAACGGCGGCAGCGCGGTCGACGGAGCCCCCGGCAACCTCACCGACGGCGACTCCTTCGAACCCCGCGACGCGGTCAAGGGCGATGTGGCCCGCATGATCCTCTACATGGCCGTCCGCTACGACGGCGAGAACGGCTTCCCCGACCTGGAGCCCAACGACCAGGTGGACAACGGCAGCGCGCCCGCCATCGGCCGCCTTTCGGTCCTGAAGAAGTGGAGCGACGAAGACCCGCCGGACGCGTTCGAGAAGAACCGGAACCAGGTCATATTCGACACGTTCCAGCACAACCGGAACCCGTTCATCGACCACCCGGAGTGGGTGGAAGAGGTCTGGTGACCTAGGCACGCCCAGTGGGCGTGGCGTGCTCGGTGAGTTCGGTGAGTTCGGTGAGTTCGGCGAGGTCAACGTCATCGAGCCGCAGTCCGGCCGCCGCCACGTTCTCCTCCAGGTGGGCCGGGGACGACGTCCCCGGGATCGTCAGCATCGTCGGGGAGACGGCGAGCAGCCACGCCAGGGTGACCTGGGCGGGCGTGGCCCCGTGCCGGTCGGCGACGCGCCGGAGTGCCGTGAGCTCGGGTGCTCCGGCGCCGCCGAACGGGAAGTAGGGGACGTACGCGATGTCCCGCGCCGCACACAGGCCGACCAGCTCGGCGTGCTCGCGCGTCAGCGGGCTGTACCTGTTCTGGACGGCGGCGACGGGCGCGATCTCCTGGGCCTCGGCGAACTGTTCGGGCGTGGCGCTGCTGACGCCGAGGTGGCGGATGAGCCCCTCGTCGCGCAGGGCGGCGAGCGTGGCGAAGCGGTCCTCGCCGGGGCCGTCGGTCCGCAGGAAGCGGAGGTAGACCAGGTCGAGGTGGTCCCGGCCCAGCTCGCGGAGGTTGCGGTGCACGGCCGCGCGCAGCTCTGCCGGGTCCGCGGGGTCCGTCCAGCTGCCGTCCGGGAAGCGGCCGGGGCCGACCTTGGTGGCGATGACCAGGTCGTCGGGGTAGGGGTGGAGGGCCTTGCGGATGAGGTCGTTGGCCGCGATGTCCTCGTAGAAGTAGAAGGACGCCGTGTCGATGTGGTTCACCCCGAGCTCGACCGCGCGGCGCAGCACGGCGATGCTCCGGTCGGGGTCGTGCGCGGGCCCGTCCCAGTGGGCGGCGGGCAGCCGCATCGCGCCGAATCCCATGCGGTGGACGGGGAGTTCGCCGCCGATGAGGTACTGCCCGGCCGCGCCGGCGCCCGCTGAAAGGTCTTTCGAGGTCTGTTCGGTGGTCGTCATGGGCCAGATCCTCCGCCGCACCCGCCTCGGTCGCGAACGCGTGGCCACTTGCTGCCACCGTTGACCGCGTTCCCTGCCGCCGTTGGCCGCGTTCCCTGCCACCGTTGACCGCGTTCCCTGCCGCCGTTGACCGGTTCCGTGCCGCGTCACAGACTGTCGCCACCATGACGAGTGCACAGAACACAGACCAGGTCGTGTCGCTGCGCGGCGAACGGGAGCTGGTGCGCCGGGCCGGGAGCCTGTTCACCGGGGCCCGTGAGGAGTTCCTGTGCGCGGCGGCGGACCTGGTGACCTTCTCGCCCGGTGTGAACGCCGCGTTCGCCGGCGGCAGGCGCCCGCCGCTCGTCCCGGGCGGCCTGACGATGCGCAAGCTGTACACGCCGCGCGCCCTCGCGGACGCGGGCTCGGAGGCGCGGCTCGTCCGGATCGCCGCGTCGGGGGCGGACGTTCGCATCTCGGCGGCGCCGCTCGCCCACGAGGCGATCGTCATCGACCGGCGGGTGGCGATCCTCGCCGGGGCGCCGGTGCAGGGCGTGCGGACGTTCACGGTGATCCGGAGCCCGGTCGCGGTCGAGGGGGTCAGGGCGCTGGTGTACGCGGCCTGGGAGTCGGCCACCGGCCTCGACGAGTTCCGCCGGGCGCGGCCTCCCGAGCTGGGTGAGGAGGCGCGCCGCGTCCTGCGCGCGCTGAGCGAGGGGCACACCGACGAGGTGACGGCGCGTGAACTGGGCATGTCGCTCCGCACGTACCGCAGGCGCGTCGCCGAGATCATGGAGGCGCTCGGGGCGACCTCGCGTTTCCAAGCGGGTCTGCGGGCGCGGGAGTTGGATTTGGGCATCTGAGGCGGGGTGGCCGGCAGGCCGCGCTCGGGGCCGTCTACATTGTCGCTTGATCGTTGAACACTTGATCGTCGGCCCGACCGGTACGGCGACGGGTGAGGGTACGTTGACGTGGCCAGGAGGCTCCCGTGTCAGATCATGACCCCCAGCTCGGCTCAGCCGCTGACATCCGCGCGCGCATCGACACCAGCACGCCGCACTCCGCGCGTTTCTGGAACTACTTCGTGGGCGGCAAGGACAACTACGAGAAGGACCGGGAGCTCGGGGACCACATCAAGGAGATCTTCCCCGGCCTGGTCGACGTGGCGCGCACGAGCCGCCTCTTCCTGGGCCGCGCGGTGCGCCACCTCGCCACGGAGCAGGGTGTGCGGCAGTTCCTGGACATCGGCACGGGGCTGCCGACGGCGGACAACACGCACGAGGTGGCGCAGCGGGCCGCCCCGGACTCGCGCATCGTCT
Source organism: Streptomyces sp. NPDC093510 (assembly GCF_040683555.1). Classification (NCBI taxonomy): domain Bacteria; kingdom Bacillati; phylum Actinomycetota; class Actinomycetes; order Kitasatosporales; family Streptomycetaceae; genus Streptomyces; species Streptomyces sp. NPDC093510. The sequence continues at coordinate 225,873 of NZ_JBFBEE010000010.1, forward strand.
ACGTCGACAACGACCCGCTGGTCCTCGCCCACGCGCGGGCCCTGCTGACCAGCACGCCCGAGGGCGAGACGGCGTACATCGACGCGAACCTCTACGAGCCCGAGGCGATCCTGGCGGAGGCGGCGAAGACCCTCGACCTGTCCCGCCCGGTCGCCCTGATCATCCTGAACACGCTCGGCCACGTCGCCGACCACGCCCAGGCCCGCGACCTCGTCTCCCGCCTCATGTCCGGCCTTCCCTCAGGCAGTTACCTGGTCGTCAGCGACTCCACGGCCACCAGCGAGGGCATGATCGCGGCGTCGAACGAGTACAACAAGAGCGGCGCGATCCCCTACTACGTACGCAGCGTCGAGGAGGTCGCCGGCTTCTTCGAGGGCCTCGACCTGGTGGACCCGGGCGTCACCCAGGTCACCCGCTGGCGCCCGGACGCGGAGGACATGACGGCGGTCGACGCGTATGGGGCGGTGGGGCGCAAGCCCTGATCCGCGGGCGCCCGAGGCGCTCGGCGACCGAGGCGCTCAGCGACCGGCGAGCCCGCGTCCCGCGGTGGCGGGAGTCAGGAGCGGCCGTCGTCGTAGAGCGCCTCGTGCCACCTCTCCACCCTGGCGAGATGCGGCCCGCTCACGTCGTCGCAACCCGCGACGTATGCGAGCCAGCGCAGTTCGTCGCAGGCGAAGAAGGACTCGCCCCAGGTGTCGACCCAGATCCGGGCGGTGCCGTCCGGCGAGTGCGTCAGGTCCCACCAGGCCCAGCCCCGGGTTTCCGACTCGGGGTCGAACTCGTGCAGCCAGGCGTGGAGTTCCCAGGCCCCGCCGCGGATCGCCGCGGCGTAACTCTCCCTGCCCCGCCGCGCGGACTCCGGTGCCTCCGCGAAGCGGGGGCCGCTCACCGCGGCGAACCACTCGGGGACGGCGGCCGCGGGCAGTTCCTCCTCGCCGAAGTCCGTGGAGAGGGCCAGACCCAGGGCGACGTCGAGCACGGACCGCAGGCCGGCCGCGTACGCGTCGAAGGGCACCGTGGGAGTGACGTCGAACCGGCACAGCACCGGGGGCGCGTCCTGGGCGGAGGGACGCCGGGCTACGCGGAGTCTCTCGTGCTCGATGTCCTCGGTCTCATGCATCATGTCGCCTGCACCTCATCCATCAGTCGACGTCCGGGAGGCGGTGCGGCGGGAAGCCCTTGTTCGGCACTGAGCAAGTACCACCCGTGATCCACCTTTTCGTGGAGGTCCGGCTCGTCGGATTCTATGCTCACGGCCCATTCCTGGCCGCCTGATGGATTCCGAACTACGAGACCATCTCTGCCCGGGACACTTTGAACAACATGGACGCCAAGAACGCCTCGTCCGCTTCGACGCGCAACTTTCAGGAGAAGGCGGGCCGGGGCCCGAGCAGCAGCGCCGCGAGTCGGAGGTACGCCGTGTACGCCTCGGGGGTCAGCCAGGACAGTTCGACTGTGCTGCCCATCGCCAGGTGATCATCGCGTGGGACCGTGACGAGTCCGCGGCAGCGTGAGCTGAGGGCCCGGCGGGCAGCGGGGCCGAGGTTCCAGCCCGCGGCCGGGCGACTGTGGTTGAGCACCACGACCGCCTCCTTGATCAGGTCCGGACGGTTGAGTGAGACCAGCCGGTCCATCGTGCGATGGGCCTGGGTGAGTCCGGCCGGGTCCGCGCGGGAGACGATCACCACGCGGTCGGCGTGCGTGAGGGTGGCGGCGAGTGGCGTGTCCGCGTCCACCAGGGTGAGGGGGAAGTGCCGCCCGGTGACGGTGACCACCCGGGCGAATTCCTGGTCGGAGAACGACGCCCCGGCCGTCCGCGTGGACAACGAGCCGTCGGCCAGGACCATCAGGCCCGAGCGGTGCGGCGACAGGAACAGCTGCAGATCCTCGAAGGTGTGCACGTCGGGAAGGGCGGCGGCGAGGTCGCTCAGGCCCGCCACCGTGTTGCGGAAAACGCGTCGGGTGATACGGACGTGGCTTCCGGTGTGCCTGTCGGCATCGATCGCCAGCACATGTTCCTGTCGCTGATCGGCGAGGACCGCGCCGAGCATCATGGTCGTCGTGGTGCAGCCGACCCCGTCCTTGACGCCCAGCAGAGCTATGTGCAGCGGACGGTCGAGGGGGGCCCGGACGGTGGCAGTCCAGGCGGCACTGTCGTTGGCGGGACCACTCGCTTCCTCCGACTCCCCTTCCCCGTCAGCGGCCGAGGGGGACGGAGGTGACCAGAACTCGTCCTCCACGCCCGCCCACTCGACGCCGCCCGGCAGCCGTGTCCCAAGGGCCCGCGCGACTTCTCCCGCGGTGGGCCGGTCCTCCGGTTCGACCGCCACGCAGCGCAGCAGCAACTCCCGTAGCTCCTCGTCGAGTGCCGAGAACTCGGTGCTGGTGTGCAGGAGACTGTGCTCGTAGCCCTGCCAGGCACGGCCGGTCGCGGCGTGCAGCAGGATCGCGCCCAGCGAGTAGACGTCGCCCGCCGCGATCCGCGACTCTCCCCAGTATGTGACCTCCGGTGCGCGGTATCGGGAGTGCGCGGGCACGGAGGCCGTGGACGCGCTCCAGGCGCCGTCGATCCGGGCCGACGTCCAGCTGATGACGCTCAGCGTCTCCTCCGTGGCAAGGACGGCGCCCGGGGACAGTGAACCGTGCACGATGCCCCGGCGGTGGGCGCGCGCCACCGCGCGGGTCAGATGCCAGCCCAGCCAGATGAACAGCGGAGTGCCGGGCTGCGGCCCGGCCGCGTCGAGGAGGGCATGCAGGGTGGGGGCGGGACGGCCGTCGGCCAAGGTGTCGAGACGCAGGGCGAGCCACGGGGTGGGCAGGCCCTCCAGGTCGCTGCCGACGACGACGGGCGCGTACGCACCCTCCATGCGGCGCAGCGCGCGGCGTTCGACACCGAGCAGCTCCCGGCCGACGGGCGACGCGAAGGACGACGACACCCGCAGCAGCACCTGACGCCCCTCCTCGTCCTCGCCGATGTACGCGGTGGGTCTGCTGCTCGATCCGTCGCGTTGCAGGAGTGTGTACGGGCCGAGCGTGTGCAGGTCCTGGAGGCGCAGTGGCAGCCAGGTCGGTGAGGTGTCGATCCCCGAGGGGAGCCGCACTTCCTCGTGCGTGACCGCCGGCTCGGGCGCCGGGGCCATCGGCCTGGCGCCCAGGTGTGTCAGGAGGCGGTCTTCGAGCCAGGCGAACGGGCGGGTGCCCGGCAGGAGTTCGCCGGTGCCTGACGGGTGGGCGAGCCAGGCCGGGAAGTCGGGCGAGCGGCCCACCAGGGTGCGCAGCCGGGCGGTGACCGCGCGTGTCGTGCGCAGCAGATCGACCGGGGACGCCGTGTCGAGCAGGATGTCCTGGGCGTCCTTGGGGAATCCGAACCGGCGGTGCTGCGCGGGAAGGTGCGCGTCGCCCGGATCTGTCTGGCGCATCAAGCCGCCCAGGAACACCTCGGCGAGCTGCGCGGTGTCGGCCTCCCACGGCACGGCCGCCTGTACGAGTCGCATCACCGGCACGGTCAGCGGTGACACCGCGGCGAGGTGGGCGGCCAGGCGGTACGCCGCGGGGGACGCCGCGTCGCGGAAACGCAGGACGGCGCTGGGCGCGTCCGCGCCACGGGTGTCGGCGCTGCCGCGCGGCGCCCCGGCGTGCGGCGGCCGCAGCAACGGCAGCCGGGCGCTGGCGCCGGGTGAGGCGACCAGGCGTGCCCAGATGGCGATGGCGGGCGGATACGGTTCGAGCACCGGAACGGGTACGCGCCCGAACTCCTCACCGAGCCCCGCGGGCAGCAGTGGGTCGGTCACTTCCCACGTGTCGTTGGCCGCGCCGCGCCGCCTGCTCGTCACCAGCCACGGTTCGGAGCGGATGCCCGAACCGTCCCAGAGGTGCGCGGGCAGGGTGTGCATGATCGCGGTCGGCCCGTGCCGTGCCCAGCGTTCCAGCGCTTTCGTCAGCCGCCCGTCGCGCCAGCACGCTCCTACGCCGTCGCTGATCACCAGGATCAGGGTGCGGCCCGAGGGGTCGACGACGGAGGCGGGGGACAGCGCCGGGGCGAACGGGTCGAAGGGGCGGGCCCGTAGCAGCGGTGCTCGCGCCGACCGGGAGTCGAGGCCGTGCACCCGGACGTCGCGGAAGGCACCGAGGCGCTCGAGGAGGGTGCGCAGCTCTATGGCGAGCCGCCGCCACAGCAGCATCGAGATGCCCTCGTCGATGAGGAGCACGAGGTTCAGCCGACGCTGTCGCGCGGGGCGCGTGACCATGTCCGGCAGCCCTGTCTCGGCGAGCGCCGCGGTGGTGGCCTCCTCGTCGAACTCGGTCCGGAAGGGGTCGGGGCCGGACTGTTTGAGTGCTCTCAGCGCGCGGGCGAAGCGCAGTTCGTCCTCCCCCAGCGCCTTCTCCTCCGGGACCCGTACCGGCAGGGCTCCCTCGGGCAGGTCCGTCCGGTGTCCCGCGCCGAGCTCGGCCAGTTCGGGTGCGCTGCGCGCGGCGGCCGCGGCGTGCAGGGCGCCGAGCAGCTGCGCCGGGGCGGGTGGTTGCGGCGCGGACCCCTGGGCCGGTGAGGGGTCGGAGGCGGGCCGGGTGTACGAGGGATCGTCGGGCCCCGAGGCATCCGCGGTCGTGCCCGGCCCCGAAGCGGGTGGCACGGCGTTGTTCAGGGAGCGGGCGAGCGGGGCGTCGGCTCCGCCCGGCAGCCGCGCGGCGAGCCAGACGGTGTCGAGCAGTTCGTGCAGGGACAGATCGTGTCCGGTCAGCTGTGCCAATTGGCCGAGCGCGGTCAGCGGCGCTTGGTCGTCGCTGCCTGCCGGTTCGGGGGCACCGCGCTCCATGGCCGTTCAGATCTCCCCGCCGAGCCGGTGCAGGACCGCGTCGAGCAGCCCGTCGGCGTCGAGGTCGACTCCACCCTTGCGCAGGAACACGGCGTTGAGCAGCTGGTCCGTGGCGAGTTCACCGGGCGCCCTGCGGTTGAGGAAGGTGTGCAGGAGGTCGTCGACGTCGGCGAGTGCCTCCTCACCGAGGTGTGCGGCCACGATGTCGCGCAGCCGGGCCTCGTCCGGGTCTGGCAGGTCCAGGCGCACGCAGCGGCGCATGAAGGCGGGCGGGAAGTCCCGCTCGCCGTTGCTGGTGATGACGACGACGGGGAACTCCCGGCACCGCGCCCGCCCCCTGACCACCCTGATCGGCTCCTCGTCCGCGCCGGAACCGAGGATCGACACCTCGGACTGCGTCTCGGGCAGCCGGGACAGCTCGGGGATCTCGAACTCGCCCTCCTCGAACACGGTCAACAGGTCGTTGGGCAGGTCCACGTCGCCTTTGTCCAGCTCATCCACGAGCAGCACGCGCGGCCGGTCACGCGGTACGAGCGCCGTGCCCAGCGGGCCGAGCCGGATGAAGGTGCCGATATCGGGGTCGCTGTCGCCGCGCTCCTTGCTCAGGTGGGTCTCACGGAGTCGGCCGACGGCGTCGTACCCGTACAGGGCGTCCTTGAGGACGGAGCGGCTGTTGACGGGCCAGTGCAGTACGGGCCCCAGGGCCAGCTCGCGGGCGATGGCGTGGGCCAGTGACGACTTTCCGGTGCCCGGGTGTCCGGTGACGAGCAGCGGGCGGCGCAGATGCAGGGCGGCGCTCACCACGTCGGCCTCGGTGCGTCCGATCAGGTACGGGCGCGGCCGGCCGCCGCCGTTGGTGGCGTCGGTGAACCTCCGCCACGGCGGGGGCGGGGGGAAGTCCACCGGCCGGATGGTGCCCTCACCGCGGAACAGCCGCCAGTCCTCGCCGTTGGTCATACCGACTGCTCCGTTCCTCGCGTGGGGTCGGCCAGCCGGAGCTCGTCCGGCAGGGGAAGTCCCGCGTCCTCCCACACCAGCGAGGGGCGCGCGGCCCCGGTGGCGTGGGCGGCGCGGCGGACCCTGAAGTGCCGCAGCCGCTCGGGCAGTTCGTCGACGGGCCCCTCGGCGGCGACGGCGGCGAGCGGCGGGCCCGCGTCGGACCCGCGCTGGTGCTCCGCGCGCCCGTCTCCGTCGGCGCGGTCCCAGAGCACGATCGGCACCCCCATCACGAGGCAGACGGGGAGGAGTTCGCCCCGGTGTTCGGCGGATACCTGGAGGTAGACGCGGGCGCCGTCCCTGTGGGTTGTCTTGAGCAGGCCGATGAGCCCCGCTCGCCCGCCGACGGTGTGATCGGCCACGAGTGGCGGGCTCTGGGCGCGCGCCCGCCATCGCCGCTTCAGGTCGGCGGCTCCGGTGCGTGAGCGGGTACGCAGCTTCGGGCAGCGCAGTACGAGGTGGAAGTCCTCGCCCAGTGGGGCGGGGATGACCTCGTCGGCTCCGGCCGCGTCCCACTCGTCCACGGGGAGTTCGAGCGCGTCCGGCGGCACCGACACGGCGACCAGTGGCACCCCGTCGTCGGTGGTGTCCGCGGCGTCGCGGACCAGCTGCGCGATCTCCTTGCCGGTGCGGGGCCGTTCGGTTCCCGTGACGGCGCGCGCGGCGCTGCCGTCGGCCCGCACCCGCCACACCGAGCAGCGGTAGTGCCCTGCGGGGTCCTTGGCGTACTGGTCGAGTTCGACGAGAATCCGGGTTCCGGCCGGGGCGGTCCGCCGTGACCAGCGTTCGGCGTCGGCGCGCCGCTCGTACAGGGCAGAGGCGTGCACGCCCAGACGCGCCGCGACCCGGCGGCTCCATTCCTGGAGCGCCTGGCAGGCGAGGCCGCCGGTCTCGGCGGCAACGTACTCCACCACGCGCAGCAGGGCGGGCACCCGTGGGGTCTCCTCGGGCACCGGGGACCCGTCGCCGTGCCAGGTCTCCAGCTCCCGGAGGACGCCGGGCACGGCGGACGGCGCGAGGCGGGCGGTCTGCAGCGAGCGGGGCAGGTCGAGGTAGGGCAGCGCGGCGTTGGCGGCACGGTGCAGCAGGCCCGGGTCCGACGCCGCGAGGTGTTCCAGCTTGGCCAGCAGGACGCGGTGTTCGGCGACCGACAGGAGGCGGGCCGCTTCGGTGACCCGGCCCACGGCGAGCAGCCGGTCGAGTTCGGCACGGCCGCGTGGATCATCGGCCACTTTGGGTGCGAGGGACTCGGCGAGGGTGGGCAACGCCCGCTCCGTTCCGCCGAGCAGCTGCGCCAGCTCCTCCACAGACGGCGCGCTGCCGTCCGCGGGGGCCCGCAGGCCGAGTTGGGTGGCGAGCGCCCCGGCGTGCGCGGCGCGTGCCGCGGGGTCGCCGAGCAGGGTGTGCAGCGGGCCGACCATCATGTCGCGCACCGACTCGTCCACGCCGGCGGCGGGCTCCGCGCCCAGGGCGGACAGGTGTGGATCGGGAACGGCCCCGGCCCTGCGCAGTTCCGCCATGACCGACTGCCAGCTCCGTCCCCAGCTGCGGCGTACGGTGTGCTGTGCGGCGAACACCGAGCCCGGGGCGTTGATGCGGCCCATGACCAGGCCCACGGCGGCGCGGTCGGTCACCGACCACAACGGCCCGCCGCTGTACCCCTCCCCGATGGCCGCACCGGACAGCTGGCCGTCGAGGTAACCGACACCGTCCTCGTACGAGGCGACGCGTACATCGGCGTACGAGAATGCCTGGCCACCGCCGTACCAGGCGCGTACCTGCTGTCCCATCGCCATCCCCAGCCAGCGCAGCGGGCCCACCGGCGCGGGCGGATCGTCCTCCAGTTCGAGGACGGCCAGGTCGCCGTCCCAGCGCAGGGTGCCGTCGCCGACCGGCCCCTGGCGCTCGGCCCGCGGGGGTATCCACACCGCGAGGCGCGCCCGCCGGGTGTGGACGGCGGACAGCGCGGGGAACGCCACGTCGAGCACGACATCACCGGGGTCGCCGGGGCTCAGGATGCGCAGGCCGAGCGCTGCGTTGACGACGTGAGCGCAGGTCAGCAGGGATCGGCCGACCAGATACACACCGGCCCCCGCCGTCGCCGTGCCGTCCTTGGACAGCACCCTCACGAGCCCGCCGCGGGCGTCCGCGGCCGTCTCGTCCAGTGCTGTGGCGAACCAGGTCACGTCTGCCTTTCGCCCGGCAGCTGCCAGGTGGCCGAGATCGTCATGCTGGCCTGGCCGTTCGCGCCGACGATGCCGATCTTGAGGTCCTGGCCGATCTGTATCCCGAAGTCGACGCTGATCTCGTGCGGTGGATCGGGGATGCCGCACACCGCGTCGTGCACCTGTTGCAGGACGGGTCCCAGGGGGCTCAGCACGGTCCGCAGCGCCTCGGTGGCCAGCTCTCCGACGCGGGCTCCGCGCCCCACGGGGGTCACTCCAGCGATGCCGTCCGGCAGATCGGAACCGTCCTGCGGTTCCTGCGGACGCTCGCCGACCGCCGCGAGTTCGAGGCGGACCCCCACCCCGTCGGCCAGGGTGAATTCCACGTAGTCGTCATGTGGCACAGACACCATTGTGCCGATCAACGCCCTCTGCAGACAGAGTAGTTACCGAATTCGTCGCGGGTATGCGGAACCTCATCACTCAGTCATGGGGACGCAAAGCCCAGGGCGCAGCCGTAGCTGAACTCGGCCTCCAGGAGGTCGGTGAAGACGCCGACGGGGTCGTCCCAACGTCCCGTCGTCCAGTCGGCGTTGATGTTCACCGCGAGCATGTGCGTGCCGTCGCGTGTGCCGTAGACGTACGACCAGGAGCCGAAGAGCGCGCCGCCCATGCCCCAGACCGCCGTGCCGGAGGGCAGGGTCAGACGGGAGACGCCGAGACCGTAGGCGGCGCGGGGGAGCCAGTTGTCCGTGGGGATCACGGAGAGCATCTCGCGCTGCTGCTCCGGCCGTAGGAGCTGGCCTCCGAGCAGGGCCGCGAAGAACCGGGTGAGGTCGTCGACGGTGGAGATCATGCCGCCCGCCGCCCAGTACGGGGTCGTCTCCAGCTCCGTGACGTCGTGGACCGGAGCGTCTGGGTCGGCGGAGAACAATCTCGTGTAGTGGCGCGCGTGCGGTTCGGGGAGCGCCGGGTCCGCGCCGAGCGGCAGGGTGGTGCCGGTCAGGCGGAGCGGGCGGGCGATACGGTCGGCGATCTCCTCGGCGAGCGTCCGGCCGGTGATCCGCTCCACGATCATCCCGGCGAGGATGTAGTTGGTGTTGGAGTACGCCCAGCCGGTGCCCGCCGGGAAGTCCGCCGGGTACGACATGGCGATCGCGACCAGTTCGGCGGGCGTGTAGCTCTCCTGGCTGCTCAGGGCCGGCTGGTCGTGCGTGTAGCTGAAGATGCCGCTGGTGTGGTCGAGGAGCTGCCGGACGGTGATCGTGGCGCCGTCGTGCCGCTTCCCGTCCGCGGCGCCGCCCGGCACGGAGCCGGTGACCACGCCCGGAAGCCACTGCTCCACCGTGTCCGTCAGGGACAGCCTGTCCTCGGCCACGAGTTGGAGGACCACCGTGGCGGTGAAGGTCTTGGTGATGCTGCCGATACGGAACCGGTCCTCGTGCCCCCGCTCCCTGCGCGTCCGCGTGTCGGCGACCCCCGCCGTACCGAACCAGTGCCCGCCGCCGTCGCGGATCTGGGTGAGGATTCCCGGCACTCCCCCTTCCTCGACGGCCTGGTCGAGCACACGCTGAGCGGCGCCGTGGTCGCGGCGTCCGTGCGTGGTGCGCGCCGTTGGAGCGGCGTCCTTCATGGGTTCCCCCTGCGTTCCCTCTGGGTCTTCCTGGGTCTCTTTCGCAACTCCTGAAAGCTACGTCGTGCATATGTCACGGAGGGCCGTACAGGCGCTTGAACTCCCGGAAAACCGGCAGATTTTCGGGTCTTGTAGCGTCGCTGGTGAAAGCTAACGCAACGCGCGGGGCGGAAGGGGGCGACGGCATGGGCGGCGGGCGGCTGACCGCGGAGGACCGGAGGGGGATCGAGGCGGGACTGGCGGAGGGCTTGCCGTACGCCGGGATCGCCCGGCGGCTGGGCAGGCCGACCTCGACCGTCAGCAGGGAGGTCGCCCGCAACGGCGGTCCCGGAGGCTACCGCGCGGAGCATGCCGACCGCGCCGAAGCGTGGCGTCGACGCAACCGTCCGCGTCGGCGCTCCGCTGCGCCGCGCCCACCCCACCCGACTCACTCACCTCAACCACCTCAGCCCTCTCATTCACCTGACTCACCTCACTCACCTCACTCACCTCAGGCCACTCAATTACCCCACTCCGCGACGCACCCAGGCACTGAAGTCGCCACCCCGCCCACCTCGCCCACCTCGCCCACCCCGCACACCCCGCTGACCGACGCCATCCACGCGTACGTGGAGAGATTCACGGCCATGCTGATCGGCACCGGACTCCCCCGCACGGCCGCCAAAGTGCTGGCCTGTCTCGTGACCACCCCCTCGGGCACGCGGACCGCCGCGGAGCTCACCCGACTGCTGGCGGTCAGCCCGGCCTCCGTGTCAAAGGCCGTGGGATACCTCGAAGGGCTCGACGTCCTCACGCGCGAGCACGAGCACGAGCCCGGTCGGCGCCGGGAGCGGTACGTCATCGACGACGGGGCGTGGCTCCGCACCTGGCTGGCCAGCGCGGAGCAGAACGCGAGGTGGGCCGAGACCGCCCAGGAAGGTTCCGACCTGTTCGGCCCCGCCACCCCCACGGGAGCCCGGCTCGAAGGAATGCGCAGGTTCTTCGCCCAGGTCTACCGGGACATGACCGGCCCGTCCGCCACCGCCGCCCTCGACGACGCGGTCATCGTCCTCGCCGCCCTGCTCCACGCGGACCGGCCCCTCCCCACCGGCGAACTCGCCGCCGCGCTCGGCTGGCCGCAGGCCCGTACGGTGATCGCCGTCGAAACCGCCGAGCAGCAGCCGAGGGTGTGCGGCCCTCTGGCGCTCGGCCGCACCCCCTCCGGCGCGTACGTCCTCACGCCCCAGCCGGACCGGCTCACCCCTGCCCAGCGCGCGGCGCTCACCCGGCATCCAGGATGACGCGCCGGGCGGGGGGGGGTGAGCAGCGGGCGGCGGAGGGGGGGTGAGCAGCGGGCGGGGGATCATGTACAACACAGGACTCGATAGGTTGCCCCCATGCCTTCTGCACTTGTTGTCGGTTACGACCCGCAAGCGATACCCGGCGTCGACGGAGAGGCGCTACGCGCCGCGCTGGACGCGGAGATGGTCCGGCTCGGTGAGCACGGCGTCGACGCCGCCATGACGCTGATCGCGTTCGACGCGTCGTACGAGTCCGCCCTCGTCGCAGCATTGACCGAGCGGCCTTGGGATGTCGTGGTCGTCGGCGCCGGTATCCGCAAGACCGAGCAGCTGCTTCCGCTCTTCGAACGGATCGTGAACCTGACCCGCCGTCATGCGCCTCAGGCCGCCCTCGCGTTCAACGCCGGCGTCGGGGACACCGTCGAGGCGGCACAACGATGGCTCTGAATCTGAGCGCCCTGTCCGCCCGCACGCTCAGCTGACGGCAGGGAGTTGGCGGGCGAAGCGGCGGACCGCGTCGGTGAAGGCAGCTGGGTCGTCGAAGTTCGCGAGGTGTCGTGCCCGCGGGATCAATTCGACGCGAGCGTGCGGATGCGCGCAGGCGAAGTCCGCCTCTCCGGCGCGGAAGACGGCGTCCTTCTCACCGTTCAGGATGAGAACCGGAGCCTTCACATGACGCATCGCACCCGCGTCGAAGCGTCCGAGGACTTCGCCCCAGGCGGTCGGCAGGGTGTGGAAGGCGTACCCGGCACGGATGGTCGCCTCCACCACTTCCCGTGGGTAGAGCCGCCGCAGCAACCGGTCGTTCCACCGGGCCAGGCGATCCGCCGGCATACGAGGGACCAGCCGGGCGACCCACTGATATGGCGCCGCCCGGAGGCCGCGGGTCGAGGCGCTGGCTCCCGCGAGGACCAGCCCGCGCAGGTGTTCCGGACGGTGCCGCGCGAACTCAAGCGAGGCGTACCCGCCGAGCGAGTGCCCGACGACCAGAGCGGGCCCGCGGCCGAGCGAGTCCACCGCGGAAGCGATGATCTCCGTCGCGGCGCTCAGGCTCCAGGGCTGGGCCGAGCGCTCTCCGTGGCCGGGCAGGTCGACGGCGACCACCGGGAATTCGTCCCGGAGCGCGGCGAGCTGCATGCTCCACTGTCCCGCGCTGAAGCGCGTCCCGTGAGCGAAGACTATGGGCACCGCATCCGCTGCTGTCATCAGTTCCCCCAGGTGACGCCGCCGTCAAGCCGACCCTACCGGCGGGATCTCCCTCGCGATCACCGGCCCCTCGGGATTGATCACCCAGGCGGAGTCAGCGCGAACGCTCCTCGTCGTACGCCGCCCGCGACTCCGCGATCGTGATCCGGTGGCGTTCCGCCCAGCCGGTCAGGGACAGGAGCGTTCCATACAACTCGTGTGCTACGGGCGTCAGTTCATACTCGACCTTGGGCGGGACCGTCGGATGCACCGTCCGCACCAGCAGGCCGTCGCGTTCCAGGTTGCGCAGGGTCAGCGTCAGCATGCGGCGGCTGATGCCGTCGATCACGCGCTCCAACTCCGTGAAGCGGATCGGCCCGTGGGCCGCGGCGATGATGATCGGGACGCTCCATTTGCCCACGACCCTGTCAATAACCTCGCGGACGGGGCACGCTTCCGCGTTCACCACCTGCGAGGTAACACCGGTGTTCCTCTGGGACATCAAAGTGCCTCCTTCTCCGGGCCCCCATGGTCACTCACGATGAACCCCGTTACAAGTCATGCACCTTTGCAGCTCAGAGGCGCACATTGCTACGGAGGTCGCCACCGTGTCCCAGGCCGTGCCCGAAGTCGTGTCCCAGGCCGCGCCCGAAGTCGTGTCCGAGGTCGTGTCCGAGGTCGTGTCCGAGGTCGACCGACCTTCCTCGTCGGGGAGAACGTCCGCCTCCTCCCCATGGGCTTCGCTCGCCGTCCTCTCCTCCGGGCTGCTCATGACCATCATCGACGGAAACATCGTGACCGTCGCGATGCCGGCCATCCAGAGCGATCTGGGGTTCACCGCCGCCGGGCTCGCCTGGGTGGTCAACGCCTATCTCATCGCCTTCGGCGGGCTGTTGCTCCTCGTCGGGCGGCTCGGCGACCTCGTCGGGCGCAAGCGGATGTTCGTGTCCGGGCTCGCCGTCTTCACCGCCGCCTCCGTCCTGTGCGGCGTCGCCAACGACCAGGGCGTCCTCGTCGCCGCCCGCGCCCTGCAAGGAGTGGGCGGCGCGATGACCTCCGCCGTCGTCCTCGGCATGCTCGTCGCGCTCTTTCCCGAGCCGCGGCAACAGGCCAGGGCCATCGCGGTGTTCAGCGCGGTCGGCGCGGCGGGCGGGGCGATCGGCACGTTCCTCGGCGGGGCCCTCACCGAGGCCCTCAACTGGCACTGGATCTTCCTGATCAACCTGCCGATCGGCCTCGTCGCCCTCGTCGCGGCGGTCCGCGTGCTCGACGGCGACGCCGACGCCGACAACGTGAGCGGCCGCGGTACGGGGCTCGGTGACGGCGCCGACTACCCCGGCGCCGCCCTCATCACCAGCGCACTCATGCTCACCGTCTACACCATCGTCACCACCTCCGAGCACACCACCCCCGCGACCCTCTCCTTCGCCGCCGGATCGCTCCTCCTGTACGTCGCCTTCGCCGCCCGCCAGAGTCGCGCGGCCCGCCCCCTGCTGCGGCTGCGCCTCTTCCGCTCGCGCGTCCTGACCGGCGCCAACGCCGTGCAGATACTGATGATCGCCGGGATGTACGGCTTCCAGTACATCGGCGCCCTCTACCTCCAACGTGTCCTCGGCTACGGCGAGTTGCTGACCGGCATCGCCTTCCTCCCCGCCCCCGTCACCATCGGCGTCCTGATGCTCGGCCTCTCCGCGAAGTTCATCGGCCGCTACGGCCCCTACCGCACGCTTCTCGCGGGCCTCGCCCTCATCACCGCGGGCCTCGCCCTCCTCGGCCGACTGCCCTCCGACGGTTCGTACGCCGTCGACGTCCTGCCCGGCATGCTGCTGCTCAGCGCCGGATTCGCCGCCGCGATGCCCGCCGTGACGGGGCTCGCGATGAGCGGCGCCTCCCAAGAGGACGCGGGTCTCGCCTCCGGGCTCTTCAACACCACGCAGGTGGTGGGCGGTTCACTCGGTCTCGCGGTTCTGACGACCCTGGCGGCGGGCCGCACGGAGTCCCTGACGGACACCGGAACGTCCGCCCTCGCCGCCGCGGCCGACGGCTACCGGCTCGCCTTCTGGATAGCCGCGGGCATCGCGGCGGCGGGCCTGGCCCTGGCCGCCACGGTGCTGCGACCCGCCTCACCCAGGGCCAGTTGAGCCCAGACCGTCTTGCCGACCGCCCTCCCGGTCACACCCCACTCCGCCGCCAGCGCCGCCACGATCACGAGCCCCCGGCCCGACTCCTCGTCGGGCGCCGGGGGTTCGGGCGTCTCCGAAGGCGTACGTTCGGAGCGCGTGTCGGCGACCTCGATCCGCAGCGTGTCCTCGTACAGCGTCAGGGCGAGCTCGAAGTCCCGGCCCTCCACCCGCCCGTGGGTCGCGGCGTTCGCGGCGAGCTCGGCGACGATCGCCTCGGCGGCGTCCGACAGTTCGCTGTCGTACGCGACGCCCCAGCCGTCCAGGTGATACCTGGCCAGCCTCCTCGCCAGGCGCGCGCCCCGGGGCGTGGCACTGAAGCGCTGCACGAAGGCGCGAAGGGCGGCGGTGACGGGCTCGGTCTCGGACTGGCCCTCGGACCGACTCCCGGACGGGGGTGCGGACTGGGGTGCGGACTGGGTTCGGGTCGGCATGTGCCCACCGTGGCCCCGCGCCGAGGGCGTCACCAGCTCCGAAACTCGTACGCTGCGTAACTGTACGAGCACAAACAGTGGACAGTACGGGTCACCGAACGTGACCATGGGTGCGTTCAGCGGGGACCGGTAAACGAGCGTCAGGGGATGCCCGTGATGTCGTCAAATACACAGGGCAGTAATGAGCCCGAACCGACCGATGGGCTCAGGGCCTTCGGCGCGGTCCTGAAGAGCTTCCGCAAGCGCGCCGGGTACACACAGGAGGCCCTGGCCCGGGAGATCGGCTACTCCGTCCACTTCCTCGCCTCCATCGAGCAGGGCAGACGCTTTCCGCCGACCCGGTTCGTCGACCAGTGCGAGGTGACGCTGGACGCGTTCGGCACACTGCGGTTGACGGCTAATCAGCTGTCGCGTCAGCGGGGGCTGGCGTCGTGGTTCCGGAAGTGGGCTCAGCTCGAACAGGAGGCGGTGGCCCTCTCGACGTACGAGTGCCGGTTGATCCCGGGCTTGTTGCAGACGGAGGCGTACGCGCGGACGCTGTTCCTCAACCAGTTGCCCCCGCAGGGCGATGAGCAGATCGAGGCTTTGATGACGGCACGGGTCGAGCGTCAACTCCTCCTCACGGAGCGGCCGAACACCGCGTACAGCTTCATCCTTGAGGAACATCTGTTCCTGCGCGGCATGGGCGGGCATGACGTCACCATGGAACTCATCGACCATGTTCTGGAGCTCGCGGAGCGCCGGAACATCGAGCTACAGATCATGCCCGTGGTGCGCAGCAGCCATGCCGGGCTAGGCGGCCCCATCCGATTGCTGGAGACACCGGAGAACAGGTGGTTCGCCTACTCCGAGGGCCAGGAAAGCGGCCAGCTCCTCTCCGACGCGAAAGTCGTCAGCATGCTTCAGATGCGGTATGCCAGGATGCGCGCACAGGCTCTCTCGTTCGAGGATTCAGTGAGCCTGCTGGAGCGGATGCGAGGAGCGTAATGAGCACCCCTGAACTGGCCTGGTTCAAGAGCAGCTACAGCAGCGGCTCAGGCGACGACTGCCTTGAAGTCGCCCTCGCCTGGCGCAAGTCCAGCTACAGCGGCGGCTCCGGCGATGACTGCATAGAGTTCGCCCCCTGCCCCACCACCATCCACGTCCGCGACTCCAAGCGCCCCGAAGGCCCCCGGCTCGCCGTGGAGCCGCGCGCCTGGGCGCAGTTCGTGACGTATGCCGTCACCGGCACCCGCTCGGGAACTCGTCAGAATTTGGACTTTGGAGCCAAACTTTGATGATTCACGCCATAAAAGGCATTCGATCAACCTTCTGAGGACGCAGCGCGTCGTACTTCCCTACGTTGGGACTGTCAGGCGGAGCATCTCTCCGCCTGAAAATCGAAGGAAGTAACACCATGCGCACCATGCGCACGACCACTGCCAGGACATTCCTCATCGCCACGATCGCCGTGGCCGGTCTCGCCTTCACTCCCGCTCTCGCCTCCGCCCAGCCCGGTACGGGCGGCGCCCCTGCGCAGAGCATCGCCGGGTCCCCCGGCAGCAACGGGGCGAACGGCGTCGGGACGCTCGGCGGTATCGGTGGCCTCGGCGGCACCGGTGGCGCCGCGGGTGCCAACGGCAACGGCGGCAACGGCGGCAACGGCGGCAATGCCAATGGCGTCGCGAGCGTCGGCGGCCTCGGCGGCACGGGCGGAGCCGGCGGCGCCAACGGGAACGGCGGCAACGGCGGCTACGGCGGCGAGGCCAAGCTCGGCGGCACCGGCGGCGAGGGCGGCGTAGGCGGCGTCGGCAATGCCGGTGCCGGTATCAACGGCGGCAAGGGCGGCAACGGCGGAGCGGCTGTCGTCGCGGGCGGCCACACGGGCGGCAAGGGCGGGGCCGGTGGCGCGGCCAGTCCGGTGTGCCCGGGCAAGCCCGGCGGTAACGGAACCGCCGCCACGGCGTTCGCGGACGGCACCACCGGTGCCACAGGCGCTGCCGGCAAGACCACTCTCCCCTGCTGATCACCTTTGGTGAGCAGGGCACGGCAGCAGGACCCACGAGCGCCCGGCCGGAAATATCCCGGCCGGGCGCTTTCCGTCGTACGCGATCCCCTCCACGATGTACGCCTTGTCCGCCCAGCACTTCACGCCTGCCGCGGCAACTCAAAGGTCCCCGTTCATCCAGGTCAGGATCGTGAGGAGGGCCCACATCACGGCGAAAATCCAATCGAATCCCGACGTCCAGCGCCGCAACACAGTACGGGTGATGACGATGGTGGCAGCGATGCCCGCTCCCGCCGCCCAGTGCAGGACACGACCGGTCGTGGCAAGAGCATCGTTGTTTCGGGCGTCCTCGACGAACAGGAACAGGAAGCCGACGAAAGCCGTGAGCAGAAGGGTGCCGATCACGGTCTCGGTGCGGTTTCCGGGTGACGAGCCGACCGCTGTATCGGAATGAGGGGGGCGCGAGGAGATCATAGGTCGAGGTCTTTCCAGAGCCGGCGACGATGGGCGACCGAGGGGGCCGTGTGCGAGAAACGTATTCGGCCCCCTCGGCACGAGCGTCAGATGTGGTCGTGGACGTACTTCCATATCTGGTATTGAGTTTCGGCACCCGCAGCCTGCCAGGCCAGCTTAATCGGGTTGTACCAGGACAGGCCGTTGACCCAGTTCCGGAAGGTTGCGTACTTCCCGGCTGCCTTCTTTGCCGCCTTGACAACGGACGGGCCGGCCTTCTTGAGCAGATTCCAGAACGTTCCGACGGCGGACGCACGGGCGGCGATGCGCTCCTCTTGGGTAGCGCTGCCGTCGGCCACGGCATGCAGGGCGGCCTCGGCTTCGGGGGCGAGTTCGGCTCGGAACTCGGGCACAGTCAGCAGGGTCCGGGCTTCGGCAGCCCCGAGCTCGGACCCGGCCTCCGCGGCGGCGACGATGCCTCCGGTGCGGTGATGTTCAACAGCCGAGGCGGCCGGCGCCGCGACACCAAAGGCGACTGCGGCCATCGCGGTGGCCGCACTCACTCGCAGGGTATTACGCTTCACGCAACTCCTCCTTGTGTCTTTCACACGACGTGGGGCGGCCGTGGTCTTTGACGGGAATTCGGCCGCTTTCACGCCCGTTGGAGTTACTCGACCACGGGCCCGGCGGACGTACCGTGAAGCAGCTCACAATGCAGCATCGGCATTACCTTCAACGCGATAGCGTGCCCCTTCAACCATGCGGCTGCAAAGTGGAATTCGCTGAGGGGGCTCAGTCGTCCAGGCTCTTCATGACCTTTCCGAGGTCGACGAACTTGAAGTTGGTGGCCGGGCGGTCGCCGTCGCCGGGGGCGTCGTGGCCGTCCTGGACGACCAGGAGGCCGTTGGGGTACTTCGGACCGAGCGGCTCGTTCAGCGCGGCCGCGCCATCGCACTCCTCGGAGCCGTCGAGCGTGCTGTTCGCGGGGGTGACGCGGAACCCGCCCTCGTACTCGTTGTGGTCGCTCAGCTCACGGTCGTACGCGGCGAAGGTGTTGTCGCCCTGGCTGGAGGCTAGGAGGTAGCCGTCGCCGTCGGATTCCTTGACGAGGGTCAGGCCCTCGACGTCGGCCGATATGCGCTCGCCGCCGTAGCCGGGGTCGGTGCCCGGGGTGCACTCCTCCGCCTCCTCGTCGTAGGTGCCGGGGACGCCGTACTCGCGGACCTTGTCGACCAGTTTGGGCGTGCCGGTCAGGTCGGCGCGCATGCGCCAGATGCCGATGTCCTCCTGGCCCGCGTACAGCGTGCCGTTGTCGGGGTCCACGACCATGCCCTCGACCTGCGGGAGTTCACCGGGCTCGCCGCACGGGGTCCACGAAGTGCCGTTGGGCAGGCGGAAGGTGGACGGCAGGCCGAGCGTGCGGATCTTGCGGTACGAGACCTTGCCGTCCTGGCCGGGGGTGAGTTCGAGGAGGGCGACGCTGGTGCGCTCCCGCTGACTGACCAGGGCGTACGAGCGGCCGGTGGTCTTGTCCTGCCAGGTCGCGAGGCCGTACGCGGTGCGCTGCTCGTTGATCTCGTCCTGGTCGGCGGAGAACACGGGCGGGGCGGCGGGGTCCGTGACGTCGGTGAGCGGGCCGCCGGGGCGGTCGCGGTCGATGCGGTAGAAGCGCAGCCGGTCGTGGCCGCGGTCGCTGGTGACGGCGAGGTCGGCGGGGCCGGAGGAGAGCTTCAGGCCGTGCACGAGGTCGACGTTGTTGAAGCGGCCCGGCGCGTCCTCGGGCCCCTCCGCGGGCGGGGCGGCGACCGACTGGACGGGGCGCGCGTCGAGGTCGTAGGCGCGCAGCCCGCCCTCCTTGGCAGTGGCGATCACCAGGCTGCGGGCCGGGTTCGCGGCGTCGCGCCAGATCGCCGGGTCGTCGGCGTCGGCGTTGCCGCCCGCGTCGTCGTCGTGGAGGACGGGGGTCTCGGCCCGCGGGGTGATCCCCGGCAGCGGGTCGGCGGCGGTGGCGGTCACCGCCGTTACCGTGCCGGTCGCCGCCGTGACCGTGCCGGTCGCCGCGGTGCCCACGAGGACGGTCGTCAGGGCGAGTGCGACCGAACCGATCGTTCGACGGGTCGGACAATGTCTGGTCACGCGGTGTCTCCTCGTTCCGGGAACGGATGGATCTTGCGTGAGACTGGGGCCCGCCCGTGACGGTCCGGCATACGCCGCACGTCCGGTAACACCCCGCCCGAATGTACACAGCGTGAACCATGGCGGGGGCCCGTCAATTCAGGTGTGGTTCAGCCGCGTTGGGACTCCACGAGTTCCCGCGCCTCCTCGTCCGTCGCCACCGACGGCGGGGAGCCCTCCAGGGGCTTGCGGGCCGTCTCCTTCATCGCGGCCACCGCGACGATGCCGACGAGGCCGGCGAGCATCGTGTAGAACGCGGGCATCAGGTCGTTGCCTGTGGCGCCGATGAGGGCCGCGACGACCAGCGGGGTCGTACCGCCGAAGAGCGAGACGGAGATGTTGAAACCGATGGACAGGGAGCCGTAGCGGACGTCCGTCGGGAACAGGGCCGGGAGGGAGGAGGACATGGCGCCCAGGTAGCAGACCAGGGCGAGGCCGAGGATGAGCAGGCCCGTGAAGACCGCCACCGTGCCGCCCTGCTTGATGAGGAGGAACGCGGGGAGCGCGAGGACGAAGAAGCCGACCGAGCCCGCCATCAGGACCGGCTTGCGGCCGATGCGGTCGGAGAGGCGGCCGACGGAGTTGATCAGCGCCATCAGGATCAGCATCACGACGACGATCGACATCAGACCGCCGGTCTCGCCGAAGCCCAGCTGCGTGAGGTACGTCGGCATGTACGACAGCAGCATGTAGTCGGTGATGTTGAACGCGGCGACCAGCGCGATGCAGAGCAGCATCGCCCGCCACTGGCCGAAGAAGGACTCCCTCAAGGACTTCTTCTGGCGTTCGGCCGCGGGTCCTTCGCCCTCCTCCATCTTCTGGAAGGCGGGCGACTCGTCGAGCTTCATCCGCAGGTAGAGGCCGATGAGGCCGAGCGGCGCCGCCACCATGAACGGGATGCGCCAGCCCCACGACTGCATGGCGTCGTCGCTGAGCACCACGGTGAGTGTGGTGACGAGGACCGCGGCGACCGTGTAGCCGATCAGCGTGCCGAACTCCAGGAAGGACCCCCAGAAGCCGCGGCGCTTGTCGGGGGCGTACTCGGCGATGAACGTCGCGGCGCCCCCGTACTCACCGCCCGTCGAGAAGCCCTGCACCATGCGACAGAGGACGAGGAGGACCGGCGCCCAGAAGCCGATGGAGGCGTAGCTGGGGATCAGGCCGATCGCCAGCGTCGCCGTCGACATCATGATCATGGTGAGCGCGAGGATCTTCTTGCGGCCGACCTTGTCCCCGAGCGGGCCGAAGAACATGCCGCCGATGGGGCGCACGAGGAATGCCGCGGCGAAGGTCGCCAGGGAGGAGAGGGTCTGCGCGGTGTCGTTCCCGGAGGGGAAGAACTCCTTGCCGATGATGACGGCGAGGTAGGCGTAGACGCCGAAGTCGTACCACTCCATGGCGTTGCCCAGCGCGGTCGCCTTCACCGCGCGTTTGACCTGCGTCTCCTCGGTGACCGTGATGTCCGACTGGCGCAGGCGGGGGTTCTTGCGGCGGTGGATCGCCCTGAAGAGCGCCCGGTGCCGTGCCACGGCTTCGGGAGCCGGCGGTGCCGGTGTTTCGGGGGCTTCGGGCGCGCTCACTGGTCAGTCACTCTCTCTGTCGGCACCTGGGTCGGTCGGTCGGGGTCGGACCCGGCTGACGTGGTCCGACGTGGTCGGACGTGGTCGGACGTGGTCGGACGTCGATCAACACTGCCAACCCCGACCAGGGAAAGTGCCCGGCATTCGCCCTCACGAACATGGCCCCAAGTCCCTGTTCCCAGGGACTTGGGACCTGTTTCGCCACAAACTCTCCGGGCAGACGGGCGGGCGGGCAGACGGTCAGAAGCTCAGTGGGCGTACAGCTGCGACCGCGGAATGATCTGCTGCTCCTGCCCCGGGCTCGACCACAGCAGTTTCAGGTGCGCCTCGCCCGTCCGCTCCGCGTACTCGACCTTGATCGAGTGCCGCTTCCCGGCGGTCAGCCGCACCTCCGCCTTGTCGATCCTCGGCTCGTGCGGCGTCCAGGAGTCGATGACCAGCTTGCCGTCGATCCAGACGCGGGCCATGTCGTCGGAGACCGTCGTGAGCGTGTACGTCTCCGAGCGGCGCGGCTCGACCGATCCCGTCCAGCGGACGCTGAACCTGTCCGCGGGGATCGAGGCGGCCGGTGAGCCCGAGTACTTCCAGGCGTGGTTGAGGGTGGGGTCGGTGCGGGTGATCCTCGGGGTGCCCGACAGGGTCTCGTTGTCGAAGATCCGCTGGGTGAGGCCCTTGCCGCGGCCGGGGCGGGCCGTCGGGCCGGGGTCGGCCTTCAGCTCGATCACGGTCGCCGTGCCGTTGGTGGCCGCGCCGGACGGCCTGATGTCGTAACCGTCGCCCGACTTCGCGACCGTCACCTTCTGGTCGCTGCCGAGGACGCGGGCCGCCTTCACCGTGAAGGCCGTGCGCGCCTTCAGGTGCAGGGCGCCGCCTGTCGCGGGCCAGCGCGTGACCGCCGCGTACAGCTTGTCGCCCTTGCGGCTCACGTGGCCCCAGGCCGGTTCCTCGACGAGGCCGCCGTAGCGGGCGCCGAACACGGCGTCGCCCTGGCCGTCGGCGCGCAGCCAGTCCCCCATTGCCTCGAGCCGGTCCACGGAGGGCTGCGGGACGCGGCCGCGGGCGTCGGGGCCGACGTTGAGGAGGTAGTTGCCGCTGCGGGAGGTGGTGGAGAGGAGGTTGCGGGTCAGGGTCTCTGCCGACTTCCAGTTCTCGTCGTGACGGGCGTACCCCCAATGGTCGTTGAGGGTCATGCAGGACTCCCACAGCTGGCCGTCGACCGGGGCGCCGGGGATCTCCTGCTCGGGCGTGCCGTAGTCGCCGTCGACGACGCGGCGCTTGCCGACGCGGTTGTTGATGACGAGGTCGGGGTCGAGGCCGCGGAGGTAGGACTCCAGGCGCTCGCCGTCCTTCGCCGTCCAGGGGTTGTGGGGGTTGTCGGTGTCCCACTCGCCGTCGAACCAGAGGAGCGCCGGGTCATAGCCGTCGACCAGCTCCTTCAGCTGGGCGTACATGCGCTTCTCGTACGCGGGGAACGTGGCCGGGTCCGCGAAGTCCTTGTCGTGCCAGTCCCAGATCGAGTAGTAGAAGCCGAGCTTGATGCCCGCGTCGTCCGACGCCTTCTTCAGCTCGGCGAGGATGTCGCGGTTCCTGTCGAAGGAGGAGTGGTCGCGCAGGTTCCAGTCGTTCACCTTCGTCGGCCACATCGCGTAGCCCTCGTGGTGTTTGGACGTGATGACGATGTAGCGCATCCCGGCGTCCTCGGCCGCCTTGACGACGGCCTTCGCGTCGAAGTCCGCGGGGTCGAAGCTCTGCGCCTGCTTCTCGTACGCGTCCATCGGGATGTCGCACTCCCGCTTGATCCACTCCGCGTTGCGGCAGGTGGTGCCGTCGGGGCGCTTGTACTCGCCCTCCAGGTTCGAGTACGCGCCGAAGTGGATGAACATACCGAAGCGGTCCTGGCGGAACCAGTTGGTGCGGTCGGAGGTGAAGGGGTCGTCCGCGGCGTGGTCGGTGCCGGGGCCCTTGGCGGGCGGCGGACCGGGGGGCGCGGAGGGCGGCGATGCGGGGGCCGCGGCGGACGGGGGCTCGGGGGACGAGGCGGGGGTGGCCGTCGCGGCGGGGGTGGCCGTCGCGGCGGGGACGGCGGCCGTGCCCGCGAGGGCGGCGGCGAGGAGCAGGGCGAGTCCAGTGGCTCTGTGGCGCATGGGGCGGCTCCCGGGTTCCCTGGGGTTGGGGGTCGCACGGGAACGTAGGGATGAATACATCGGATGTCAATGGGCTCAACAGCCGTGACACGGCGCCTAATTGCCGCGCATCACGCCCACCGATCCGATGACTCGCCGACGGAGGCGCGGGTGCGCCTCTACCAGGGCGCGATCGGCACCATGCCGGTGCGACGGCCGTCGTCCCCCAGGAGGTGCCCCATCCGCTTGACCGTGCGCAGACCCACGACACGGTCGGTGACAGTCAGCGTGGGCAGGCGCGCGCAGAGCGCGGTCTCCCGGCGCTGGATGTCCGCGATGTCATGGCCCCAGAGCGTCGCCAGGACGTTGGCGGGGCCCGTGACGCCCGCGACCAGCCGGCACTCCGGCAGCGCGGCGATCGTGCGGTGGACGGCGCCCAGGTCTCGCGCCGGGGCCTGCGCCGGCAGGGTCACCGGGACCGGGTGCCCGGCCAGCGGCGCGGCCAGGTCGCAGCGGAAGGCGAGCACGCCCGCCTCCGTCAGGCGGCGCAGTCTGCGGCGGACGGTCGCCGCGCTGGTGCCCGTACGGGTGGCGAGCTCGGCCGGGGCGAGCCGGCCGTCCCGGACCAGCGCGTCGACCAACGCCGCGAGTCCGGCTTCCTGTGGGGCTGGAGCGCGTGCGCCGCCGTCGCCCTGCTCGGCTCCGGCCTCGCACTGCGCTACCGCGCGCCGAAGGGGGCACGCGACGGGATCGTACGGCCGTCCAAGGAGCGGATGGCGGAGAAAGGGGGGCCGGCATGACGTACCAGCACCGCGACGGGGCCCGGGCGGCGGTCACTTCGGGCGTACGTGACAGCGAGGCCCGGGCGGCGGTCACTTCGGCCGTACGCGCCTGGGGCGAGCGTCTCGTCGGCCTCAGCCACAGCCTGCACGACGAGCCGGAGACGACCCTCCAGGAGCACCGCTCGGCCGCGAAGATCGCGGGACTGCTCTCGGACGCCGGGTCCGAGGTGACCGGCGGAGGTACAACCTTCCGGGATCTTGAAAGGTCTTCCTTGAGTTCGCACGTATGTCCTGGAGGAACTCATGTCACGGCCCCGTTCCCGGTCCCGTCGCCAGCCCCGTAACCAGCGCTCCCGGCGCGCCGCCGCGCTGGGCGCCACCGTCGTCGCGGCCGCTCTGGCCGGTGGCCTGCTCATCTCCCTGCCCGGCACCGCGAGTGCCGCGGGGCGGGGGCTCGCCGACGACTTCAACGGTGACGGCTACCGCGACCTGGCGACCGGCGCCCCGGGGGCCGTCGCGGGTGAGAAGGCGAAGGCGGGCGCCGTCGTCGTCAACTACGGCTCGGCGAGCGGCATCAGCGCCGCACGCCACAAGACCACCTCGCAGAGCTCCTCCGGCGTGCCCGGCGCCTCGGAGACCTCCGACCGCTTCGGCGCCGAACTCGCGCACGGCGACCTCAACAATGACGGCTACGGCGACCTCGTCGTGGGCACGCCGCTGGAGGACGTCGACGGCGACGCCGACGGCGGGTCGGTCACCATCCTGTGGGGCGGCTCGTCCGGCCTGTCGGGAGGCACGACGATCGCCGACCCGAACGCGTCGGGCCACGACCGGTTCGGACAGTCCCTCGCCGTCGGCGACTTCACCGGCGACGGGAAGACCGATCTGGCGGTCGGCTCCACCGGCAAGGACGTGTGGATCTTCAAGGGCGGCTTCACCAAGTCCGGCGGCGCGGCCGGGAAGCTGCGCCTCGACACGGAGATCGAGTCCGGCGCGTACCCGATGGGCGCCGTCCACCTGGCCGCCGGTGACTTCGACGACGACGGGTCCGACGACATCGTGGTCGGGTCCTCCGCCGGCAACTTCGTCTACCGGGGCGGCGCCGCCGGGTTCACCCCGCAGACCGAGGCGGGCCCCGGTTACGCGGGCGCGCTCACCGTCGCCGACTTCGACCGCGACGGGCACGACGACCTGGTCGTCGGAACGGACTTCCGCACCATCATGGACCAGACTGCCGAAGGTGGTTACGCCACCGTGTTCTACGGCGGCGCGACGGGCGTCAGCACCACGCGCACCGCCGTCTTCAGCCAGGCCACAGAGGGCGTGCCGGGGGACGACGAGTCCGACGACTCGTTCGGCGGGGCGCTCGCCGCGGGCGACGTCGACGGTGACGGATACCCCGACCTCGCCGTCAGCGCGGTCTTCGAGACCATCGGCTCCACGAGCCACGCCGGCAACGTCTGGGTACTGCGCGGCGGCGCCTCCGGCCTGACGGGCACCGGCGCCCAGTCCTTCCACCAGGGCACCGCGGGCGTCCCGGGCGCCAACGAGGCCTCGGACATGTTCGGCACCGCCGTCCACCTCGCCGACCTCGACAAGGACGGCCGCGCCGATCTGTCGGTGGGCGCGGGCGGCGAGAACAGCGACGACGGCGCCGTGTGGTCCCTGCGCGGCACCGCCGACGGCATCACGCCCACCGGCGCGGTGAGCTTCGGCGCGTCGTCCGTCGGCATCGGAAAGTCGGGGGACGACCCCATGTTCGGGGATGTGATGTCGGGGTCCTGAGCGTGTAGGGGGGCGGAGGCGGTCAGCCGGGGTCTGAGGCCGGGTCAGCCGGAGTCGGGCAGGCCAGCCGGGGTTGGAGGCAGTCAGCCGGTCGGAGGCCAGGCAACGGGTCGGAGCCGGGCAGCCGGGCCACCGGTCGGAGGCCAGACAACCGGTCGGAGGCCAGGCAACCGGTCGGAGGCCCTCGTGTGGTTAGAGGCAGGGGGCTGCCGGGGGAAGAAACCCCTCGGCAGCCGCCACCCCGCTCCCCTCCCCCGCACCCCCACCCGACCGACGGAGCCCGCATGCCTCCCCTCCACCGCCGCGCCTTCCTCGCCGGCCTCGCCGGTACGGCCGGTGTCGCCGCCGTCGCCTGTTCCGGCGGGGCCGCCGACGGCGTCACCACCGACGCGCCCGCCCCGCGCCGCACCGCCGCCACCGAGGCCGCCCGGCGCCTGCTCCCCCGCCACTGGGACCAGATCACCTTCAGAACCGTCCCGAAGAAGGCGAACGCCGAGGACTCCTTCCAGGTCACCGGGCGCCGCGGCCGCATCACCGTCGCCGCCACCGACCCGGCGACCCAACTCACCGGGCTACGCCACTACTTGAAGCACGTCGCGCACGCCGGTATCACCTGGGCGGGCAGCCGGACCGACCACCTTCCAGAACGGCTCCCAGCCCCCTCCGCGCCCCTCACCGGCGAGGCCAACACCCCTCACCGCTTCGTCCTCAACGACACCAACGACGGTTACACGGGGGCCTATTACGACTGGGCGTACTGGGAGCGGGAGATCGACGTACTCGCGCTGCACGGCTACAACGAAGTCCTCGTGTACGCGGGCGCGGACGCCGTCTACGACCGCGCGCTCCAGAAGTTCGGGTACACGGACGAGGAGCTGCGGGCCTGGATACCCGCGCCCGCCCACCAGCCGTGGTGGCTCCTGCAGAACATGTCGTCGTTCCCGCACCCGGTCTCACGGCAGCTGCTCGACGCCCGCGCCCGCCTGGGCCGCCGCATCTGCGACCGGCTGCGCGAGCTGGGCATGACGCCCGTCCTGCCGGGCTACTTCGGGACCGTCCCGCCCGGTTTCACCGACAAGAACCCCGGGGCGAGCACCGTCCCGCAGGGCGACTGGGTGGGCTTCGCGCGACCGGACTGGCTGGATCCGCGCACCGGCCACTTCGCGCGCGTGGCCGAGGCGTTCTACCGTGCGCAGGACGAGCTGTTCGGCCCGACCACGATGTACAAGATGGACCTGCTCCACGAGGGCGGGAAGCCCGGCGACGTGCCCGTCCCCGACGCCGCGAAGGGCGTCGAGAAGGCGCTGCGGACCGCGCACCCGGGCGCCACCTGGGTGATCCTCGGCTGGCAGCACAATCCGCCGAAGGCCATCACCGACGCCGTCGACAAGGAGCGGATGCTCGTCGTCGACGGCCTCTCCGACCGCTTCCCGCACGTCACCGACCGCGAGAACGACTGGGGCTCCACGCCCTACACCTTCGGCTCCATCTGGAACT
Source organism: Streptomyces sp. NPDC093510 (assembly GCF_040683555.1). NCBI lineage: Bacteria > Bacillati > Actinomycetota > Actinomycetes > Kitasatosporales > Streptomycetaceae > Streptomyces > Streptomyces sp. NPDC093510. The sequence continues at coordinate 252,942 of NZ_JBFBEE010000010.1, forward strand.
TCGGCGGCCACACGACACTGGGCGCCAACACCCCGGACTGGGCGGAGCTGTACGAGAAGTGGCGCACCAGGAAGGGCAGCACGCTGCGCGGCATCTCGCTCATGCCGGAGGCCGCCGACAACAATCCCGCCGCCTTCGAGCTCTTCTCGGAACTCGCCTGGCGCGAGGGCACCTTGGACCTGAAGTCCTGGTTCGCCGAGTGGTCGACCGCACGGTACGGAGCCGCCGACCCGCACGCCGCGGCCGCCTGGGACGTGCTGCGCCGCACCGCCTACGGTACGACCCGCGCCGACGGGTGGGCCGAGGGCGCCGACGGCCTCTTCGGGGCCCGGCCCGACCTCGCGGCGAAGTCGGCGGCGGCCTGGTCGCCGAAGGCGATGCGCTACGAACCGGCGGAGTTCGAGCCCGCGCTCGGCGAACTCCTCGCCGTACGGCCCGGGTTGCGACGCTCGTCCGCGTACCGCCGTGATCTTCTCGACGTCGCACGGCAGGCTCTCTCCAACCGCGGCCGCGTACTGCTGCCGCGCATCAAGAAGGCGTACGACGCCGGGGACGCCGGCCGCTTCGACCGGCTCACGCGCGAGTGGCTCGGCCTGATGGACCTGCTCGACCGGCTCCTCGCCACCGACTCCCGTCATCTGCTGGGGCGTTGGGTCGCGGACGCCCGCGCGTGGGGAGCCGACGCGGCGGAGCGTGACCGGCTCGCGTACGACCAGCTCTCGCTGCTGACGGTGTGGGGCACCCGGTCGGGCGCCGACGCCGGGCTGCGTGACTACGCGAACCGCGAGTGGGCGGGGCTCGTCGGCGGTCTCTACCGGCTGCGCTGGGGGCGGTACTTCAAGGAACTGCGGGCCGCCCTCTCGGAGAACCGCACCCCCGAGAAGATCGACTGGTTCACGGTCGAGGAGGCGTGGATCCGGGACCCCGGACCGCTGCGGACCCGCCCGACGGGCGACACGTACAGGATCGCCGCCCTGATCCGCGAGCGCCTCGCCTCCGGAGAGTGAGCGCGGAACCGGCCGGTTGATTCGTCAACCGGCCGGCGATCCGTCGGCTGCGGGCCGGTCCTGGCCGGTCGCGCAGCTCCCCGCGCCCCTTGCGGGCGCGGGGACCCCAACCGCCAATCAGGCGCGGGGACACTCCTTCCACGCCATGTGATACACCGTGCTGATGCCACCGTCCGTGGAGTCCATCGTCATGAAGCTGGACTTCGCAGGGTCGGACGTCCCCGCGTCGACGCGCAACTCCGTGTTGATGTTGAAGTTGCGCCGCTGACCGCACGGCGCCCAGACGAGCTGCGCCCAGTCCGTCGTGTCCGTGGCCTGCCAGTTGTCGTTGTAGGCGCCCTTGAACTCGTGGCTGATCGCGGCCGTCTGGGGCGAGCCCTGGAAGTAGTACGAGGCCTTCTCCGTGCCCTTGGCGCCGGGCTGGAGCGAGGCGTAGCCGCGGTAGTCCGCGCTGGCGATCGCGTACGTGAAGCCCTGCGGGACGTGCACGATCAGGTTGAGCTGGCAGTTCTTGCGGAACGCGGTGGGGTCCGCGCCGCCGCCCGCCTTGGCGAGGTAGTCGCTGTAGGTCACGGTGAAGGCCGTGTTGTCCTCGGAGACCGCGACGGCCGCGGTGCCGAGGGGACAGCCCGAGCCGTTCACCGTGGCCACCTCGATCACGATCTTGTCGGGCGGCGGGTCCTTGATCGCGGTCGTGTCCTGCGCGGGGAGAGTCGAACCGAACAGCGCCACGAGGGCGCCGCTCAGCAGCAGTGCACCGGCCATGGTTCTCCATTCCATTGCTGATGTGGGGAGTTGGAGAAGTGCCTGTTGTGCGTGGAGCACATTGCGGGTGCCTGGAGCGGATTGCGTGAGCGAGGGGGATCGTACGGACGGGTGGGCCCCGCGGACAGCGGGAAGTCCGGCCATTCGGAATCCGCGACTCATCGCGTCTTGACGGGTATACGTCACGCAGAATCTCTGGTAGGAAACCTTCCTAACAGTACGCGGCACGTGAACTCCCCCATCTGGAGGCCCTCGTGGAAACCCCCCACCACATCAGCCCGCGCACCACCCACACCGCCCACGCCACTCACACCACCCACGCCAGCCGTCGCACCCTGCTCGCCTTCATCGGCGCGGCGGCCGTGGCGGGCCCGCTCCTCACCACGCAGTCGGCGGGCGCGGCGACCCCGTTCTCCTCCTTCATCACGGCCGGCGGTCTCGACGACCCGGCGAAGAAGGAGATCGCGATGCAGATCGTCTGCAGCGCGGAGAACTCCTCGCTCGAATGGAAGAAGCAGTACCGCTACATCGAGGACATCGACGACGGCCGCGGCTACACCGCGGGCATCATCGGCTTCTGTTCCGGCACCGGCGACATGCTCGACCTCGTCGAGCTCTACACCCGGCGCAAGCCCGGCAACGTCCTCGCGAAGTACCTACCGGCACTGCGCAGGGTCGACGGCACCGACTCGCACGAAGGACTCGACCCGAACTTCACGCGCGACTGGGAGCGGGCCGCCGACACCGACGCGGAGTTCCGCAAGGCGCAGGACAGCGAGCGCGACCGCGTCTACTTCAACCCGTCGGTCAAGCAGGGCAAGGCGGACGGCATCGGCGTCCTCGGCCAGTTCTGCTACTACGACGCGATCGTCATGCACGGCGACGGCAGCGACTCGACCAGCTTCCGCAACATCCGCAAGCGCGCGCTGCGTTCGGCCAAGCCGCCGGCGCAGGGCGGCGACGAGGTGACGTACCTGAACGCGTTCCTCGACGCGCGCGTCTGGGCGATGAAGCAGGAGGAGGCCCACGAGGACACCAGCCGCGTCGACACCGCACAGCGCGTCTTCCTGAAGAAGCGGAACCTCAACCTGGACCCGCCGCTCGACTGGAAGGTCTACGGCGACCCGTACCACATCGGATAGCCCGGACGCGCGGGGCGCCGTCCGGCGCCCCGCGCACCCGCGCCACCTCTTGCCTCCCGCGGGCTGAACTGGGTACGGTCCCGGCCAACTCCCGTCTACGCGCGTCAACACAGCCGACCTGCGCTCGACCTGCACCGAGGTGAGAGATCTCCATGTCCTTCCGTACGACCGTGCTTGCCACCGCGGCCGCCTCCGCCGCCGCGCTCCTCACGGCGGGCGCCGCCCCGGCGCCCCCGGCCCCCGGCGGCTGGCAGCGGGCCGGTGACGACATCAGCTCCGGCATCAGTGGTCTGGCCCTCACCGGCCGGACGGACGGCGCGACGCACGCCCTCGTCGTACGCGACAACAAGAAGCCCGGCGAAAACCGCGTCGCCCGGCTGACCTACCGCCCCGGCGCCGACTCCGACCGCGCCGCCTCCGTCCAGCAGCTCACCTGGACGGGCGCCGCCGAGCCCATCGACCTGGAGGCGATCGAGGCGGTGCCCGGCGCCCGCGGCGAGTACATGGCCCTGGCGAGCCGCGGCCTGGTCCACCACTTGAAGGTGAGCGGCACCGAAGTCCACGTCCTGGACACCTCCCCGCTCCCCGCCATCGCCGACGGCGACGACTACGAGAGCTTCGCGCTGACCTCACGGCACGGAAGGCTCGCGGCGGTCTGGGCCGACCGGGGCGCGGGCAAGGAGCGCCCGGCGACGCTGCACGCGGCGCCCTTCTCCTTCACGAAGTACGGCGAGGCCGACTTCGGCCCGGTCACCACGGCCCGTCTCCGCGCGCCCTACCCGACCGGCGACGTCCGGCACGCCTCGGACATCTCCGTCACACCGTCGGGCCGCCTCGTGATCAGCTCGGCATCCGACGCGGGCGACGACGGCCCCTTCGACTCGGCGGTCATGGACGCGGGCTCGCTCTCGGTGAGCCGGACCGGCAAGGTGCGGCTGTCCGTCGCCAAGTCCCCGGACGTGCTGCGGAAGTTCAAGGGCCACAAGATCGAGGCGGTCGAATGCGTGCCGGGTTCGCGCGACGCCGTCCTCGGCACGGACGACGAGAACGCGGGCGGGTACGTCAACTCCGCGCAGGTGTGCGGGAAGTAGACACGGCCGGTGCCGGTGCGCCGTCCCGCCGGCGGCGCACCGTCCGCACCCCCGCCGCGTCCTGCTGCTCCACGTCGCTGTCCGTCAGGACGTGCAGGGGTACGAACACCACCATCCAGTAGAAGCCGAACAGCCAGCGCCCGGTGAGCGCCGGGAGGCGGGGGCGGCCGGCGTCGCGGGCGCGGACGACGCGCAGTCCCGTCGTCAGCTTGCCGAGGCTCGCCCGGGCCAGGCGGGTGAGCAGGACGTGGTTCAGGAACGAGAAGCCGAGTGCCGCGCCCCACATCGCCGGGGACTGCACGCGGACTTCGACCACCCCGGCGGCGACCGTGACGCCCGCCGCCACCGCGGCCGCCAGACCGCACAGCAGGGCGAGCAGCGCGTCGACGGCCGCCGCGGTGAGCCTGCGGGGCTGGGTGGGCCGGTCTGGCGGGGCGAGCGGGGCGGGGCGGCTGGGCTGGGTGGTCACGGCGTACCAGCGTAGTGATCGTCCGGACCCCGGTGCGCGGGAGGGCGTCGCCTCAGTGCGTGACCGCCGGCTCCGGCTGCTCGGCGCCGGCCGGACTCTCCTTCGTACCGAAGTGGTTGAAGACGAGGTTCAGGGTCACCGCGAGGATGCAGCCCGTGGAGATGCCGGAGCCGAGGACGATCTGAGCCCAGTCGGGGAACGCTTCGTAGAAGCCGTCCGAGAGGGCGGGCGCGAGGCCCGCCCCGAGCGTGACGACCACGATCAGCGCGTTGTCGCCGCGGTGCAGGTCCGCCTGGAGCAGCGTCTGAATGCCGCTGACCGCGATGGAGCCGAAGAGGAAGAGGCTGACGGCCGCGAGGACCGGCATCGGGACGACCGAGATCAGGGCCGCCGCGGCCGGGCTGAGACCGATCAGGACGAGGATCGCGCCGCTGAGCGCGACGACGAAGCGGCTGCGTACCTTGGAGATCACGACCAGGCCGATGTTCTGGGCGAACGCGCTGGCGTGGAAGGCGTTGAAGAGGGGGCTGAGCGCGGAGCCGAGGGCGTCGGCGCGCAGACCGCGGGCGATGGTCTTCTCGTCGACGTCCTTCTCGACGATCTTCCCGAGGGCGATCATGTCGGCGGTGGACTCGGTGAGGATCACCAGCATCACGACGCACATGGAGATGATGGCCGGAATGTTGAACTCCGGTGCGCCGAAGTGCAGCGGGGAGGGGATGCCGACCGGGTCGGCGCCGTCGAGCTTCGAGAAGTCGGCGAGGCCCATCGGTATCGCGAGCAGCGTGCCGAAGACCATCGCGACGAGCATGCTGATCTGCTTCAGGAATCCGCGCGTGAAGCGCTGGAGCAGGAGCATCGCGAGGACGGTGGCACCCGCGAGCCCGATGCTCCTGGGCTCCGGTGTGCCGGTCGCCGAGTCGTCGACGATCCAGTCGTACGCGACGGGGATGAGCGAGACGCCGATCAGGGTGATGACCGAGCCGGTGACGACGGGCGGGAAGAAGCGGACGAGCCGCGAGAAGTACGAACTGACCAGGAATCCGAAGAGACTCGACACGATGATCGCGCCGAAGACGACGGGCATGCCCGCCTCGACGCCGCCCTGGGTCGAGATGATCGTCAGCATCACGCCGACACCGGCGAACGAGACGCCGTTGACGAACGGCAGCCGCGAGCCGATGAAGGTGCCGATGCCGAGGGTCTGGAGGAGGGTCGCGATGCCCGCCATCAGCAGGCTGCCGCCCATGAGTACGGCCGTGTCGCCCGGTGACATCTTCGCCGCGACGGCGACGACGAGGGGCACGGAGACCGCGCCCGCGTACATGGAGGCGACGTGCTGGAGGCTCGCGACGAGCATGCGGCCCGGCGGCAGGATCTCGTCGACCGGGTGGACGGCGGGGGCGTCGGCTCCGGGTTCCCGGGACTTGGCTTCGGAACTCGTGTCAGAACTCATGGGGGGCGCTTCTTCCATCGCGGGACGCCGGAAGTCGGCCCCGTTCCGTGGGAGTTCACGAGACGCGGAACGGGGACCGGCACAACCGACTGGAAAGTAACTTCCGCCATACGGTCGGCGGCGGCACGACGTTACGTCAGCGCACCCCGGAAGCGGAAGACCCCTCCCCCGACGAAGTACGGTCCCGCCGCGCCCGCCACACACGCCGGGAGACCCTCCACACCGCGTACACGACGCGGACACACCGCACCGCGTTCAGCACGTCTTCCCTGTGTTCCAGGAGGAACCGTCCGTGCTCCACGAGAAGCTGTCCGTGCTCCACCACGAACTGTGCGATCTCCATTGCCCGTTGACTCCGATCCGCCCCTGCGGGCCCCGTGGCGACGGTCGTTCCGCCGCTCGGTGACCTGGATACGGGCGGTGGCCCGGTGGCCTGAAGTGATCGCGGACAGGCCGCGGACAAGGCCGCGGCGGCCTGCGGGGGAAGCCGTTGTCCGGATGTCCGGGCGCGGACGGGCGCGGACATTCGCGGACAGCCGCGTGGATGTCCGACCCGGCCCGTACGCTCGATCGGGTCGTGGCACTGGGACTCGATCGGGTCGTGGCACTGGGAGGGGCGCATGAACAACCTGAAGCCGGTGGATGCGCAGGCACCCGAGGAGATGCGGGCACTCGCCGTGCGGCTCCGACGCCTGCTCGGCAAGCAGGGCTTCGGCGGCGTACGGGAAGTGTCCGGCGCCTGCGGCCTGAACCGCACCACGGTCTCGTACGCCCTGGGCGGCTCGCGGGCGCCGACCTGGAACACCGTCTCGACGCTGCTCAAGTGCTGCCGGATCGCGCCGGACGCGGACTGGCGGCGGCAGCAGGAGGCGGCCAAGAGGGCCGAGCGGGAGTGGCGGCGGCGTACGCGCGCCCGCACGCGCGACGAGCTCGCGGCTCCGAGCCCGACGCCACCCCACGTCGCCTCGTACTCCCCATCCGCTCCCTCCGCCCCGTACTCCCCGTCCCCTCCGTCTGCTCCGTCTGCTCCGTCCGTGCCGTCCGTGCCGTCCGCTCCGGAGACGGCAGGGCACCCCGGCCAGTCCGCCGTCCCCGGCACCTTCACCGTGCGTGCCCCGTACGGGGAACTGCCGCCCCGGGTCCGGGGCAGGGACGGCCTCCTGGCCGAGCTGCGGGAGGAGTTGACCGGTGACCGCGACCGCATCCAGGTCCTGCACGGCCTCGGCGGCTGCGGCAAGACCACCGTCGCGCTCGGCCTCGCCCGGCTCGCCAAGGACCTCGGCCACCAGGTCTTCTGGCTCTCCGCCGCCACGCAGGACAGCCTCCTCACCGGGATGCGGCAGGTCGCCCGTGACCTCGGCGTTCCCGAGGCGCGGATCGAGGACGCCTGGTCGGGGCGGTCCAGCGCGATGGACCTGGTCTGGCGGGCGCTGGACGGCGCGACGCGGCCCTGGCTCCTCGTCTTCGACAACGTGGACGAGCCGGACCGTACGACGTCCCTGCACGGCTCCCCCGGTGACGGGACCGGCTGGATCCGCCCCGGCGCGGCCGGGCTGACCCTCGTCACCACGAGGATCGGCAACCCCGCGGTGTGGGGCGGCGAGGCCACCTGCCGTCCGGTCGGCGTGCTCTCGCCCGAGGACGGCGCCGAGGTCCTGATCGACTTCGCGGGCAACGCAGGTCCGATGGCAGACGCGCGAGACCTTGCCCGGCGCCTCGGCGGCATGCCCCTCGCCCTGAAGCTCGCCGGTTCCTATCTGGCGCGGGCGGGGCGTGGCGCGGGCCTGTTGCGCAGGCGCGGTGCGGAGGGCGGATACGTCAGGGACTTCGCGGGGTACGCGCGCGAGCTCGACCGGCTCGGCACGGGTCTCCTCGACCGGGGCGAGGGGGCGGGCGGGCCGGACGGCGACCAGCGGCGCTACCGGCGGCTGATCAGCGGCACCTGGGAGATCAGCCTCGACCTGCTGGCGGAGCAGGGTCTGCCCGAGGCCCGCCTCCTCATGCGGCTGATCTCGTGCTTCGCGCACGCTCCGCTGCCCGCGTTCCTCCTCGACCTGGACGTGCTGGAGCAGTCGGGCCTCTTCCAGGGGCCCGCCCGCGCGGAGAGCTGCGAAACCGCGCTGGAAGGGCTCGTCGACCTCGGGCTGCTGACCGTCGAGGAGGCGGCGAGGGAGTCGCTCCCCTGCCTCACGGCGCATCCGCTCGTCCTGGAGGCGAACGCGCTGCGGGTCCAGGAGTCGTCCGGGGCCGAGCGGGAGCGGCTGTGGCACGCGGCGGCGTCCGTGGCCGTCTTCGCCGCGCGCCTCGATTCCCGCTCGCTGGAGATGTGGAAGGTGTGGAAGCTGGTCCTGCCGCATCTGGAGGCCGGAATCCGGGCCGTGCCGCGCGAGGAGACCGAGTCCCTGGCCGCGTTCCTGTGGGCCGGGCGGCAGGCGCATCTGTACGCCGTCGCGTCGAACAGCCGTGACGCCGACGAGCTCTTCACCCGCCTGCTTTTGGAGCGGGTCGACGAGCTCCCCGAGGGCCACCCGGTCGGCGAGTTCATCCGGAGGAAGCTGGCCGAAGGGGTCGAGCCCGCCCACGAGGCGTATCTGTCGGCCCGCGAGAAGCTGGGCGAAGAGTCCTTCGGGACCCTCTCGGCTTGGGCCGGCTGGGCGAGCGAACTGCGTCACGCCGGCAGGCCGCACGAGGCGGAGCGCGAGCTCCACACCCTCCTCGACGTGGCGCAGCGCCTGGAGATGAACGGCACCTTGGTCATCCGTGCCGAGTACGTCCAGGTGCTCGCCGAAGCGGGAAAGGCCGAGGCGGCACGGGCCGAGGCGCACGCGCTGCTGTCCGCCCTGGAGGCGGAACACGTCGACGAGAACGACGTGGCGGTGCGCCACCACGTGGCCCACGCCCTGGAAGAGGCGGGCCTGCTGGCCGAGGCCGAGCAGGCGCACCGCGATCAGCTGAGCCTGCTGGAGCAGGCGGGCGAGCAGAACTCGGTGCTGTATCTCGACACCGCGTCGCTGCTCTGCGGCAACCTCGTGCAACAGGAGCGCCCCGCGGAGGCGCTGGAGGTCGTCGGCGGGCTTCTGGAGCGGTACGACTCGGTGCCGGACACTCGCGGCGCGGTGGGCCGGGGCGTGGTCAAGCTGTACCAGCAGCGGGGTGAACTCCTGTACGCGGAGGGCCACTTCGAAGCGGCCGCAGCCGACCTGGGCCGCGCCCTGGAGGGGCTGCTTTCGTACTTGCCGCCCCATCACTTCGCGGTCATCGACCTTCGGCTGAAGCTCGTCCCCGCCCACCTGAAGCGCGGGGAGCACGGCGCGGCCCTTCGTGAGCTGGACGCCCTGGACTCCGCGCTGGCCCACGACGAGGTCGAACTGGACGGCTTCGGGCACATCGCCCTGCTGTGGCGGGCCCGTGCCACGCACGAGGCGGGCTCCTGCGCGGCCGCTCGCGCCCTGTACGAAGAGCTTCTGTCGGCCGGGGACGAGACGATCGTGCGGCTGGCCCGTACGGGGATCGAGTCCTGCGGTGCCGCGTCGGCGGCGGGTCCCGGCGGAAGCGGCCCCCCACGCGACAACTGACCGCGGGAGGACCGCCCCGAGTCCGGGGCCGGGTCAGTGCGCCACCGCCTGCCCCGGCACCCGCGTCTGTGCGATCTCCCCGCCCGGCTCCATCGGCGCCGTCACGTCGTCCTCGTCGCGGCCCTTGCCGATGTGGTTGAAGACCAGGTTCAGGAGCACGGCCGCCACACAGCCCGTCGAGATGCCCGAGTCGAGGATGATCTTCGCGGTCTCCGGGAACGCGTGGTAGAACTCCGGCGCCGCGATCGGTATCAGGCCGACGGCCAGCGAGACCGCCACGATGAGGACGTTGTTGTCCTTCTCCAGGTTCGCCTTGACCAGCGTCTGGATGCCGCTCGCCGCGACCGAGCCGAAGAGGACGACGCCGGCGCCGCCGAGCACCGGGCGCGGCACGACCGCGATCAGTGAGGCGGCCATCGGGCACAGGCCCATCAGGACGAGGAAGCCGCCGCCCGCGGCGACCACGTACCGGCTGCGGATCTTCGTCATCGCGACCAGGCCGATGTTCTGCGCGAAGGCGCTGCACATGAAGCCGTTGAAGAGCGGGCTGATCGCCGAGCCGAGGGTGTCGGCGCGCAGGCCCGCGGCGATGGTCTTCTCGTCGGCGGGACGGCCCACGATCTCGCCGAGGGCGAGCATGTCGGCGGTGGACTCCGTCATCGAGACGACCATGACGACACAGAGCGAGACGATCGCGGCGGCCGCGAACTGCGGTGCGCCGAAGTGGAACGGCGTCGGGAAGCCGATGACGTCCGAGTCGCCGATCGGGCTGAAGTCGGTGGCGTCGAACGGGATCGCGACGAGCGTGCCGATGACGAGGCCGAGCAGGACCGCGATCTGCTTCACGAAGCCGGTGGTGAAGCGGCGGAGCAGCAGGACGATGACGAGCGTGATGCCGGCGAGGCCCAGGTTCTTCATCGAGCCGTAGTCGTCGGCGCCGGGGACCGGGCCCTGTGCCCAGCCGAAGGCGACCGGCATCAGCGAGATGCCGATGAGGGTGATGACCGTGCCGGTCACGACCGGCGGGAAGAAGCGGACCATCTTGGAGAAGAACGGGGCGGCGATGAAGCCGAGGACGCCCGCCACGATCACCGCGCCGAAGATGATCGGCAGGGCGTCGTCCTTGTCCTTGGTCGAGTCGACGACGGCGAGCATGGGCGCGACACCGGCGAACGTGACGCCGTTGACGAAGGGGAGTCTGGCGCCGATCTTCCAGATGCCGAGGGTCTGCAGGAACGTCGCGAGACCCGCGGTGAAGAGACAGGCGCCGGTGAGGAAGGTGAGTTCCTTGGCGGAGAGCCCGATCGCGGCGCCGACGATGAGCGGCGGGGCGACGACTCCCGCGTACATGGCGGCGACGTGCTGGAGGCCGGTCGTCGCCATTTTCAGCGCGGGGAGCTTCTCGTCGACCGGATGTATGGCGGGTTCGCCGTCGTTCTTGGACGGCTCTGGGGTGGTGCCTTGCTTGGTGAACCTGGGCTGAGTGGCCACTGTGGCTCCTCCGGTTGTTTTCCAGTACCGGCGGGGATGTCGGCACTTTTCGCTTCTGGGAGGTGGGGGGGGGCGGTGCGTGGTGCAAGGACTTGCTCGGTGTTCGGTTGTGGAAATGCGCCCAGGTAGTACTGACCGCCCCGGGAACGCGAAGTTTTGGGTCACGTTCCGGGGCGGCACTTGAGCAGCCCGCTCGGCTGCTCAAGTCCGGTCAGGGGCCGTCCCCCCTGACCGGAGTTCTTGGGTTCAGCTCTCGGCGGCGATCCGCGCGAGACGCTGTGCCTCCTCCCGCGTGGAGCGGGCGATGGCGTCCTCGTCGGCGTGCAGGAGGCGGCCGTTCTCTACGACCGGCCTGCCGTTGACGAGTGAGAGCGTGACCGGTGCGGCCGCGCCGAAGACGATGGCGGTCACCGGGTCGGCGATCGACGCGTGGCCGATGCCGTCGATCTTCCAGAGCACCAGGTCGGCGAGCTTGCCGGCCTCCAGGGAGCCGATCTGCGTGGCGCGGCCGAGGACCTGCGCGCCGCCGTAGGTGCCGAGGCGCAGGGCCTGACGGGCGTTCAGGGCGGCTTCCCTGTGGGCGCCGAGGCGGTTGATGAGGAGCGCGTTGCGCAGTTCGGTGTGGAGCTCGCCGGACTCGTTGGACGCGGTGCCGTCGACGCCGAGGCCGACCGGGACGCCCGCCGCGAGCATGTCGGGGACACGGGCGATGCCGGCGGCGAGGCGGGCGTTGGAGGACGGGCAGTGCGCGACGCCCGTGCCGGTGCGGGCGAACGCGGCGATGTCGGAGTCGTTCATGTGGACGCAGTGCGCCATCCACACGTCGTCACCGAGCCAGCCGGTCGACTCGAAGTAGTCGGTGGGGCCCATGCCGAAGAGCTCGTGGCAGAACTTCTCCTCCTCGACCGTCTCACTGCCGTGGGTGTGCAGACGTACACCCAGGCGTCGCGCCAACTCGGCGCCCTGCTTCATGAGTTCGGTCGACACGGAGAACGGGGAGCAGGGCGCGACGGCGACCTGCGTCATCGCGTCGAAGGAGGCGTCGTGGTGCTTCTTGACGGTCTCCTCGGTGGCGGCGAGCGCGCCCTCCAGGGTCTCGACGGCGAAGTCCGGCGGCAGGCCGCCGTCCTTCTCGCTGCGGTCCATGGAACCGCGGGCCAGGGTGAAGCGGACGCCCATCTCGGAGGCGGCGCGGATGATCGACCCGGAGAGGTCGCCGGAGCCCTTCGGGAAGACGTAGTGGTGGTCCATGGCGGTGGTGACGCCGCCGCGGGCCATCATGCCGAGGGAGCCCTGCGCGGCCGCGTACGTCATCTGCTCGTCGATGCGGGCCCACGTCGGGTACAGCGCGACCAGCCAGTTGAACAGGTTGTGGTCGGTGGCCAGGCCCCGGGTGATCCACTGGTAGAAGTGGTGGTGCGTGTTGACCAGGCCGGGGGTGACGAGGTGGCCGGTGGCGTCGACACGGCGTACGACGTTCTCCAGGCCCTCGGGGGCCTTGCCCGCGCCGATGGACTCGATCCTGTTCCCGGCGACGACGACATGTCCCGAGGCGTACTCGGTGTCCTGGGCGTCGACGGTCGCGATCGCGGCGTTCTCGATGACGATGCGCTCTACGGGAGAGCTGGGGTTTGCCGAGGCTGCCATGGTGCTTCCTTCGTGGGTGAGTGGCGTTGGGGGTCCCCCCTGCTCATTAAGAGCTTGGGGGAGGGCACGGCATGACCCTAGGAAGATTTGAGTGCCGCGGCCGCGCTCTGCGCGCCGCCACGGGTGCCGAGATGGTGGAAGAACAGGTTGAGCGTGACCGCGACGAGCGCGCCGGCGCTGATGCCGGAGCCGAGTACGGTCTGGGCCCACGCGGGGAACTCCGCGTAGAAGGTGGGCGCGGCGAGCGGGATGATGCCCGCTCCGAGCGCGACGGCCACCAGGATGATGTTGGAGCTGTCGTCCAGGCCCGCCTCGGAGAGCGTACGGATGCCGCTGACCGCGATGGAGCCGAAGAGGACGATGCCCGCGCCGCCGAGGACCGGCATGGGGACGACGTTGACGACCGCACCGAGCACCGGGAAGGCGCCGAGGACGATGAGCGTGCCGCCCGCGACGGCGACGACGTAGCGGCTGCGGACGCGGGTCAGCGAGACCACGCCGACGTTCTGTGCGAAGGCGGAGGTCGGGAAGCCGCCGAAGACGGGTCCGACCAGGGTGGCGATGCCGTCGGTGCGCAGGCCGCGGGTGATGGTCTTGCCGTCGGTCCTGCGCTCGCAGATCTCGCCGAGGGCGAGCATGCCGGCGGCGGACTCGGTCATCAGGACCAGCATCACGATGCAGAGGGAGAGGATCGCGGCGGGCTGGAAGATCGGGGCGCCTGCGGCGAACGGCGTGGGCAGCGCGGCCAGCGGGGCGGTCTGCACCGAGGTGAAGTCGGCGAGGCCGAACGGGATCGCGGCGAGCGTGCCGATGAACATGCCCGCCAGCAGGGCGACTTGCTTGAGGAAGCCGCGGCCGAATCGCTGGAAGAGCAGGATGACGACGAGCGTGAAGGCGGCGAGCGCCAGGTACTTCATGTCGCCGAACGTCGGGTCGGTGTCGTCGCCGCCCTGCGCCCACTTCACGGGCACGGGCATCAGCGTGACGCCGATGAGGGTGATGACGACGCCGGTGACCAGCGGCGGGAAGAAGCGGAGCAGCTTGCCGAAGAAGGGTCCGACGGCGAGGCAGAAGACACCCGCGACCATCACCGCGCCGTAGATCGCGGGGAGTTGGTCGCCCTTGGCGTTGGTCTCGGCGATGGCGAGGATGGGCGCGATGCCCGCCGAGGACGCGGCGTTGACGAACGGCAGGCGGTTGCCGACGAAGCCCTTGACGCCGAGGGTCTGCAGGATGGTGGCGAGACCGGCGATCAGCAGACCCGCGGCGATCAGCCTGGTCTGGGCCACGGTGTCCAGGCCGCAGGCCTGGCCGATGATGAGCGGAGGGGTGACCACACCCGCGTACATGGCGGCGATGTGCTGGAGTGCGGCGGGGACGAGCCGCGAGGGGTGGAGCTTCTCATCCACCGGGTGACAGTCGGCAGTTGACGCGCTGTCAGCTATGTCCGGTGGGGTGGAACACGGGCCTTCGGCTGCTGCCGGCCCCTTTGCAGGCTGTGCCATTGCGGATGTTCCCTCCGGTGTGGCGCGCCCCCGCCCACTGCGGTGGGGCGGGGGCGCGCATCCCGCGTCAGAGGTTGGTCATGTCGACCGGGATCTTCGGCTCGACGCCGTCCCGCAGAATCGTGGCCTCGATCAGGCCGTACGGGCGGTCGGCGGCGTAGTAGACGGCTCCGTCCTTGGCTTCGTTGTCGAGGCCGAAGGGCGAGAGGTCCTGACGGAAGTGGTGCTTGTTGGGCGCGGAGAAGCGGATCTCGTCGATCTCGCTGCGGTTGTTGATGACCCGCGAACCCATCTGGTAGAGCGTCTGCTGCAGCGACAGCGAGTAGGTCTCCACGAAGGCGTGCAGGATGTGCTTCTTCGCCTGCTCGTACGACCGCTCCCAGCTCGGCATGCGCTGCTCGTCGCTGGTCCAGTTGTGCCGCCACCACGTGGACAGGGAGGTGGCGAGGATGCGGTCGTAGTCCTCCTGGAGGGTCGTGTACTTGTCCTTGATGTAGCCCCAGAACTCGGAGTTCGTGGAGTTCATCACGGTCAGGTCCTTCAGGCCCGAGAGGACCTCGAACTCCTGGCCGTCATAGGTGATCTGGGCGAGGCGCGTCTCCTGCCCCTTGCGGACGAAGGAGTGCTTGACCTCGTCGGCGCCTATGAACTTGGAGTTGCTGTCGGAGCCGCCGATGCGCTCCCAGGAGTACTCCTCGATCCGGATCCGCGCGCGGTGGATCGAGGGCTGGCTGTCCACGAAGTGCCGGGCGAGGTGGATGCCGTACTGCTCGGCGGACTCGATGCCGTACTCCTTGGCGAACGCGAAGCAGGTGTTCTTCGTCGTGTCCGTCGGCAGGCAGTTGGCGTTCGAGCCGTTGTAGTGGACGTCGTCCAGGTCGCCGGAGAGGGCGACGGAGACGTTCAGGTCCTTGATGTGATGGGTGTCGCCGTCCCGCGTGATCTTTACGACCCGGTTCTCAGCCTTGCCGTACTGGTTCTGTCCCAGAATGGTGGGCATGTCTGCTAGCTCCCTCGGTAAACGGAGTAGCCGAACGGGTTGAGCAGCAGCGGTACGTGGTAGTGCTCGCCCGGCGTGACGGCGAACGTGATCGCCACCTCCGGGAAGAACGCTCCGGTCGCACCGCTGTCCCGATTCGCGGGGGCGTCCTGCTGCGCCTCGGCTTGCTTGTTCTGCGTGTCGTGCTTGCTCAGGAAGTACGGCTCGGTCTCGAAGTCGAGCCGTACGTGCGAGGTGCCTTCCGGCAGGGCCGGCAGGTCCTTGCAGCGCCCGTCCGCGTCGGTCCTGCTGCCGCCGAGCGTCTTCCACTCCGCGTCCGCGCCGCTGCGGGCGGACAGGGAGATGGCGACGCCCTCGGCGGGGCGTCCGACGCTGGTGTCCAGGATGTGCGTGGACACCGAGGCGGTCGTTTCCGTGCTCATGCGGCTTCCTCTTCCAGGAGGCGGGTCAGGCGGATGCGGTTGATCTTGCCCAGCTCGGAGCGGACGATCTCCCGCTCCTGTTCGGGCGAGTTGCCGATCCGCTCCTTGACCGCGTCCCGCATCTGCTCACCGGTGCGGCCGGTGGCGCAGATCAGGAAGACGTGACCGAACTTGTCCTGGTAGGCCAGGTTCAGTTCGAGCATCTCGGTCTTGAGCTCCTCGGAGGCGCCTGCCATGCCCCGCTGCTCGCGGGACGAGGTCGGGTCCCCAGGCTTCGGGCGCCCGATCGGCGGGTGCCCCGCCATCGCCTCGGCCAGATCGTCCGCGGTGAGCTCGGCCATGGCGGCGTCGCTCGCGGCGAAGAGGGCTTCGACGGTGGCGTAGGGGCGCCGGGAGAGCAGCTTGCTCCCCCAGGCCGAAGAGGCGCAGGCCTCGTGGAGCGCGGCGGTGGCCGCGGCCTCCTCCAAGGCGTTGAACCGGGCAATACCCGGCGTCGTACTCGAAGTCACGGGAGCCTCCGTGGCCTTGTGCTGGACGGGCTGCGGAACAGCTAAGACCTTCAACAACGCAGCGTCAACACTTTGTTGAAATAACTTGAACAAAGAAGCCGCCACCCGGCGATACGGGTGACGGCTCGGCCGCGCAGCGTGACATGGGAGGCGGGACGAAGGCGGGATTATTCGCCCTTCGCGGCGTTCTCCCTGTTCAGGTAGTTGTAAACGGTGAAACGGCTGACGCCCAACGCTCCGGCCACGGTCTCCACGCCATGCCGGACGGAGAAGGCGCCGCGCGCCTCCAGTACGCGTACGACCTCCTGCTTCGCCTTGCGGTCGAGCTCGGACAGGGGCCGGCCCTGCTTGCGCTCGAGGGCGAGCAGGATGTGGTCCAGGGAGTCCGCGAGCTGCGGCAGCCGCACGGCCACCACGTCCTCGCCCTCCCAGGCGAGCACCACGTCGTCGGTTCCCGCCTGGTCGGGCGGCATCATCTCGCCGCCCATGGCGTCCACCAGCGGTTTCACCGCGGCGACGAAGGGGTCGTCCCCGAAACCGGTCACTTATCCGCCTCCCCCGGGTCCGCCGGCTTCCCCGGCTCGCCGATCACGTTGACCTGAAGCGACACCCGGGTGGCGCCCGCCCCGAGGGACCGGCGCAGCATCGCGTCGACGGCGGTAAGCACCGCGTCGACGTCGCCCTCGGCCGTATTGCCGAACGGACCTACGTCCACGGTGTCCAGCGGGGCCCCCTGAATGACCTCACGAGCCACCAGCGCATGCGGCGGGGCCTCGTCGAGATCGAAGGGTTCGGTCGTGAACTCCACTCTCAATCGCACGCTCAACAACCTAATGCCGCTCTTCGATTTTTCGGCAGTCCCCTCTTGACAGCTTCCGCAGATCGCAGGCAGTCTTCCATCAAGCAGAAATGAACTTCCGCAATACGGAAGGAGCGCGGAAGCCCCATGGGATACTCCGACCAGCGCTTCAATGTGAACCTGTCGATCCTCTTCACCGAGCTCCCGCTCCTGGAGCGCCCCGCGGCCGCCGCGAAGGCCGGCTTCGGCGCGGTCGAGCTGTGGTGGCCCTGGGTCGACGCCCCCACCCCCGAGCAGTCCGAGCTCGACGCCCTGAAGAAGGCGATCGAGGACGCCGGCGTGCGGCTCGTGGGCCTGAACTTCTACGCCGGCCGGCTGCCGGGACCGGACCGCGGCGCCCTGTCGATCCCCGGTGAGGAGAGCGAGAAGTTCCGCGCGAACCTCGCGGTGGCGGCGGACTTCGCCAAGTCCCTCGGCTGCACGGCGCTGAACGCGCTGTACGGCAACCGCGTGGACGGCGTGGACCCGGCCGTCCAGGACGAACTCGCCCTGGAGAACCTGGTGCTCGCCGCCCGCGAGGCCGACCGCGTCGGCGCGATCCTGCTGATCGAGGCGCTGAACAAGCCGGAGTCGCCGCTCTGCCCGATCGTGAGCGCGCCCAAGGCGATCGAGATCGTCGACAAGGTGAACGCGGCCACGGGACTCGGCAACGCCAAGTTCCTCATGGACCTGTACCACCTGTCCATGAACGGTGAGGACCTGCCGCAGGTCATCGAGCAGTACGCGGCCAGGACCGGCCACGTGCAGATCGCGGACAACCCCGGCCGCGGCGCTCCCGGGACGGGGTCGCTGCCGCTCGAGGGTCTCCTCGACCAGCTCAGGAAGACCGGCTACGAGGGGTGGGTCGGCCTGGAGTACAAGCCGGGCGACACCCCGAGCGCCGAGTCCTTCGACTGGCTGCCCACCGAGGCCCGCGCCGCGCGCTGAGCGCCAACTCATCGTCGTAACACAGCAGTTAGAGAGGCACCCTCATGAGCACGCTTCCCAAGGTCGCATGGATCGGCCTCGGCATCATGGGCTCCCCCATGTCCGAGAACCTGATCAAGGCGGGTTACTCCGTCACCGGCTTCACGCTGGAGCAGGACAAGCTGGACCGCCTGGCCGCGGCCGGCGGCACCGCCGCGAAGTCCATCGCCGAGGCCGTCGAGGACGCCGACGTGATCGTCACGATGGTGCCCGCGTCGCCGCAGGTCGAGGCCATCGCGTACGGCCCCGACGGCATCCTGGAGAACGCGAGGTCCGGTGCGCTGATCGTCGACATGTCGTCGATCACCCCGCAGACCTCCGTGGACCTGGCCAAGGCCGCCAAGGAGAAGGGCCTGCGCGTCCTGGACGCCCCGGTGTCCGGCGGCGAGGCGGGCGCCATCGAGGCCGTGCTCTCCATCATGGTCGGCGGCGAGCAGGCCGACTTCGACGAGGCCAAGCCGCTCCTGGAGGCTCTGGGCAAGACCATCGTGCTGTGCGGTCCGCACGGCTCGGGCCAGACCGTGAAGGCCGCCAACCAGCTCATCGTCGCCGTCAACATCCAGGCGTGCGCCGAGGCCGTGGTCTTCCTGGAGAAGTCCGGCGTGGACCTGAAGGCCGCGCTCGACGTCCTGAACGGCGGCCTCGCGGGCTCGACCGTGCTGACCCGCAAGAAGGACAACTTCCTGAACCGGGACTTCAAGCCCGGCTTCCGGATCGACCTGCACCACAAGGACATGGGCATCGTCACCGACGCCGCCCGCAACGTCGGTGCCGCCCTGCCGGTCGGCGCGGTCGTCGCCCAGCTGGTCGCCTCGCTGCGCGCCCAGGGCGACGGCGGCCTGGACCACTCCGCCCTGCTGCGCTCCGTCGAGCGCCTCTCGGGCGCCGAGCTCTAGTCCTTCCAGAGCCCCCTCGAACTTCCGGGCCGCGGTGGCGCTGACACCTGTCCTGTCGCGCCCAGGCGTCGCCGCGGTCCGGAACCCCATCATCAACTTCAACAAACTGTTGACGTAGCAGTTCAGGGGTCCTTACGCTCCGAACACCTCAGCAGTCACAGCACGGAAGGTCACGATGTCGAAGCGCGTGCTTACGACCGAGTCCGGCGCCCCCGTCGCCGACAACCAGAACTCCGCCACCGCCGGCGTCGGTGGCCCGATCCTCCTCCAGGACCAGCACCTGCTGGAGAAGCTCGCCCGCTTCAACCGTGAGCGCATCCCGGAGCGTGTCGTGCACGCCCGCGGCTCCGGTGCGTACGGCCACTTCGAGGTGACCGACGACGTCACCGGCTTCACCCACGCCGACTTCCTGAGCGAGATCGGCAAGCGCACCGAGGTCTTCCTGCGCTTCTCGACCGTGGCCGACAACCTCGGTGGCGCGGACGCCGTCCGTGACCCCCGTGGCTTCGCGCTGAAGTTCTACACCGAAGAGGGCAACTACGACCTCGTAGGCAACAACACGCCTGTCTTCTTCATCAAGGACCCCATCAAGTTCCCCGACTTCATCCACTCCCAGAAGCGTGACCCGTTCACGGGCAAGCAGGAGCCGGACAACGTCTGGGACTTCTGGGCGCACGCCCCCGAGGCGACGCACCAGATCACCTGGCTGATGGGCGACCGCGGCATCCCCGCCTCCTACCGTCACATGAACGGGTACGGCTCGCACACCTACCAGTGGACGAACGCCAAGGGCGAGGCCTTCTTCGTCAAGTACCACTTCAAGACGAACCAGGGCATCCGCTGCCTCTCCGCCGAGCAGGGCGCCGAGACCGCGGGCAAGGATCCGAACTCGCACCAGACCGACCTGCTCCAGGCCATCGAGCGCGGTGTGAACCCGTCCTGGACCCTGCACGTGCAGATCATGCCCGCGGCGGAGGCGGCCGACTACCGCTTCAACCCGTTCGACCTCACCAAGGTGTGGCCGCACAAGGACTACCCGCTCCAGCGCGTGGGCCGCCTGGTCCTCGACCGCAACCCCGACAACGTCTTCGCCGAGGTCGAGCAGGCCGCCTTCTCCCCGAACAACTTCGTTCCGGGCATCGGCCCCTCCCCCGACAAGATGCTCCAGGGCCGCCTGTTCGCCTACGCGGACGCGCACCGCTACCGCCTGGGCGTCAACCACACCCAGCTCGCGGTGAACGCCCCCAAGGCGGCCAAGGCCGACAACTACGGCCGCGACGGCCTGATGGCGTCCAACGCGTACGGCCGCGACCGCAAGAACTACGAGCCCAACTCGTACGACGGCCCCGTCGAGACCGGCCAGCCGCTGTCGGCGCCGCTCGCCGTCGCCGGGTACACCGGCACGCACGAGGCCGCGACCCACACCAAGGACGACGACTTCTTCCAGGCCGGTGAGCTGTACCGCCTGATGTCGGAGGACGAGAAGTCCCGTCTGGTCGCGAACATCGCCGGCGGCCTGTCCCAGGTCTCCCGCGACGACGTCATCGAGAAGAACCTCGCCCACTTCCACGCCGCCGACGCCGACTACGGCAAGCGCGTCGAGGAGGCCGTCCGCGCCCTGCGCGAGGACTGAGCGGGGCAGTAACTCCCAGGCTGCGCCGGTGGGTTGACGGGAGGTCACCTCACCGGCGCTGAGCCCGCGCGACGTCACGGCCCGGATGAGGGGTGGTACGTGACGCGGGCGGGCAGGCACGGTCCGCGGCGGCTCTGCGAGCCAGTGCGGTGGTCAAGGTCCGGCGGATTCCTTCTCGACCTGAGGGAGGGGAACCCACGGTCCGTCGCAACCGCCGCGGTCCCGTCCGACTTCCTTTCGGGGCCTTCCTTTCGGGGCCTTCCTTTCGGGGGCCTTCCCTTCGGGGGACACGAACTCCGTCCGGCAGCGCGTATGCATGTTCCGCCAGTCGCGCGCGGTCGGGCGGTCACAACTCCACAGCCCCACGGGGCGGTCGAGAAAGAGCGGCGAGTACGGGACGGTCCCCGTACCCGCCGCTCTTTCGCGTGGGCCGGAGCGCGCGTGTCGGGCGGCTGTCGGCGGCCGTCGGCGATCTGTCGGCGATCTGTCGTGGGCCGCGCGGACAGTGGATCCGGTCGGCGCCGGTCACCCACGGCACCGGCCGGACCAGGAAGGAATCCCTCATGCCCACTGACGTCACGATCATCGGCGCCGGGCTCGGCGGCCTCGTGCTCGCCCGCGTCCTGCACCTCCGCGGCATACCGGCCACGGTGTACGAGGCGGAGACCTCCCCGGCAGCGCGCACTCAGGGCGGGATGCTCGACATCCACGACTACAACGGCCAACTCGCGCTGAATACGGCCGACTTGATGGACGAGTTCCGCGGCCTCGTCGTGGAGGGCCGCCAGGCCATGCGGGTCATCGACCCGGACGGGACCGTCCTGCACGAGATGGCCGACGACGGCACGGGGGGCCGCCCCGAGGTGCAGCGCGGCGAGCTGCGGCAGATGCTGCTCGACTCGCTCCCGGCCCGCACCGTCCGGTGGGGGCGGAAGGTCACCGCCGCCCGCGCCCTCGGCGACGGCCGCCACGAGGTGACGTTCGCCGACGGCCGCACCGTCGTCACCGGCCTGCTGGTCGGCGCGGACGGCGCCTGGTCCCGGGTCCGGCCACTGCTCTCCACCGCCACACCCGAGTACGCCGGAAAGTCGGTCGTCGAGACCTATCTGTACGAGTCCGACACCCGGCATCCGGTCGCCGCGAAGACGGTCGGCGGCGGGGCGATGATCGCGCTCACGCCGGACCGGGAGATCTTCGCCCACCGGGAACGGGGCGACACCCTGCACGCCTACGTGGGGCTGCACGAGCCGCGGGAGTGGTTCGCCGCCGTCGATTTCACCGACGCCGCCGCGGCCACCGCACGGATCGCGCGGGAGTTCGCCGGCTGGGCGCCCGAGCTCACCGCGCTGATCACCGACTGCGACGTACCGCCGATCCTGCGTCCCCTGTACGCCCTGCCGGCCGGACACCGGTGGGGCCGGGTGCCCGGGGTGACCCTGCTCGGCGACGCCGCCCACCTCTCGCCGCCGAACGGCGAGGGCGCCAACCTGGCCATGCTCGACGGTGCCGAACTCGGCACGGCCCTCGCCGCGCACCCCGACGACGTCGAGACCGCGCTCGCCGAGTACGAGCGGGCCATATTCCCGCGCAGCGCCGAGGCCGCCGAATTCGGAGGCGCCGAGGAACTGCTCAGCCACCTCAAGGACCCGACGTCACAGTCGGCGTGAGCGCGGCGTGAGCGCGGCGTGAGCGCGGCGTGAGCGCACGCCAAAGGGGCGGTCCACCCCCCTCGGGTGGACCGCCCCTGTCGGGGTGGCGTCAGACCTTCAGCGGCCTGATCGCCGTGGGCGCGTGGCCCGGCTCCGTCGCGATCTCCTCGAACTCCTTGACCGCGCTGATGTCGGCGGTGGGGCTCATCGAGATGTTGGTGATGCGCTCCAGGATCGCCTCGACGACGACCGGCACCCGGTGCTCCGCCGCGAGCTTCTTGGCCTGCTCGAAGGCGGGCAGGAGCTCGTCGGGCTCGGTGACGCGGATCGCCTTGCATCCCAGGCCCTCGGCGACCTTGACGTGGTCGACGCCGTAGACACCGAGTTCCGGGGAGTTCTGGTTCTCAAACTCCAGATTGACCTGGAAGTTGATGTCCAGGCCGATCTGCGCCTGCCGGATCAGACCCAGGTACGCGTTGTTCACGAGCACGTGGACGTACGGGATGCGGTGCTGCGCGCCGACCGCCAGCTCCTCGATCATGAACTGGAAGTCGTAGTCGCCGGAGAGCGCGACGACCGGCGTCTCGGGGTCGGCCTTCGCCGTGCCGAGCGCGGCCGGGATGGTCCAGCCGAGCGGACCCGCCTGGCCGCAGTTGATCCAGTGGCGCGGCCTGTAGACGTGCAGCATCTGCGCGCCCGCGATCTGCGAGAGGCCGAT
This sequence comes from Streptomyces sp. NPDC093510, assembly GCF_040683555.1. NCBI lineage: Bacteria > Bacillati > Actinomycetota > Actinomycetes > Kitasatosporales > Streptomycetaceae > Streptomyces > Streptomyces sp. NPDC093510. The sequence goes on from NZ_JBFBEE010000010.1 coordinate 275,742, forward strand.
GGTGGTGACGTAACGCGTCTCGGGCCCGAAGGCCTTGTTCATCTCTTCGTAGACGCGCTGCGGCTTCATCGGCACGTTGTCGAAGTGCGTGCGGCGCTGCAAGGTCTCCTTGCGCTCCAGGTGGGAGGCGACCCACGCCGAGCGGTCGGGCAGCTTGCCCGCGGCCTTGAGCTCCTTGGCGACCTCGACGAACAGTTCCAGGGCGACCTTGGCGTCCGACGCGATGCCGTAGTCGGGCGCGAAGATCTTGCCGAGCTGGGTCGGCTCGATGTCGACGTGCACGAACTTGCGGCCCTGGGTGTAGACGTCCAGCTTGTAGCCGGTGTGACGGTTGGCCCAGCGGTTGCCGATGCCGAGGACGAAGTCGGACTCCAGGAACGTGGCGTTTCCGTAGCGGTGGCCGGTCTGCTGGCCGACCATGCCCGCGTTCAGGTCGTGGTCGTCGGGGATGGTGCCCCAGCCCATCAGGGTCGGCACGACGGGCGTGTTGGTGATCTCGGCGAACTCGACCAGCAGGTCGGAGGCGTCGGCGTTGATGATGCCGCCGCCCGCGACGATCAGCGGGCGCTCCGACTCGACCAGGAACGTGATCGCCTTCTCGATCTGGGCGCGGGTCGCGGCCGGCTTGTAGACCGGCAGCGGCTCGTACGTCTCCGGGTCGAACTCGATCTCGGTCTGCTGGACGTCGATGGGCAGGTCGATGAGGACCGGGCCCGGGCGGCCCGAGCGCATCAGGTGGAAGGCCTGCTGGAAGACGCCGGGGACCTGTGCGGCCTCCAGGACCGTGACGGCCATCTTGGTGACCGGCTTGGCGATCGTCGCGATGTCGACGGCCTGGAAGTCCTCCTTGTGGAGGAGGTGCGTCGGTGCCTGGCCGGTGATGCAGAGGATCGGGATCGAGTCGCCGATCGCCGAGTAGAGGCCGGTGATCATGTCGGTGCCGGCCGGTCCTGACGTACCGATGCAGACGCCGATGTTGCCCGGGGCGGTCCGGGTGTAGCCCTCGGCCATGTGCGAGGCGCCCTCGACGTGGCGGGCGAGGGTGTGGTCGATGCCACCGCCCTCCTTGAGCGCCTTGTAGAAGGGGTTGATCGCGGCGCCCGGCACACCGAACGCGTTGACGACGCCTTCGCGCTTGAGGATCTCAACTGCCGCGCGGGCAGCGGTCATACGAGCCATGGGGTTCTCCTGCTTCGACAGCTTCGACAGCTCTTCGGCTGCCGGATTCGGCTGGCGGATCCGGCTCCCGTCGCGCCCCGCGGTGAGCTTCTGTTTCCGCATTATGGAAAGTTTGTTCTGCTATATGGAAGCAATGTAAGCGGGTGTGCGGGAGACCGTCAAGAGAGATCCCCGGACCGGACGTGCCGGACCACCTCCGGGAGGCCGTCCGCCGCGTCCGGTCCGGCCGATGTCCCAACTGGCGGTCGCCAGGCATTCCTTGGGTGGAGGATGGGGAGAGAGGTCGGGGAGGACGGCACGGACCGGCAGAGGCTCGGTGGCTGGGTGGCTGGGTGGCTGGGTGGCTGGGTGAGGGCTCGGCAGGGCGGTTCACGGCAGGTGGTGGTGGCGATGACGGACGACGGTGGCGTGCCGGTGCGGTGCCCGGCCTGTCGGCGCGAGCATCTGTACGCTCCGCCGCCCTACCCCTGCGCGTGCGGCGCCCCTGTCATCCCGCCGGTGGCCCAGGACGCGATGGCGACCCCGGTGACCGACCGGGCCTGGGCGGACGAGTGGATCACAGTCCACTGCGACTCCTGCGGCAAACGAGGCGAGTGGCCCCAGCCGGAGCTGGACTGCCCGTGCGGGACGGTTCTGCGCGTTCCGGTCGACGGCGGGGCGGGCCGCGGCGCGGGGCTCGGCGGGGAGGGGGCGCGCCCCGCGGGGACCGGGGGCAAGGGCCGCGACGCGACGGCCGGCGGCAATGAGGGACGCCGCCCCGCAGAGGACGACGACGAGGGACGCCGACCCGCAGAGGGCGACGAGACCAGCGGCACGGAGGTTGGCGACAACGGGGGCCGAACCACAGGGGCCGGCGGCGAGGGCCGCGACGCGGAGACCGACAGCGACGAGGCCCGGACCGCAGGTAGCGGCGGCGAGGGGTGCGACGCGGTGGGCGGTGGCGAGGCCCGGAGCGCAGGGGCCGGCGGCGGGAACCGCGACGCGACGGGCGGCGACGGAGCCCGGGCCGCAGGGGCCCACGGCGGGAACCGCGACGCGACGGGTGGTGATGGAGCCCGGGCCGCAGGGGTCCGCGGCGGGAATCGCGGCGCGCAGGACGGTGACCGGGCCCGGGCCTCAGGAGGCGGCGGGGAAGACGCCCGGCCCCTGGACCGGCCCCCAGAGGGGGGCGATGCGGGGGGTGGTGAGGGTGGGGGTGGTGAGGGTGGGGGCCCCGGCGACGGGGCGGGTGGAGAGGGATCGCGGCGGCAGGCGCCGCGTGCCGCACGCCGGTCGCGGCCCGCCTTTCGGCCCGTGGCCATTCGGGACGCCCGCGACGCCGTGACCGTGGTCGCCCTGTACCTGCGGTGGCTCGGCTACCTGAACACGCGCAGTGCCGCCCGGCGCCCACCCTCCGGTTCCCGCATCTCCGCGCGCGGCATGCTGGCCCAGGTCGACCCCGCGCTGCGGCCCACCACCCTCCGCGACGTCGAGTGCCTCTGGCTGACCGCCATGACCGAGTCCGGCGACACCCCCGTCGCCTGCGCCTTCTTCTCCCTCGCCGGGTACACGGCCGGAGCCCGTGCCGGCGCGGACACCCTAGGAGTGCCCCTGTTCACCGTGGACCCGACCGGCACGCCCCAGCCCGTCAACAGCGCGGCGGACGAACTGGTCGCGACGGGGGCGTAATGCCGACCGCTACCTCAGCGTGACGGGCTCCCGGCCCGCACCCCGCAAGTGCGCCACGTGACGGACGAGCGCCGAGGCGGCAAGGAGTGCCACGAGGCCGCACACCCCCGGCCAGCCGAAGGCGCCGTACGCGTGCACGGCGAGCCAGGACCCCACACTCCCGCCCAAATACGCGCAGGTCATGTACGCCGTGTTGAGGCGGGCGCGAGCCTGATCGCTCAGGCCGAAGATCCGGACCTGATTGGCGACCGTGCCCGACTGCATCGCCACGTCGAGCAGCAGCGACCCCACCCCGAGGGCCGCGAGCCCCACCGCCCCTCCGAGCCCCCCGGCGAAGAGCACGGCCGACGCCACCAGGACGCCGACGATGCAGACGAGATTGACCGCGTCGGACCCCCGCCGGTCCACCTGCCGCCCCGCCACCGGCGTACAGAGCATCGTCGCCGCGTTGACCAGGGCGAGCACGCCGACCGCCGACGCGCCGAGACCGTACTCGGGGCCGGTCAGCAGCAGCGCGACACCGGTCCACAGGGCGGAGAACCCGCCGAAGATCATCGCCTGGTAGAAGCCGGAGCGGCGCAGATCCGGCTCGGTGCGCAGCAGCCGGAACGACTCGGCGAGCAGCGCGGGGTAGCGCTGCCGGGACGGCGCGGTCGACCTCGGCAGCGCGCGGGCCAGCACGCACGCGATGACGAGGGCGACGGCGGACGTCGTCAGATACGGGGCACGCCACCCCAGCCACTCCCCCACCGTGCCGCCGAAGACCCGGGACAGCAGCATGCCGCCGATGGACCCGCTCAGCAGCGTGCCCGCGACGGCGCCGCGCCGTTCCGCGGGGACGAGGCCCGCCGCGGTGGGCGCGATGACCTGGGCTATCACGGTGGTGACACCCACCAGAACGCTCGCGCCGATCAGCGGCGATATGCCGGGCGCCAGGCCCGCGCCGAGCAGGCCGAGCCCGGTCAGCGAGAGGAGCGTGACGATGAGCGTCCGGTACGGGACGCGGTCACCGAGCGGCACGAGGAGGAAGATGCCGCCCGCGTACCCGAACTGGGTGGCCGTCACGACGAGCGCAGCCGTGTCGGCCGACACGTGCAGGCCGTCGGCGACCAACGGGCTGACGGCCTGCGGGAAGTAGACGTTCCCGACGGCCACCCCGCAGGTGACGGCGAGGAGGAGCACCATGCCCCGGCCGAGTCCGGGCGCCCCCGCCACGGCACCCGACCCACCCGCCCCGGCCTCCTCGGGTTCGCCGGCCTCGGGTTCAGCGGCCTCAGGTTCACCGGCCTCGGGTTCACCGGCCTTGGACAGGCGCACACTCACCTCACGGAATCGGCTGACGGACCGGCTTACGATCGCCGGTAGGCCCCCGCCCGCACAAGAGGTTTTGGCCGGGGCACAACTCGCCGCATACTCGCCGCATGCTCATCCGCCCCGTCACCGCCGCCGAACTGCCCGCGCTCCAGGACATCGAGCGCGCCGCGGGCGAGCCCTTCCGCGCCCTCGGCATGGCCGCGATCGCGGACGACGAGCCGCCCACCGTCGAGGAGTTGGAACGCTTCCGCCGGGCGGGCCGGGCCTGGGCCGCCGTCGACGAGGGCGGCGCCCCGCTCGCGTACCTGATCGCCGAGCCGCTCCCCGACGCCGGCGCGCTCCACATCGAGCAGGTCTCCGTGCACCCGCGCGCCGCCCGCCGCGGCGTCGGCCGCGCCCTCATCGAGCACGCCGCGGAGCGTGCCCGCGCGGAGGGCGCGACCGCACTGACCCTGACCACGTTCGCCGACGTCCCGTGGAACGCCCCGTACTACGCCCGCATCGGCTTCAGCCCACTCGCGGAGAGCGACCTCACCCCCGCCCTGCGGGAGATCCGCGCGCACGAGGCGGAACTCGGCCTCGACCGCTGGCCCCGCCTCTGCATGTCCCGCGGCCTCCACGCGGCCCGGGGCGACATCACTCCCCGCCCCGCTCCCCGTACCGCTCCCTGAGCTCGATCTTGCGCACCTTCCCGGAGACCGTCATCGGGAAGGACTCCAGGATGCGCAGAGCGGCCGGGATCTTGTAGTGGGCCAACTGCCCCTCGCAGTAGGCCTGCAGCTCCTCGAGAGTCAGTACGTCGCCGGGGTCCCGCACGATCACACAGGCGAGCGGCACCTCGCCGTACCGCTCGTCGGGGACGCCCACCACCTGGACGTCGGCGACCTTCGGGTGGCCGTAGAGGAACTCCTCGATCTCCCGGGGGTAGATGTTCTCGCCACCTCTGATGATCATGTCCTTGATGCGGCCGACGATCTGGACGTAGCCGTCCTCGCGCATGACCGCGAGGTCCCCGGTGTGCATCCAGCGCCCGGCGTCGATGACCTCGGCGGTCCGCTCGGGCTCGTCCCAGTAGCCGAGCATCACGCTGTAGCCGCGGGTGCACAGCTCGCCGGACGCGCCTCGGGGCAGCGTCACGCCGGTCGCCGGGTCGACGACCTTCACCTCGACGTGCGGCAGCACCCGGCCGACCGTGCCGGTGCGGCGTTCCAGGTCGTCGTCGCGGCGCGTCTGCGTGGAGACGGGCGACGTCTCGGTCATGCCGTAGCAGATGGAGACCTCCGCCATGTGCATCTCGGCGACGACCCGCTTCATCACCTCGACCGGGCAGGGCGAGCCCGCCATGATGCCGGTGCGCAGCGAACTCAGGTCGTACGTCGAGAAGTCGGCGAGGTTCAGCTCGGCGATGAACATCGTCGGCACCCCGTACAGCGAGGTGCAGCGTTCGCGCTCCACGGCGCGCAGGGTGGCGACGGGGTCGAAGGACGGCGCGGGAATGACGATGCACGCGCCGTGCGAGGTGGCGCCGAGGTTGCCCATCACCATGCCGAAGCAGTGGTAGAACGGTACGGGCAGGCACACGCGGTCCTGCTCCGTGTAGCCGACGGTACGGCCCACCCAGTAGCCGTTGTTGAGGATGTTGTGGTGGGACAGCGTGGCTCCCTTGGGGAAGCCGGTGGTGCCCGAGGTGTACTGGATGTTCACCGGGTCGTCGCAGCTCACCTCCGCTTCGCGCGCGGCGAGTTGGGCCGGGCTCACGGCGACGGCGGCGTCAAGGAGTTCGTCCCACGAGCCGTCCCCGACATAGTGCACGGCTCGCAGTGCGGGACAGCGGGGGCGCACTTCGTCGACGAGCGCGCGGTAGTCGCTGCTCTTGTGAGCCTGTGAGGCGACGAGGACGGAGACGCCCGACTGGTTGAGCACGAACTCCAACTCGTGTGCGCGGTAGGCCGGGTTGATGTTCACCATGATGGCGCCGATACGCGCGGTGGCGTACTGCACGAGCACCCACTCCGCGCAGTTCACCGCCCAGATCCCGACGCGGTCGCCCTTGGCGACGCCCGCCCCGACGAAGCCACGCGCCAACTGGGCCACGGCGGCGCCGAATTCGGCGTACGTCCAGCGGGTTCCCGCGGCGACGTCCACGAGTGCGTCCCGCTCCGGCCAGGCCGCCACCGCCCGGTCGAGGTTCTGCCCGATGGTGTCACCGAGCAATGGCGTGCCGCTCACTCCGTGGGCGTACGAGAGTTCAGTCGCCCCCTGCACTTCGGTCGGTGCACTCACCGGAAGTCCTCCTCGCGGTACTCCGCGTCCGACCCGGCCGCGGTCGCCTCGCGCAGCTCGATGCGGCGGATCTTGCCCGACACGGTCTTGGGGAGCGCCCCGAACTCGAGGCGGCGCACACGCTTGTACGGAGCGAGCACCGCACGGGAGTGCTCGAACAGCAACTTCGCGGTGTCCGGGCCCGGTTCGAAGCCTTCGGCGAGGACGACGTACGCCTTCGGGACGGCGAGCCGCACCGGGTCGGGCGCCGGCACGACGGCCGCCTCGGCCACCGCCTCGTGCTCGAGGAGCGCGCTCTCCAGCTCGAACGGCGAGATCTTGTAGTCGGATGCCTTGAAGACGTCGTCGGCCCGCCCGACGTAGGTGATGTAGCCGTCGGCGTCGCGCGAACCGATGTCACCGGTGCGGTAGTAGCCGCCCGCCATGGCCTCCGCCGTGCGCTCCGGGTCGCCGTGGTAGCCCGCCATCAGGCCGACCGGGTCCGCGGCCAGGTCGAGGGAGATCTCCCCCTCCGCCGCGCCCGGCGCACCGGTCACCGGGTCGAGGAGCTCGACGGCGAAGCCGGGCGTGGGGCGGCCCATGGAGCCCGGTTTCAGCTCCTGCCCCGGCGAGTTGGCGACCTGCACGGCGGTCTCGGTCTGTCCGAAACCGTCGCGGATGGTGACGCCCCAGTCGCGCCGCACCTGCTCGATGACCTCGGGGTTGAGCGGCTCCCCGGCCGCGACGACCTCGCGCGGCGGGGTGCGCAGCTGCGTCAGGTCGGCCTGGATGAGCATGCGCCACACGGTGGGCGGCGCACAGAACGACGTCACGCCGGCCCGGTCCATCTCCGCCATGAGCCGCCCGGCGTCGAAGCGCGCGTAGTTGTGGATGAAGACGGTGGCCTCGGCGTTCCACGGGGCGAAGAGGTTGGACCAGGCGTGCTTGGCCCAGCCGGGCGAGGAGATGTTCAGATGGACGTCGCCGGGCTTGAGACCGATCCAGTACATCGTCGCCAAGTGGCCTACGGGGTAGGAAACATGGGTGTGCTCGACGAGTTTCGGGCGGGCGGTGGTGCCCGAGGTGAAGTAGAGCATCAGCGGGTCGTCGGCGAGGGTGATCCCGTCGGGCTCGAAGGTGTCGGAGGCGTCATCGACCCCCGCGTACGAGAGCCAGTCCGACCCACCACCGCTCCCTCCGTCGGCTCCCTCCCCGACCGTCGCACCCGCACCCGCACCCGCACCCGCACCCGCACCCGCACCCGCACCCGCACCGACCACGATGCGGGTGTAGTCGCCGGGCACGTCGTCGAACTTCGCGGTGTCCTCGGGGCGTACGACGACGTGCCGGGCGCGGCCCCGGTCGATGCGGTCGCGGAGGTCGACGGGGCCGAGCAGCGGTGTCGCCGGAATGACGACGGCGCGCAGCTTCATCGCGGCGAGGGCGATCTCCCAGAGCTCGACCTGGTTGCCGAGCATCACGACGATGCGGTCGCCGGGCCGGACGCCCTGCGCGCGCAGCCAGTTGGCGGCGCGGTTCGAGCGTGCGGAGAGGAGGGCGAAGGAGAAGCGGGACTCCCCGCCGTCCTCCTCGACGATGTGCAGGGCGGTCCTGTCGTTCCCGTCGGCGATGACGTCGAACCAGTCGAGCGCCCAGTTGAACCGCTCGGGCCGCGGCCAGGCGAAGCCCTCGTACGCGGTGGCGTAGTCCTCTCGATGCCGCAGGAGGAAGTCCCGCGCGGTCCGGAACTGCTCCGTCACACTCGTCCCTTCATCAGTCCCGCCAGCCGTCCCGTCGGTCGTCCCGCCAGTCGTCCCGTCGGTCGTTCCGTCAGTCGTTCCGTCAGTCGTCATATGCACCCCTCGTCACCCGCTTTCGCGGTGGATCACGCTGCTGCTCGTACTGCCGTACTCATTGCCGGACGCTACGTAGCATCGTGTAATTCGTGATGCAGGTCTCACCACCCCCGGACGGGGGTGTCACGAGGTGAAAGGGCGAGCGCGTGTCGGCTGACGGCGGCGAGACGGTGGAAATGCGGGCCGCGCTGCTGCGGCTGCGCCGCGGCACGGGGCTCCCGGTGGCCTTCGGCGGCCTCCTCGACGGACCGGGCCAGGTCCGGATCGGCGAACTGAGCGGTACGGCGACGCGCGCTCTCCAGGGCCTCGCCATCTTCTCCGGCAACGGCCTCGGCGGGAAGGCGGTCGCCCTGTCGCGCCCGTGCGCGGTCACCGACTACCACGTGTCGCGGCACATCAGCCACGAGTACGACACGGCGGTCGCGGCCGAGGGCCTGCGGTCGGTGCTCGCGGTGCCCGTGGTGGTACGTCGCCGGGTGCGCGGAGTCCTGTACGGCGCGCTGCGCGCGGCCCAGCCGCTCGGCGACCGGACCCTGTCGGCGGCGGTGGCCGCGGCCCGCGACGTGGAACAGGCTCTCGTCGTGCGCGACGAGGTGCGGTCGCTGCTCGCGGCGGCCCGGGAGCCGGTGGCGGACCCGGGGGCCTGGGAGCGGGTGCGCGAGGCGCACGGGGCGCTGCGGGCGCTGGCCCCGCGCATCGCCGACGCGGCGTTGCGGGCCGAACTCCTTTCGGTGTGCGGCAGGTTGGAGTCGGCGGTGACGGTGCCGGACCGCCTGCGGGCCCGGCCCGTCTCCCTCGCGCCCCGCGAGATCGACGTGCTGTCCTGCGTGGCCGTGGGCATCACGAACGCGGCGGCAGCCGACCGGTTGGGGCTCCGCCCGGAGACGGTGAAGGGCTACCTGCGCTCGGCGATGCGGAAGCTGGGCGCGCACACGCGCCTGGAGGCGGTGGTCGCGGCCCGCCGCGCGGGCCTGCTCCCGTGACCGGCTCACGGTGCCGACCGGCAACGAGGCGCCCCTCCGATCAGGCGTCGACGACGGCCCCGAAGCGGATGTCGTACGACGTGGACGTCTCCGCGATGCGCGTCAGCATCCGCTCCGCCTCCCGCACCAGCTCCTCCCGCGCGGCGCGGCCGGGCCGCCCGAACGGCTCGATGGTGAGCACGGCGGTCCCGCTCCTGGCGTCCTCCTCCAGCCGCCACACCCCGGCGAGGAACCCGTCGAGCAGGAAGACGCAGTGGGAGACGTTCCCCTTCCACGTACGGCCCTTGTACTCGGCGGGGACGACGCGGGCCCGGTCGGCGTGCGAGAGGAGGAGGTTGTCGTACTCGGGCAGGAAGCGGGGCGGGGCCGGGGTGCCGGCGTCGGGGCGCGGCGCGTCGGGCAGGTCGAAGAGTTCGACGCCGTTCTCGTCGCGGAAGGTACGCAGCCGGGGCCGGAGCCGTTCGAAGAGCTCCCTCAGCCGGGTGAGCCTGGCCCAGGTCTGCATGTCCTTGACGGAGGCGGGGCCGAAGGCGGCGAGGTAGCGGAGGACGGCGGTATCGAGGGAGGCGGCCTCGGCGTCGCCCCTGGCGTCGGCAGAGCTGTGGCCAGGGTCGTCGTCGAGCCACTGATTGAGGGTGGTGAGCGCGACCTGCCCGCTGCGCCGCCACAGCCCGCGCGGGGTGACCTGGACGAGCGGCAGCGTACAGCGGGCGGCGACGGCGAGGGACTGCGGGTCGGCGTCGGGCCACCGCACGAGCAGCACCTCGCGGAGCTGCCTCATGGTGCGGGGCTCCGCCTCGACGGCCTCGCGGGCGATCCCCGCGAGCTCGGCCAGGTCGACGCCGGCCAGGCCCTTGCGGAACGTCGACAGCTCGCGTTCGCGCGCGTCCTGCACGAGCGGGCGCAGGGCGCGGGCGTCGTCGGCGGTGTGCAGATGGATGGTGGAGCGAAGGGTGACGATGCGGACCAGCTCGCGCGCCTCGAGGAGTGCGGAGAGCTCGGCGGGATCGAAGTGTTCGAGGCGCGCGGCGAGAGCGTAGTAGGGCGGTTTGACGTTCTGCGCCTGGAGGCCGACGAGGTGGGCCACGGCGTCCTTGACGGACAGGTCGTCCGCCCGCCGCAGCAGGAGCTGCCGCTCAAGAGTGGCCCGATTGAGGTCACGCACCCCCAGGACGGGTACGGAACCTGCCGGAACCGGTTTCGTCGTCTTCATGGCGGCACGCTAACGCGGCCCGAGGACAGATACGGTCCGCAAGCACACGAGGCTCTGCGGCCCCCGCACATCGGAGGCACCGCACAGCGGAGCCCCCGCTCCGCCCGCACCTTTTGGCCGCATATCCTACTCCGTGACCATATAGGCGAGCGATCGACGAAGGAGGCGGCCAGCATGGCGGAGCGCCGCACCCGTCCCACACCGACCGCGAACACCAAGAAGCACACATGGCGGCGTGCGACGCGACCCCCGGCGGCCCCGCCTCCCGAGAGCACGCAGCCGCACCCGGAGCCTCGGGAGGCCGCTCCCCGGCCGGCCGCTGGCAGCGTCGTCGAGGCGGCGCTGTACCGCGACGGCGTCCGCGTGGCGACGCCCGGCACCCTGGCCAACACCTTCCGCGAGCTGCGCGACGCACCGGACGGAATGGCATGGATCGGCCTGGCACGCCCAACAGAGGCCGAACTCCTGTCCCTCGCGGAGGAGTTCGACCTCCACGAGCTGGCCCTGGAAGACGCGATGGAGGCCCACCAGCGCCCGAAGCTGGAACGCTACGGAGAAACCCTCTTCGTCGTCCTGCGCGCGGCCCGCTACCTCGACGCCCCCGAGGAGGTCGAGTTCGGCGAACTGCACGTCTTCGTGGGCCCCGACTTCGTCATCACGGTCCGGCACGGCGCGGCCCCCGACCTGTCGGCGGTCCGCCGCCGCATGGAGGACTCCCCCGACCTCCTCAAGCTCGGCCCCGAGGCGGTGCTGTACGCGATCCTCGACGCGGTGGTCGACGGCTACGCCCCGGTCGTCTCGGGCGTCCAGAACGACATCGACGAGATCGAGACCGAGGTCTTCCGCGGCGACCCGGAGGTCTCCCGCCGCATCTACGAACTCTCCCGGGAAATGGTCGAGTTCCAACGGGCGACCCGCCCCCTGGTCAGCATGCTGCACGCCCTGATGGCGGGCTTCGCGAAGTACGGCACGGACGAGGAACTCCAGCGCTACCTGCGCGACGTCGCCGACCACGTGACCCACACCAGCGAACGAGTCGACGGCTTCCGCCAGGCCCTGGCCGACATCCTCACGGTCAACGCGACGCTGGTGACCCAGCAACAGAACGCGGAGATGCGGGCCCTGGCGGAAGCAGGCTTCGAACAGAACGAGGAGATCAAGAAGATCTCCTCGTGGGCGGCGATCCTGTTTGCACCCACACTCGTGGGAACGATCTACGGCATGAACTTCGATCACATGCCCGAGCTGCACTGGGTGTACGGCTACCCTTTCGCGATCCTGCTGATGGCAGTGGTGTGTTCGAGCCTTTACGTGATCTTCAAGAAGCGGGACTGGCTGTAGAAGACGTTTCGGGTTCTTGCCCTTCACCGTCCAGAAGATCGCCTGCATCGCGTTCACGCGGACCTGGAGGACCCGGTCGCGGATCACCAGGACGGGCGTACGAGGTCCGGGGTCAGGGCGGCCAGGTCGGGGGCGCCGAGGAGGGTGAGGGCCAGTTCGGTCTCCCGGTGCAGGGCGTTCAGGGCGGCGGTGACCCCTTCGGCGCCATCCGCGGCCAGGCTCCAGACGTAGGGGCGCCCGATCGCCACGGCATCCGCGCCGAGCGCCAGCGCCTTCGCCACGTCGGTGCCCCGGCGGATGCCTCCGTCGATGAGGACCGGAACCCGGCCTGCCACGGCCTCGGCGACGGCGGGCAGGGTGATGAGCGGGGCGATCGCGGTGTCCAGGTTGCGGCCCCCGTGGTTGGACATCCAGACGCCGATTCCGGTCTCTGCGGCCCGGCGGGCGTCGTCGGGGCGCACGATGCCCTTGGCCAGGACCGGCAGCCCGGAGACCGAGCGCAGCCATTCGAGGTCGGACCAGTCGACGGCGGGGTCGATCCGCGGGTCGTGGATGCCGTGGTGCGTGGGGTCGGCTGTGTTGCGGCCCGGTTGTCCGGTGTGGCCGGTCAGGTTGGCGGGCGTGCCGTGGGAGGGGAGGGCGAATCCGTTGCGCAGGTCCCTCTCCCGAAGACCGGTCACCGGGGTGTCGACGGTGACGACGCAGGCGGTGGCGCCGGCCGCGCGGGCCCGGAGCACCAGGTCCTCGGTGAGGGCCCGGTCCCGCTGTACGTAGAGCTGGAACCACCAGGGGGCGGTGGCGGCTGCGCCTATCTCCTCCAGCGTCAGTGTGGAGAAGGTGCTCACCGTGGTGAGGGTTCCCGCGGCGGCGGCGCCCCGCACGGTCGCCGCTTCCGCGTCGGGGTGGAACAGGCCGTGCGAAGCGGTCGGCGCGAGGAGGATGGGCGTAGGGAGTTCCGTGCCGTAGAGGGTGCAGCGGGTGTCCACCCCCTCGGTGCCGGTGAGGACCCGGGGCAGCAGAGCCAGCCGCTCGTACGCCTCGGCGTTCCAGCGCACGGTCCGTTCGTCCGCCGCGCCGCCTTGCAAGTAGTCGTAGGCGGAGGCGGGCAGGACGTCGCGGGCCGCGTCGTGGAAGTCGGCCAGGGTGATGCGATGGGGGTGGGGATCGGAATGTGGCGGGGTGGCGGGGCGCGGCAGCGAGGTCGTCACAGTGCTCCCTGTTCGGCGGCGTGCACGCGCAGGTGGAAGGTGAGGCGGTTGATCGCCTCTCGGGCGGCGGCCAGCGCCTCGTCGGCGCTCGGCGCGATCGCGCGGGCGTGGGCGACCCGGGACGTGGAGGATTGCAGGGTGTCGACGGCGGCGTCCGGCGGGACCAGCAACTGCACTTCGGTCACCCCGGGTATCGCGCGGGCCTCGTCCAGTCCCGTGGTCTCGGCGAGCACTCCGGGGGCGGGCAGCGCGGCGAACCAGATCGCCGAACTGCGGGGAGTGCGCGGTGCGGCGAGGGCGGCGCGGATGCCGGGCAGGACCTTTTCGCCGAGGGTGTGGCGGATGAGGCAGTCGGCGATGTCGACACCGGTCACGTCGTGGGCGAGGGCCGGGATCTCGTCACCGCCCATGCGGACGTGCGTCTCGATCAACTGCGGTCCGTGTTCGGTGAGGACGACTTCGGTGTGGGTGGCGCCGGATCTGATGCCGAGGGCGTCCAGGATTCGTTCCACGTAGTTGTGGACCTGCTTCTCCTGGGCGGGGGTGAGTGGTGCGGGGCTGACGTGGCCCAGTTCGACGAAGTTCAGCGGGTCGGAGTACTTGCGGGTGATCGCGACGATCTGGTGGTCGCCGTCCTCGGAGAACGCCTCGACGCTGCACTGCGGGCCCTCGTGGAACTGTTCCACCAGGACCGGCGTGCCGTCGGCGTCCCCGTGTCCGCCGCCGGCCCGTGCGAAGGCGTCGGCGGCTTCCTCTGCGTCACGGGCCAGGGTGATTCCCTTGCTGAAGGAGCCGCTGCCCGGTTTCACGATGCAGGGGGTGTCGTGCGCGGCGAGGAACGCCCGCAGCTCCTCCACGTCAAAGACCTGGGCGCAGGCCGTGGTGTCGATGCCGGCTTCGCGCAGCCGGGCCCGCATGGCGTGTTTGTCGTAGACCAGAGCAGTGGTCTCCGGGGAGTGCGCGGCGAGGCCCAGCGCCTGGCCGATGAGTGCGCACTTGTCCTGGTCCCGCTCGCCGAAGGCCACGATCCGGGTGAACGGGTGCCGGGCGTGCACGGCCTCGGCGAACGCGATCCATTCGTCGTCCGGCGCATCGGGGCTCACCCCGATGATCCGGGTGTGTTCCGTCGTCTCACGGAGTTTGGAGAGGTAGTCCAGTCGGCAGATGACGGTGGTGCGGGTGCCGGCCCGGGCGCGGCGCAGCCGGGTGGGCAGGTCTCGGCCGCTGCCGATGACCAGGACGTGCTCGGACCTCAGGACGTGCTCGGACATGAAGGTCGACCTCGCTGGGAGTAGGCGTACGGCGGTGGTCAGAGATGGGTGAGCCAGCCGTGGGGATCGGCCGTCCGGCCGTGGACCGCGTCCTGGAACGCCTGGCGCAGTTGCCGCGTGAGCGGTCCGCTGCCCGCTTCGGTGACGGGGCGGTCGTCGACCGAGGCGATGGGGACGATCTCGGCGGCGGTACCGGTGAGGAACGCCTCGTCGGCGACGTAGAGCTCGCTGCGGGTCAGGCTCTGCTCCCGCACCTCGTGGCCGAGGTCGCGGGCGAGGGTGATGACGGTGTCCCTGGTGATGCCGGGCAGGATGTTGTCGCTGACCGGCGGGGTGGTGATCACTCCGTCGCGTACCGCGAAGACGTTGGCGGCGGACGCCTCGGCCACGTGGCCGCCGGGGGTGAGCATGAGGGCGTCGTCGTAGCCCGCACGGATCGCGGCGACCTTGGCGAGCGCGGAGTTGACGTACGCGCCGGTGGCCTTGGCCAGCGGCGGCACCGCGTGCACGCCGTTGCGCTGCCAACTGCTGACCATCAGCCGGCAGCCCTCCTGCTCGGCCTTCTCCCCCAGGTACGAGCCCCAGGGCCAGGCCGCGATGGCGACCCTGGCGCTGTCCAGGCGCGGAGCGACGCCCATGGTGCCGTATTCGAGGTAGATGAGGGGGCGCAGGTAGCCGCTCTCCAGGCCGGTGCGGCGCAGCAGTTCGAGGCACGCCTCGGTGAGTTCGTCGACGCTGTGGCCGGGGTCCATCAGGTAGACGCGCGCCGAGTCGTGCAGCCGCTGGAGGTGTTCGCGCAGCCGGAAGACGGCCGGGCCCCGATCCGTCGGGTAGGCGCGGATGCCTTCGTACACGCCCCAGCCGTAGTGCAGGCTGGGGGTGAGGACGTGTACCTGTGCCTGGTCCCAGGGGACGAACTTGCCGTCCATCCAGATGTCGCTGGTGGGCGTGAGCTTCATCGTGCGGCTCCGTGAAGGGTGGATGCGGGCGGGAGGGTGCGGGAGGGGACCGGGGTGGCCGGGCTGCCGACGTGCTCCAGCCGGCGTTCGATGCTGCGGGACTGGAGGTCCAGCACCTCGCGGAAGACTTCGGCGTCAGGACCGTGGAAGGCGAACCAGCCCCAGCGGGGTCGCAGTTCGCAGCCGCGCTGGAATTTGGCCTCGTAGGTGGCGAGTCCGTAGTGGATGCGGCGGATGCCGTTCTCCAGCGCCCAGCGGGTGGTCTCGTGGTAGGTGAGGGCGAGGTAGCAGCCGGAGGCCTCGGGGGCGAAGCCCACGGTGCGCAGGAAGAGGGCGTCGCCCGCCTTGAGGTACAGCGCGAAACCGAGCACGCGGTCCTCGTGGACGGCGCTGAGGACGACGCACGACTCGCCGATCTCCTCGCGCAGGGCGTCGAAGTCGCGGCGGACGCGCTCGTGTCCGCCGGGCAGTCCGTACTTCGCCCGGTGGGCCACCTGGAGGGCGGTCACCGTGTCGTCGAGGGCTTCCGGGCCGGTGGTGGCCACGGTGTGGAAGCCGCTGTTCTCGTAGGCGGTGACCTCTTTGCGCAGTCCTCTGCGGCGGCGGCTGCTGAGCCCGGCCACGTACTGCTCCCAGTCGTCGGCGCTCAGCTCGTGCACGGTGTCGGCGCCGAGGAGCGTCGCGTGGTAGCCAGCACGGGTGGCGGCGGCGTCCACCGCCTCTGCCTCGGGCTCACCCACGTAGAGCAACGCCGTGCTGCGGCAACCGAGTTGGTCCGCAATCTGCTGGAGGAGGGTGGGGAGCGCCGCCATGACCGACCGGCGCTGCTCCGGGGAGCGCCCGTGGGTGTGGGCCACGCCGTGGTGGTTGCCGAAGGTGGCGAGGGCCAGGGAGGGGTAGTGGTCGGTGCGGTCCTCGGGCAGGGATGCCGTGAGGCGGTCCCACTGTTCGCGCTCGGCCTCGTCGAGGAGTTCGGGCTCGGCCATGGGTGAGGCGGTGCCTGCCAGCCTCGGGGCGTCGTAGAAAAGCAGCCCGCCGGGCTTGTGGGTGACGAGCAGCGTGGCCAGGGCCACCGGC
The DNA here is from genome assembly GCF_040683555.1 of Streptomyces sp. NPDC093510. NCBI lineage: Bacteria > Bacillati > Actinomycetota > Actinomycetes > Kitasatosporales > Streptomycetaceae > Streptomyces > Streptomyces sp. NPDC093510. Next base: position 292,073 of record NZ_JBFBEE010000010.1, read on the forward strand.
CGGTCCTCTTCGAGCACTTCCAGGCAGTGCGTGTCGTGGAGGTCGGTCCGCGCGGTGAAGCGCAGCCAGCGGGCGTCGTCCCAGATCAGGTCGGAGCTGCCCTGCCCGGTGCCGCCCTGCCCGGAGCCGCCCTGCCCGGAGCCGCCCTGCCCGGTGCCGTCCTGCCCGGTGGCGTCGTGGTGTGCCGGGTGATGGCCGGGCGGGAGCAGCCGGGCCGTGAACGAACCGTGGTGCGCGGTGGCCGCCGTCGTGGTCATCGCGCCCCGCCTTCGGTGCGGCCCGAGGTGGCGGGGACCGGCGCGGCGGGGACCGGTGCGGGCGGGTCGGTGTCGTCCCAGCCGAAGCCCGCGCCGACCAGTTGTGCGGTGGCGTCGAGTCTGCTGTCCAGGACGGCGGGGTCGGGGTCGGTGATCACCCAGGTGGCGAGGAAGTCGCCGGACTTGCGCAGCCGGTAGCGCTCCCCGCTCCAGTCGTCGCCGATCCGGGTGTTGAGGACGAAGTCCGTCGTGCCGGGCGGCGGTTCGGGCAACCGCAGGACCCGGCCGTGCTTCGGCGGGATGCCGCAGAAGGCGGCGCGGGGGGCGGTGCGCGCGTGGTTCCGTACGGCGTCGAGCGCGACGGGCAGCCCGCACTCGACGCGGGCCCACAGCTCTCGCGGGTCGGTGCCGAGGACGTGGCGGAGCATCGCGGGGATCGGTCCGCCGCCGATCCGTGCGGCCACTTCGCACAGCACGATCCGGCCGCTGTCGGTGACGAAGAACTCCGCGTGCGCGCAGAGGGTGTCCGGCGAGGGCAGCGCGTCGATCAGTCGCCACGTCTCTCGGACCAGGCGCTCGTGGAGCGGATCGGCGGGGTCGAGGTTGCGCGAGCCGAGCGGGGCGTCCTCCCAGTGGGTCAGGCACCCGGCGCCGGTGTAGCGGGAGGCGACGGCCGCGACGGGCTCGCCCTCGGCCCGGAAGACGTCCACGTGGTGCAGGGTGCCGTCGATGAACTCCTCGACCTCGTACGAGCCGCCCGCCACCTGCTCGGCGAGTGCGTCCGCCTGGCCGGGTGCGTCGAGCACGTGCACGCCCGTCGATCCGGAGCCGCTCCTCGGCTTGACCACGACCCGGCCGGGGCGGGCGGCCATGAAGTCCGTGATGTCGCCCACGGTTGCGACGGGCGCGAAGGCGGGGACGGGCAGGCCTGCGGCGCTCGCGTACTGCTTCATCAGGACCTTGTCGCGGTACGCGGCGGCCGCGGTGCTGTCGAGGCCGGGCAGGGCCAGCTCGCGGCGCAGCAGGGCGGCGCGCTCGACGTCGGCCTCGGCCAGCGCCAGTACGGCACGGGGACGGTGTCTGCGGGCGGCCTCACGGGCGGCGGTGAGCACGGCGTCGTCGTCGGTGTAGTCGGGGACGGTGACGACCTCCGTGAAGCCCTCGCCCACGGGGGCGCCATCGGCGGTGACCGCGACGAGCCTGCCCGCCTCCTCCGGCAGCCACTGGGCGAACGGGAGCCCTGCCTGGCGGGGGCTGATCAGGACGAGGATCACGCGGACGCCTCCTCGGTCCCGGGGAGGCCGAGCCGCGCGGCGAGCTCGTCCAGGGCGGCGGCGGTGCCCGCGTCCAGGGGGATGCCGTGGGTCTCCCGGTGCCGCTCGTGGGCGCGTTGCGGGTCACCGGGAGCCAGCACGGGCTGATCCGTCGCGGCGGTCGCGGTGCGCACCGTGGTCAGCAGATCCGTCAGTCCGGTGGCGAAGCTGTCCGCGCCGGTGAACGCGGCCGGGTCGAGGGCGAGTACGAGATGTCCGATGCCGCGGCTCGCTCCGGCGCCGCCCTCACCGACCTGGGAGAGCCGCCAGTCGGGTGCGGTGCCGGTGAGTACGGCGCCGAGCAGGGTGACGGCCATGGCCAGGCCCTGCCCCTTGTATCCGCCGAGCGGCGAGAGCGCGTACGCCTCCTCGGGGTGCGTGGTGGGCCGCCCCGCGCTGTCGGTGGCCCAGCCGTCGTCCAGGCCGCGGCCTTCGGCCCTGCGCTGCTTCACCTCGCCGAAGCAGACCTGGCTGGTGGCCATGTCCAGGGCGAATTCCTCGTCGCCGCCGCCCGCGGCGACGCTGATGGGGTTGGTGCCGAACAGCGGCTCGACGCCCCCGTACGGTGCCACCCGGGAGGCGGCCGAGGTGACGGCGATGCCCACCAGGCCCGTTCGGGCCAGGGTGCGCGTGTAGACCGACGCGGCCCCGAAGTGGTTGGAGTTGCGCACGCCGACGGCGGCCACCCCGTACCGGGCGGCCCGCTCCGCCGCGAGCCGTGCGGCCGCAAGGCCGGCAAGGACACCGAGCGAGCCGTCGGCGTCCAGGAGCAGTCCGGCGCCCCTGTCCCGCACGACGGTCGGCTCCGCCGCCGCGCGGGCCACTTTGGTGGACAGCTCGGTGAGGTACTGCGGGAGCAGGCGCAGGCCGTGCGTGTCGATGCCGCGCAGCGAGGTGGTGACCAGTGCGTCGGCCACCTGGTCGGCCTGCTCCGGGGGCAGGTCCGCCGCGATGAGTGCCTCGCGGGCGAGTTTTCGTGCCGGTCGTAGGTGGATGCTGCGGCCCGTGGCGGGGGGCGCGGGTTCGGCTCGGGGTGTCCCGGACGGGGCTTCGGTGGTCAACGGGTGCTCCTGTGCACGAAGTGATGGGGACCGAGCCCCGGCAGGTCGAGGGGCCGGCCGAGGACGTCGAAACGGTGCTTGCGGTAGAAGCCGAGGGCCGCGTCGGGGACGTGGCCCCAGACCGTTTCGGCGCCGTCCAGGGCCGCGACGGTCAGGGCGGTGCGCAGGAGCGCACTGCCCGCACCCGTGCCGCGGACCTCGTCGAGGGTGGCCATGCCGTACAGGCGCCGGGCGCGGCCGGGGCGCGGGTCCGGCAGGTCGTGGCCGGCCGGTGGGTCCTCGGCGTACAGGGAGGCGGCGCCCACCTCGCGGCCCTGGAGCAGCGCCGCGAGGTGCCGGGTGGCGGGGTGTTCGTCCTGCGGGTGGCATGCGCCCGGCGTGGCCGGTGCGGAGTCCGGCGCCTGACGGCGTACGAGGTGGACACGCTCGGCCGGGACGTGGTGCACGGACCAGCCGTGGGCGGTGGCGTCGGGGAGGTATCCGGAGCCTGGGCGGTCGGGCAGCGCGGCGTGGCCGGTGGCGTCGAGGCTGAGCCCGTGTCCGGTGTCCACCGCGAGCAGGTCGACCACGTCGACGTCGAGGTGGTCGACCAAACCGCCGAGGTGGGCGGTGGCGGAGACGCCCGCGGCGGACTCGGGCATGCAGCCGAGCATGGTGATCAGGCCGCGTTCCCGTGCGGCCCGCAGCATGGCCAGGGCCGGGGTGAGACCGCCCGCCTTCATGGGCTTGACGTTGATGCCGTGGAACGCGTGCGCGCAGGCGTCCAGGTCGGCCGGGGAGGTGATGCTCTCGTCGGCGATGACGGGGATCGGGCTGATCTCCTTGAGGCTGCGGGCGTCGTCCCAGGCCGCGCGGGGGTAGGGCTGTTCGATCAGCCGCACCCCCAGGCCGTGCAGGTGGGGCAGGGCGGGGACGAGCCGCTCCGGATCCCAGCCGCAGTTGCCGTCGATGAGGAAGGGTGCGTCGGTCTGGCGGCGCAGTTCGCGCAGGATGCCGAGGTCACCGGGGTCCGCGAGCTTGACCTTGTACGCGCACCAGCCCGGCCGCTCGCGCAGTTTCCCGGCCATCGCCTCGGGGGTGTCGAGGCCGATGCTGTAACTGGAGCGCAGGTTTTGCGGCCGGTCCAGGCCCAGGGACTTCCACAGCGGGACGCCGAGCAGGCGGGCCCGCAGGTCGTGGAGGGCCGAGTCGAGTGCCGCGAGCACGAAGGGGGAGTCGGGCAGCTCGGCGGCCAGCCGCTGCCAGACGGTGTCGGCGTCGCCGTCCGGCCCGCGGACGTCGAGCGTGCTCAGCAGGGGCGCCGTTCGCCGTAGGTCGGCGTGCATCCGCTCCAGGCCGGAGTTGTAGTGGTCCGTCATGAAACAGGACGCTTCGCCGTAGCCGGACACGCCGTCCTGCTCCGCCTCGACGATGACCGTGCGCGTGATCGGGATGGCCTCCCGCGCGGAGCGCCAGAGGTGACGTTGGGTCAGGCTGGCCTCGTGCGCGGTGACCCTCACCGGCCGGCCGCCCGTGGCGGCTGGGACGCTTCGGGGTCCGGCTGGCCGGGGAACCAGGAGCCCAGCGCGGGGCGGAGGTCGTCGAACCACTCCGCCTTCGGGTCGTACTTCGCGAAGAACTGCCGCCCCACGAGCCGGGCATCACGGGCCTGGAGCAGCCGCAGCGAGAAGACCCGCTCCCCCGCGACGGTGGTCACCGAGTCCAGCAGGACCTTCCCCGGCGAGGCCGACATCACCGGGCCCCGGGCGGAGCGGGCAAGCCCGGAGACGCCGCGGATGGCGTTGTTGTAGATGTCCAGCGCCTCGGCGAGCGGCACACCGAAGTAGCTGCGGGCGCCGGTGTCCCGCTCGACGAACATGTAGTACGGCACCACACCGAGCTCCACGAGCTGCTGCCACATCCGCGACCAGGCGTCCGCGCGGTCGTTGACGTGAGCGATCAGCGGTGCCTGGGCGCGGATCACCGCACCGGTCGACCGCACACGGGCGATGGCCTCCCGCACCACCGGCGTCTCCAGCTCCCTCGGGTGGGAGAAGTGCGCCATCACCGCGACGTGCCGGCCGGCCGCGACGCAGCGTTCGAGCAGCCGCAGCAGATCGTCCGCGTCGGCGTCGCCGGTGAAGCGGGCCGGCCAGTAGGAGAGCGCCTTGGTCCCGAAGCGCAGCGTGCGCACGCTCTCCATGGCCGGGTCGAGCAGCGGCTCGATCCAGCGCTTCAGCACCGCGGTCTTCATGATCATGGGGTCGCCGCCGGTGAAGAGGACGTCGGTGACCTCGCGGTGGTTCGCCAGGTAGCCGGTGAGGTCCTCGGGTGAGCGCAGCGCCTGCCGGAGTTCGGCCACCCCGACGAACTGGGCCCAGCGGAAGCAGTAACCGCAGTACGCGTGGCAGGTCTGGCCCTGTGAGGGGAAGACCAGCAGGGTCTCGTCGTACTTGTGCTGGAGCCCGTCGAGCCTGCGTCCGTTCAGCGTCGGCACATTGGCCTCGAGCTGGTCGCCTGGGTGGGGGTTGAGCAGTTCCTGGGCGTCGGCGGCGGCCTTGCGCAGGACGTCGCGCGGCGCGTCGCTGTCATGGAGGGCCGCGATGTTCTCGAAGACGTCCGGCGGGAGCATGTCGCGATGCGGGAAAGTGAGCCGGAAGATCGGGTCGTCGGGCGCCGCCGACCATTCGATGAGCTGGTCGGCGACGTACTCGTTCACCTTGAAGGGCAGGACGGAGGAGACGACCCGCAGGTCGCGCAGGTACTCCTCGGACATCCCGCGGTCGCGAGCGAGCGCCGCCAGGCGTTCGTGGGAGTAGGTCTTCACACCAAATCCTCATGGGTCCTCGGTGACGGGGTGCCCGCCACCGGTCGCGTGCCGGGGCAGCGTCAGTGGGCGATGTGGGAGCGGGACCAGTCGAAGTCCACCTGGTCGGCCACGCCCATCTGCTCCACCAGCTTGTGCAGTCCGGTGTAGTCGCGGACCAGCCGCGCACGGCCCGCGTCCGCCTGGCAGTCCGCGAGCATCTCGTGCCCGCCGTCGATGCCGGCGAGGTCGACGATCCGGTGCCAGGTCGAGTAGTCGGTGGCCACGAAGGCGTCGAGACCCTCCATCAGCATGTCCAGGAAGTACCTGCGCCGGCGGGCGTCGAGGTGGTGGTAGACCATCTCGGCGAGCACGTGCGAGATGGACGCGTGACAGTACTCGTCGCGGTTGTGCAGCTTCGCGGTCGTGCTGTTGATCGGCTGGATCGTGGTGTCCTCGGCGAGCAGGTCGAGGTAGGCGTTGATGGAGATCTCCGAGACCGTCGCGAAGGCCAGCGTCGTCAGGGACTTCTCCCAGCGCTCTCCCGCCCGGTCCCGCAGTTCCTGGTGGACGCGCGCGGTGTGGGAGAGCGGCAGCGCGTTGTCCGGCATGGCGTGCCCCCGCTTCCTGCGGGTCACCGCGCTCGCGTTGAGGTGCATGAGCGTGTGGTACTGCTCATCGACCATCGCCTGGGCCAGCGACAGGTTGAGCGCCTCCCCGGTGAGGCCCGGGTACTCCCCCTCCATGACCAGTGCGAACGCGGGGTTGGCCACCTTCTGCTCGGCCATGACGGTGTGCCGGTTGTACGCGATCCATGCCCAGCTCAGCAGTTCGGCCCGCTTGTCCGGGTCCAGGCCGCGGAAGGTCGGGTGGTCGCGGAAGGGCAGGATCCGCTCGGGGTAGTCCGCGCGTGACAGGTCGAACAGTTCGTCGAGGTCGGGCTCGTCCCGCTTGACGGTGGCACGGCGGTGCCAGTTGCCGACGAGTCGGCGGATCACCGCGTTCTCCACCGGGTCGTTCGGGTCGAAGGTCGGGATGCCCTCGGGGAGCGGGGGGCCCGGGATCTCCTGCGCGACCGCGTCGTCGGGGCCGCCTTCAAGGATCGGGGTGTCGCTGTTCATCACATTCCTCACGGGGAGCGGTGCCGACCGGCACCGCGGGTGGTCGGGGCGCCGCCTTCCGGCGGCGGCGGGGGCCCACGGCCGGGCTCAGGACTCCTGGAGCCAGTAGCGCGTCAGGTGGCGTCGCGCGTCGCTGTAGGAGGAGCGGGCGTGCAGCATCCGCTGGTTGTCCCAGACGAGGATCGAGTCCTCCGGAATGAGGACGGACACCTTGTTGTCCCGGAAGAACGTCTCGGCGCGCACGGCCAGTTCGCGTCCCAGGGAGCCCAACGGCAGTTCGTCGGCGGGTACTTCGGCGTCGACCGGAGGGTCGTAGTGGCCGGCTGTCAGCAGGTTGTAGCTGAACCGGACGATGTCACGGCCCTCGGGAGTGCTCTCCACCACAGGGCGGCGCACTCCGGCGGTGCCGGTGCCACCGGTGTTGTGGCCCACCCAATCGATGGCTTCGCCGTGCACCGTGCGACGCTCCTCCTCGCTGAGGGAGGCGATGAAGGCATACGCGTCGGCGAGCTCGGTCTGTCCGCTGCCGCACCGGGCCTGGACCCGGCAGTGGAGAGCGAGGTAACGGGGCGGCGGGTTCCAGCCGGGTGCCTCGGTGTGCACCAGGATGGTGTTGGTGCTCTTGGAATAGCGCCGGTCCTCGAAGCCCGGGGCGGCCTTCACCTGATAGCGCAGCTGCCCGTCGTACTGCGGTATGAGGGCGCCGAGATCCTGTAGGGCCGCGGCGGCCTGTTCGTCGGTGGTGACGCCGTCGAGCAGGGTGTAGCCCTGGTCGAGGAGTTCCTGGGTGCGCGGGGTGATGGCAGTCGTCATGGTCTGCGTTGCTCCATGTCAGGTCCTGTGGTGGGGAGGCATGGGCCGGGCGCGGCGGCGCGCGAAGCCGCCGCGCCGGGGGGCGGGCTCCACTGAAGAATGGATGTGCGGCGCACGGCCGAGGGGGCGTGCTCGGCGAACACGTCCCGAGGCGCTGCGGGTGCCGGGCGACTCGGCGCCGGCCGGGGGAAGACCACTGCGGGCGGGGAGGCGGCGGCACGTCACCGTCATCGGCGTGGGCCGGCGTCCGTGCGCGCCTCTCGCTCATGCGGGGTGTCGCGGTAGCGGGCCGGAGCGTGGTCGCGTACGACGAGGGGTGCCGCGCTCACCCGGCCCGCGGGGCGGAGGTGGAGGTGGAGGGAGCGCCCGGGCTCAACTGCCCCAGGTCACATCGGTGCTGTGCATCACGTCTGAGGTGAGCCGGGACAGGTCGCCCGCCGGCACGGTGGCGGCGGACGTGCTTTCGGAACGTACCTGGGCGAAAGCATGAGCACTGTCCGGGGAGACCGCCTGTGCCATGAGGAGGGCGCCGAGCGCGATGCAGCCGGCTGCGACGGTCCTGAAAGTCGAGGTGAGTCTCACGGAACGGCCTTTCGGTGAATTGCGTTCTGCATTTCGGCAAACCTCCGGCATCCGCTCGGAGTGCTTTTGGCTCTCCCCGCCTCGCCGGTGCCCTTACTCTGGCAACTCGCCGTCCCCTTCGGAAGGGGGATCTGGTGGACGGAACATGCTGTGTCCTATCCCGTCCACGGGTGACGGGGACGCCATGCGGTCCCAGAACTCCGGAATCAGCACCACTCCGCAGGACGCCATCCGAAAGGGCGCCAAAGGGAAATGCGCGGCGAGTGATCGCGAGCACAGGGCCGCGGCCCTCAGTTCCGCGACGGCCAGGCTCGGCGCGGTCAGGAAGAGGCCGACCACGGGCCCGCCGGGCCCGTCCGGGTCCACGCTGACGTGCTCCAGGCCGTCTCCCGGCTCGGCGCAGGAGGTCACGGCATCCCCCGTCCCCGCCGGCAGCGGCACATCAGCGGGCCCGTCCAGACGGACATGCACGAGATACATGGCTCCCCCTTCCCATCACCCTTGTTCCTGTGCTCGGCCGACGGCGGTCCCGGCCGCGAACGGCCCCGCGCACCCGCCGGTCGCCCGCACGCCCGCACGCCCGGGCAGCACCCTTTGCGTTCACCCGACGGCAGGCGGCCAGGTCCGTACCGGCGCGGGCCACGACGTCAGCGCAGGTGAGGCACGGGTTCCTCACAGAGCGGCCCAGTTCACCGGCAGTTGACATCACCCGCGGCCCCATCGGGCGGCCCCTACAGGCGGCCGCGGCCGAGCACGCATGCGGGCCATTCCCACTTCCGGGACCGGGGCGGACCGGCCACGACGACACCCAGGCCGTCCGTCCGTCATCCGACGCACTATTGATACACCACCCGCAAAGCTGCGGGGGTGCCCTTTCCCCCGGCCGCCGTCGGATTGGTTCCGCCCGAGTCCCTCCGCCCTCGACCGGCTCTGTGCCACAGCGGGCCGGGTGTTCATTCCTTCAAGTTTCACCCACCTGCCCAACTATCCCGCTCCGCCCCGTTACTATCCCGCTCTGCCCCGTTCCATGGCTGGCCGATGAATGCAGTGGCCGATACCGTCCAGGCCGAAGGGGTTGATGAGGGACGTACCTCGATCGCATCGTGTTCTGAACGTGCGACGCCACGAATTCCACGAAGAACCGGGAATTCAGGGCGGGTCGATGCCGTCACCCTGTACCGATTCCCTTGACACGACTCGTGACTTCACAGCCCGAAGAGAGCTGAACGACCGGCGGAGACGTAGCCTTTATGACGAAAGCCTTGACCTCGGCGGCGCCCGTCCGCCCTTCGCCCCTGGCGTTCCGCGTCTTCCTCGGCGGGCAGAGCGTCTCACTGATCGGCGACGGTCTCGCGATTCTCGCGATTCCCCTGCTCGTCCTCGAGGTCAGCGGGTCCCCGTACGCGGCGGTGATGGCCGCCATCCCGCGGACCGTCGGCTATCTGCTGGTCGGCCTGCCCGCCGGTGCGCTGGTGGACCGGCTCAACCCCCGTAGCGTCATGCTGACCATGGACGTCGTACGGTTCGGGGTCTTCCTCTCCCTCGCCGTACTCGCGGCCACCTCGCAGCTCGCCGTCCCGGTGATCCTCGCCCTCGCGTTCGTCGCGGCGGGGGCCGGCGTGTTCTTCGAGACCGCGCTGACCGTGGCGGTGCGGGACCTGGTCGAGGAGGAACGCCTGGTCCGTACGAACTCGCTCCTGGAGGCCGCGAATCAGAGCGCGCAGATCGTCGGCCCGGGGCTGGTCGGCGTGCTGTCGGCACTCTGGGGCCTCCAGGTCGCCCTCCTGGTCAACGCCTGCACCTTCGCGGTGTCCTTCGTTTCCGTCCTGCACGTACTGCGCGGCAAGGGCCGGGCGAGCCGGACCCCCTCCCCGCCGCTGCGCGAGGCCCTGCGCGGGGTGCGGGGCGACCTGGTCGAGGGCTTCCGCTGTCTGCGGTCCCTGCGTGTCGTGCTCGTGGTGACCTGCTTGCAGGCAAGCGCCAATCTCTTCCTCGCCGTCGGCTATCTCCTGGTCTTCTACCTGCGCGACACCCTCCACCTCGGCGCCTCCGAGGCGAGTGCCGTCGTCGCGGCAGGCGGCGTGGGCGGGGTGCTCGGCACCGTGGTGGCCCTCCGGCTCGGCCGCAGGATGCGGCACGAGACCCTCATCGCACTCAGCGCGGCCTGTCTGGGGACCACACTGGCGTCCCTGGGGGTGGCGACCTCCCTGGTCCCGCTGCTGGTGCTGAATCTGCTGCTCGGGGGTTCCACGGTGACAGCGGTGGTACTCATCCGCACGCTGCGCCAACGACTGGTGCCACGAGCCCTGTTGGGCCGGGTCACCGCCACGGCCAAGGTGGCCGCGCTGGCGGCGAGCCCGGTCGGAGCCCTCGCGGGCGGTGCGCTCACCACGCTCAATCACGGCGACCCCCGCCCGGTGTTCCTGGCAGCCGGTCTCCTCAGCGTCCTGACGACCGCGGCCGCCTGGGCACTGGGTCTGCGGACCGGGGCACACTCTGCGTCCGCCACGGAACAGGGGCCCACCGCGCCCGGGGCGCCCGCCACACCAGTACCGGAGGCCGACAGGGCCGCCAAGGCGCCCTGACCGACGGCGTCACCTCCCCCCGTTCGCCCGCCCTGCCGGCCGAGCCGACCCGAGGGCTCGGCACCACACCACCCGTCCGCGCGGCGCCTGCCGAAGGCCAAGCCGTCGTAAAGAATGCGTCTTCGCGGACAGGCTTGATTACAGGCCCGCACCTGACACGGCATCACGGGCACGAGCGGGCCGGAGGCCGCGCGCCCGCGACCCGCGAAGTCGTCGCGGGCCGCTGGCGGTTCGGCATCCGTCATGGTCAGCCCGGCCCTCCATGGCGCGGACAGAGCCTGTACGTCCCGGACGACCTGTCGGCCGAACAGCGGGAGCCGCCTTCACGGGGCCGGTCCTGCACAGTGGCGGCCGGGTTCGGCAGCACCGTACGGATGGGTTCGCGGGCCGAAAGGCGACCTTGACAAGATCACGCACGCATCGGAAGTTCACTCCATGCGCTATACACACACCAGAAGACGTCGCACCGTGTCCGGAGGACCACCCCGAGGCTGATCGCCCGGTCGCCCCGACCGTCGCGGAGACCACCGCGCCTCCCTCCCCCACGCCTTTCCGGACCCGTTCACCAATCGGGAGACACACCTCATGCTGGCCGCACTCGGACTCGACACGGACACCGAACGCGTCTACCGCGCCATGCTGGACCATCGTGACGACGGGATATCCGCACTGTCCCAGAGACTCGCACTGCCGGAGGACCGGTTACGCAACTGTCTCGACCGGCTCCATTCCCTCGCACTCGTCCGACCGCCCGCCAAGGCCGACAGCGCCTTTCGGGTACTGGGCCCGGAACAGGCCATGAAGCTGCTGCTCGCCCGCCAGCAGGCCGAACTCGCCGCCCACCAGGAGCGTCTGGAGACCGCGAGGGTCGCGGCCGCGCAACTCGTCGCGGAGTGCGCCTCCCTGCACAGACCCTCGGCCGGCTTCCACACAGAGGAGCTGACCGGCGCGGAGGAAATACGCGACCGGCTCGCCCGACTCGCCTCCGACGTCCGCCACGAGATCATGACCCTCGCTCCGGGCGGCGCCCATGCGGAGAGCGACCTGGAAGCCAGCCGCAAGCCGAACGCGACCCTGCTGGACCGCGGTGTCACCGTACGGACCATCTACCTCGACAGCATCCGCAACCATCAGCCCACGCTCCGGCACGTCCAGTGGCTCCACGAGCGCGGCGGCCACGTCCGCACCGCTCCCAGCCTGCCGATCCGCATGATCATCGCGGACCGGACCGAGGCCGTCCTCCCCCTGGACCCCGCGGACGCGAGCTTCGGCGCCGTGGTCCTCACGGGGCCGGGCGTCATCACGGCCCTGTGCGAGCTGTTCGACAGCACCTGGCAGGCCGCGAACCCGTTGGTGCCCACGGTGGAACGGGACACCGACGGCCTCACCCCGCAGCACCGCGAGGCCCTCCGGCTGCTCGCCCAGGGGCTGAAGGACGATGCGATCGCCAAGCGCCTCGGCGTCTCCACTCGCACCGCCCGCCGCTTCGCGGCCGAACTCATGGACGCACTCCAGGCACGCAGCCGCTTCGAGGCGGGCGTCCACGCGGTCCAGAACGGCTGGCTCCCCGCGCACCGCACCTGACGGCCCGGCGGCGATCGCGCCACCGTTCGGCTGCCGGACATCAACCGAGGGGCGACCGTCGACTCGAGTCACCACCCCTCCTCGTACCCCTCACCTCTCTCCCTCCTGAACGGCCTTCACCGCACCAGCAGTTCGGCCAAGCGGACAAGGATGACGTCGATCTCGTCCGGTGTGAGCGGTACGAGTTCGAACAGCAGCTCCTCCGCATCCCGCCGGCCAGGCATGGCCCAGATCGACGGTGACCCCGCTCGCAGCGCTTCGTCCAGAGCGGCCGAGTCCATGGCCGACACGGCGGGATCCACCACCAGCCGGGCGCGGGCGAAGGGCAGGCCGGTCGGGTCGGGGACGGACGACGCGGTGATGCCCCGGACGGCACCCGCCCGCTCGACGAAGTCCGCCACCTTGTCCGCCTGCTCCTGCCGCCACACCGCCATGTCCAGCTCCTGACGCGCCTCGAGCGCGGCGAGGACGCCGATCACCGCCTCCTTGCTCGCCTTCATCGCACGGCCGATGCCCCGTTCCTGCGCCCGCACCGCCGCCACCGGGCCGGCCCGGCCCACCACCAGACCCGCGGTCGGGGAACCCAGGTACTTCTGGCCACTGACGGCCACCAAGTCCGCTCCGGTGGCGAGCAGTTCACCGATCCTGAAGTCCTGCGCGGCACCATCGACGACGACGGGAACCCCGCGACGATGAGCGACCGCCACGGCGTCGGCCAGCTCGGCACCGGCCCCGCGCACGAGACGGGACGACACCAGCAGCAGGCACGCGACGTCCTGGCGCGCGAGACCCGTCTCCAGGTCCTCCAGCGTGAACCCGGTCTCCGTCCCCACGGGAACCGGGACCGCACCCGCCAGCCGGACGGCCTGCACGATGGGGTGTCCGTAGTTGACCGCGTGTCCCGTCGGGAGGACGACTGCGCCGGGCATACCGGTCGTGTCCGGCAGCGCCTCGACGCGCTCCGGGGACTCCCCCGTCATCGCGGCGGCGACCGCGAGAGTGATCGCCGAGGCTGTGCAGTGCACGACGGTCCCCGCCTCCGCCCCGGTGAACCGAGCGAGGGCCCGGTCGGCCGCCTCTTGCAATTCGTCCATCACGAAGAACTCCGACAGCGCCCCGGCGACCGCGGCGCCGACGTCGTCCCCACTGCGTGAGACACCGAGGGGCGTGTAGGGCCCTCGTGCGTTGATGATCCGGCTGAGTCCGTATGCGGTGTGCAGTCCCATGGGTGCCATCCTTCCCTCCCCCCTTCCCTCCCCGGGGCGGTGTTCGCGGCGATCTGCGTCGCGCCCGCTCCCGCCAGCTCCCTGCGGGCGTTGCCGGAGCCCGCGCGGAGGGTCTCCACCTCGGCGGGGCGGACGAGCCCGGGGGCGCACCTCCCCACCCGAGTTCGACAGTTCTCTCGCCGGTTCCGTCACCGAGCCGGACGAGGTAGACACCGCCCACGGCCTGCGCCTGTATGCCGCGACGCTCGCCGTCGACTTCGCCCGCGCGTAGGCGGCGGAAGCCGTACAGCCAGGAGATGGTCCGTTCCACGAGCCAGCGGAAGATGCCCGGCCCTGTGCAGGCGTCGGTACTTGCGACGGCACCCTCGACAGTCTTCGTCACCGCCAACAGCTTCGTCGCGTGCTCGTCGCGCGGCTCTCCCCCGGAAAGCAAATCGCCGCCCGAAGTCTCCGGTGCAGTACGCCAGTTCTTGACGTCGATGCCGCCGCGCCTCCTGCGCCCGCCGTGACGCGAGGCGCCGCCCGGACGGAGTTGTCGGGCCGCGCCTCCTCGTCTGTGTCGGGTGTGCGGGTGTGTCAGGGGTGCGCGCTACGGATCGGCATGTCGTAGCAGCGGCGGATGCTCGAGCCCCGGGCTGTCAGGTCCGCTCCGTAGATGTGGACCGAGATCACCTTGCCTTCGGTCCGGTTGTGGACGAGGTGGATGTCGCCGGGCGGCTGCACGGACGTCACCGATCCCTCGGGGTTCACGCTGCGCGCCACCAGTACGAGGTGGGTGCCCTGCTCGTCGTCGCAGATCCGGAAGTGTTCCTCTTCCTCCTCGCCGTGGTGCACCCCGACCACGCACCAGGCCACATGGTCGTGGACGGGTGTCCGCTGGCCCGGCAGCCAGACCAGGGCCACGACGGAGAAGCCGTCGTCCGGGTCGGCGTGCAGCAGGTGCTGGCGGTAGCTCTGCGGGTCGGCCTCCCACTGCTCGGGGGTCAGCAGGTCGGAATGGCCCAGGAAGGAGGCGAGGACGTCCTCCGCCTCCTGCCACGGCTCCGGGCCGTCCGCTCCCGCAGCCGACCGCGTACCGCCGATGCGGCTCCGCAGAGCCTCGACCATCTCCGCCGTGCGCTCGCTGACCGGGCTCACCAGCCGCTCCCCGACACGCCGCCGGCCGCCGCGGGGGCGAACAGGTCGCCGATCGCGGCCAGTGCCTCGTCGTGGGAGCCGCCGTCCAGCCGGACCCGCAGTCGGGGCTCGGCCGCCAGCAGTGTGTGGTCGCGGGCCAGTCTGGCCCTGCCGCCGCCCGTGACGTTCAGGAGCACGGTCGCGTCACGCGGGATTGCGCCCGACCCGACGGCGGAGAAGAGTGACGCCGCCGCGACGGCCGCGGCCGGCTCCAGGTCGATCGATTCCAGGTCCCTGAAGAGGTCGCGTGCCGCCACCGCCGAGGGGCCGTCGACCGCGAGCACGTCCCCGTCGCTCTCGGTCAGCACGTCGAAGACGCCCGAGTGCACCGAATAGGGGGGACATCGATTCGTCAGTTCGTCCGCGAAGGCGCCGCGCACGGCGAACCTGTCGTCGTCCCTCGGCGCGAAGTCGCGTGTGCCGCCGAGCCAAGCACGGTGGATGGGCGCGAACACGTCGTTCTGGGAGAGCATCAGCCGGGGCAGGGCGCGGCCCTCGGTCCCGGACGCCAGGCGTACGCGCTTGGCGGCCTCGTGCACGGCGATCGCCCCCGCGGCGCTGCCCACCGCCTGGAAGTAGTACTCGGGCAGCTCGCCCGACTCCTCCGCCGCCGCGTACATCACGGTGCCGAGCCCGTCACGGCGGGCCACGTTGCGCACCCCGCCCTCCAGCGTGAACCCGGGCCACTTGGCCACTTCTTCGGAGAGGGCGATCGCGTCCGTGTAGTCGGCGTCCTCCACCACGACCAGCCGCACGCACGGGTGCAGGGGTTCCCGCAGCCGGAGCCGGCCGAGCCCCGTCTCGGGGATGATCAGGAGGCAGGGGACCTCGTACCGCGAGCAGACGGCGGCGAAGGCCGCCGCGGTGTTCCCGGCGGAGGCGACGACCAGCACGGTCGGTTCCTCGGGCAGGCGGCCGAGGACCGTGTATGCCTCCAGCTCCTTGAACGTGCCCGTCTCCAGTTCCGCCCCCTTCTCCGGCCAGTAGCCGTTGAAGGCGATCCGCAGACCGGGCAGTCCGAGGTGACGGGAGAGCCGCTCACTGCGCAGCACCGCCGTGCGTCCCGCCCCGGCCAGCGACCGGGTGACCGGCAGCCACGAGCGGTATCTGAAGATGCCCTCTTCCTCCTCGGCCGGGGTGAACCGCGCCTGCTCGTACCGCGTTTGCAGCAGTGCGGGCGCGTGATCGCCGGCACAGGAGAGCGTCAGCCCGTCGTCCGTCTGCGTGAGCCCGCACAACGGACAGAGCAGGGAGTAGTGACGCTTGTCCGATATTTTCACTCTGTTCCTCTTTGCTCGGACGGCCAGGATCGCCGGCCGTTGTTCCGGGTCGGCCGCGCGGTCGCGGCCGCCCAGACGCGATGCAGCATGTCCGGGTGCGCCATGTCGTCATGGCTGCACGGGAGTTCGGTCTCCGCCGTCGTGCCGGACACGTACGGCTTCCACAGGTGGGCTCCGGCGCCGCTCTCCGCGCGGTCCTCGGCCGCCACGACCAGGAGCGCGTCACCTTCGTAGGCACCCGGCGTGTGGGCGCGCTGGATGCGGGCGTTGTTGGCGATGACCCGGGCGAAGCGGTCGATCTCCTCCTGCGACAGTGCGGCACCGAACCGTCCCGCGCCCTGGACCACCACTTCGTCGAGGTCGACGGGTCCGGAGTCCTCGGCCGCCTCCCGTTCCGTCATCGGGTACGCGTCCATGATCACCAGCGAGGCGACCTCGTGGCCGTCGGCCTGGAGCTGGACGGCCATCTCATGGGCGACGATTCCACCGAAGGACCAGCCGAGAAGGTGGTACGGGCCGGACTTCTGGACGGTGCGGATCTGCTTGACATAGTCCGCGGCCATGGCCGCCAGGGTGGAGGGCAGCTCCTCCGGTACGGGTCCGAGGCCGCGGGCCTGGATGCCGTACAGCGGCTGGTCCGGGGAGACATGGCGGGACAGCGGCGCGTAGCACCAGCCGGCTCCGCCCGCGGGGTGGACGCAGAACCAGGGCGCGCGGTCTCCGCGCGCACGGATCGGCAGCAGGACCCCGAGGGTCTCCGCGGTCAGCCCGGTGTCCGTCAGCCGCCGCGCGAGCGCCTCGACGGTCGGCGCCTCGAACAGGGTGCGGATGTTGACCTCGACGCCCAGCACGGACTGGACGCGGCCCGCGAGCCGCACGCCGAGGAGGGAGTGGCCGCCCAGCTCGAAGAAGTTGTCGTCCACGCCGACCTGCGGCAGGCCCAGCACCTCGGCGAAGACCCCGCACAGAATCTCTTCCTGCACCGACGAGGGAGCCCGGCCGGAGACCGTCGCCGCGTGGTCGGGGGCCGGCAGCGCGCGCCGGTCGAGCTTGCCGTTGGCGGTCTGCGGCAGCGCTTCGAGGACGACGAACGCCGAGGGCACCATGTACTCGGGCAGCCGGTCCCGCAGGTGCTCACGGAGCGCGGTGACCAGCGTGCCGCCCTCGCGGCGGGCCAGCGGGTTGTTGGTGTACGCGGCGAGGTCCTCCCGAACGGGCTCCACGGGGTGGTGGCGGTGGTTCCAGCCGGTGTCCGCGGGCCGGTACGCCCGCACCGGCAGGTCGGGGTGTCCGGCGACCCGCGCCGGGTCCTCGAACACCGCTTCCATGGCCCCGTCGTCGGTACCGCCCACGGTGACGGCGGTCCGGTAGCCGAGATCCGCGCCCAGCAGGTACAGCTCCTCGGCGTCCACGGCGGGGCCGTGCCCGTGCGCGGGGGCGGAGTCGGGGGCGGGGTCGCAGGACCGCAGCGCGGCGAGCGCCTCGTCGGGCGTCGCGCCCGCGTCGAGGGCGCGGAGTGCCGCGAGTTCCCCGGCCAGGCCCCGGTGCGGCACCGAGGTCACCCGCAGGGTCGCGGGCCGCCCGGACCGCAGACGTTCCGCGAGGTCGTCAAGGCCGTGTACGTCCGTGCCCCAGCGCCAGACCGTCTCGGCCGGGCGGTCGCCCGCCGAAGCCGCCGAAGCCGCCGAAGCCGCCGAGGCCGCCGAGGCCGCCGAGGGAACCGGCTCCTTGGACAGTACGACGTCGTACCGGTGCCGGGACATCTCGTGGTGGTGCACGCCCCGCTTGACCAGGATCTCGGCCACCGACGGCACCTTCGACGCGGCGCCGAGAGCGGGGAAGAAGTCGGGGTCGACCAGAAGTTCCTTCTCGGTGGCCAGCAGCTGGTCGACCGCGCGGCGGACGTCCTCCGTGCCGCTGCCCGGCTCGTGCCGGTGCAGCGCGACGGCGGTCGCGAGGCAGCGGTGGAGCCGGAGGTTGCGGACGTCCCCGACGAAGATCCGGCCGCCGGGTGCCAGCAGGTCCATCGCGTTGCGCAGCACCTGGACGAGGTAGTCCGCGTTCGGGAAGTACTGGATCACCGAGTTGACGACGACCGTGTCGAAGTAGTCGCGCGGCAGGCCGTCGGTGACATCGGCGGCCTGTGCCAGCAGCCGGACCCGGTCGCGGAGTTCCGGACGCCGCCGGATTCCCTCGCCGAGCGCGTCCACCGCAGCGGTCGAGACGTCGGTGCCCCAGTACGCCTCGCAGCGGGGCGCGATGTGGGTCAGCAGGAGGCCGTTGCCGACTCCCAGTTCGAGGACGCGGCGCGGCTTCAGGTCCATGATCCGGTCCACCGTGTTGGCCCGCCATTCCCGCATGTGGTCCAGCGGGATGCGGCTGCCGTCGTAGGTACTGGTCCAGACCGTGAAGTCCTCACCGAGTTCCGCCGGGCCGTCCGCGCCGTCCGGGCCGCCCGGGCCGCCCGGGCCGCCCGGTGTCATCTCCCGGTAGAGCGCGTCGTACACGTTCTGCCAGTCCTCGACCTGCCGCTCCTCGTCGCGCGGGTCCCGTTCCCGTGCCTCCGTTTTGGAGCTGGGGGCCACGTAGGCGACGAGCTGCTGCGAGCCGCTGCCGTCGGGGCGGGCGACGACGGCGGCGCGGGCCACCCGGTCATGGGCTTCGAGTCCGGCCTCGATCTCACCGAGTTCGATCCGGAAGCCCCGGATCTTCACCTGCTCGTCCACCCTGGAGACGTATTCGAGGCGGCCGTCCTTCCTGCGGCGCGCCAGGTCTCCCGTGCGGTACATCAACGCGCCCGGCGCGCCGTACGGACATGCCACGAAGCGTTCGGCGGTCAGTCCGGGACGGCCGAAGTAGCCCCGTGCCAGCTGGGTACCCGCCAGATACAGCTCGCCGGCCACGCCGACGGGCACCGGCCTGAGCGCGGCGTCCAGGACGTACGCCCGGGTGTTGCGGACCGGGAGCCCGATCGACGGGACGGCACCGGGGCCGTCGTCGGCCGGCTCGGCCACCGTCGCCCAGACCGTCACCTCGGTGGGACCGTAGAGGTTGGTCACCGATGTCGACGTCTCACACATGAGGGCGGCCAGTGCGGGCGGCAGTGCCTCGCCTCCCACCAGGATGCGTACGTCGCGTACCGCGTCGGCGTGCTCGTCGAGCAGCGCCTGCCACAGGGTCGGCGTGGCCTGCATGACCGTGATGCCGAGCCGCCTGATCAGTGCCGCGAGGACGCGCGGGTCGCGGACCGCCGGGCGCGTCGCCACGGCCACGCCCGCTCCCGCGAGCAGCGGCACATAGAGCTCCAGGACATGGATGTCGAAGGCCACGGTGGTGACCGCGAGCAGCCGGTCCCGGGTGTCCAGGGCGAACCGGTCGCCCATCGCGGCGACGAAGTTGGCCACCGCCCGGTGCGGGACGGCGACGCCCTTGGGGCGGCCGGTCGAGCCCGAGGTGTAGATGACGTAGGCGGGGTGGTCCGGGAGCAGCGGGCTCCGGCGTTCCGCGTCGGTCACGGCTTCGGCACCGAGCTCGGCCAGCAGGGTCGCGGTCGGCGGGGCGTCGACGACGATCCGCGCGGTGTCCTCGTCGACGGGCAGGACCGCGTCGGTGGCCAGGCTGGTGAGGACGGCCGCGGGGCGGGCGTCCCGCAGCACGTACGCGATGCGGTCGGCCGGGTACTCGGGGTCCACCGGAACGTACGCGCCACCGGCCTTGAGCACCGCGAGCAGAGCGACGACCAGGTCCGGGGAACGCTCCATGCAGACGGCGACCAGGGTCTCCGGTCCCACTCCCTGTGCCATGAGCAGCCGGGCGAGCCGGTTGGCACGGCCTTCGAGCTGGGCGTAGGTGAGTTCGGTGTGACTGGTGTGACCGGTGCGCTCAGTGCGTCCGGTACCGGCCTCGGCTTCGGACTCGGTGTCCTCGAAGAGGACCGCGACCGCGTCGGGGCTCCGCTCGGCCTGTGCCCGAAGCAGCTCGGGGAGGGTCGCGTCGGGCACGTCGTACGCCGTGTCGTTCCACCCGTCGAGGAGCCACTTGCGTTCCTCGTCCGCCAGGATCTCCACCCGGCTGAGCGGCAGCGACGGAGCGGATGTGACGGCGTCCAGGAGCCTGGTGTAGCGCTCGGCCACGGCCTCGACCGTCGAACGGTCGAAGAGGTCCGTGGCGTAGACGATGCCGCCGTCCAGACCGGCGGGACGGTCCTGCGGGCCGAACCGCTCGCTGAGACCGAACTCCAGGTCGAACTTGGCCGACACGTGGCCCGAGGACATGGCCTCGGCCCGGAGGCCGGGGAAGTCGAGCGCTGCCTCCGCGTTGTTCTGCAGGGCCAGCAGGATCTGGAACAGCGGCGGCCTGGCCATGGAGCGGGTGGGGGCGAGGTCTTCGACCAGCCGCTCGAACGGCACGTCCTGGTGCGCGTACGCGCCGAGGGAGGACTCCCGTACCCGCTCAAGGAGCTCCGAGAACGACGGATCGCCACTGACATCGGTCCGCATCACCAGCGTATTGACGAAGAACCCGACCAGGTCCTCCAACGCCTCGTCCGAGCGCCCCGCCACCGGCACACCCACCGGCACATCCTCACCCGCACCCAGCCGGCTCAACAACGCCGCCAGACCGGCCTGCAACACCATGAAGACCGTCACCCCATGCGCACGGGCAACCTCCACCAGCCGCTCATGCACACCAGCGGGAACCTCCAGCCGCACCGACGCACCCTCGTGCGAGGCCACCGCAGGACGCGCCCGGTCCACCGGCAACACCAGCTCATCCGGCACACCCGCCAACGCCTCACGCCAGTACGCGACCTGACGCGACATCAGGCTCTCCGGGTCGCTCTCCACGCCCAGCAGCTCCCGCTGCCACAACGTGTAATCCGCGTACTGCACCGGCAACGCAGACCAGTCCGGAACGGCGCCCGCACAACGTGCCGCGTACGCCTGCGACACATCACGCGCCAACGGAGCCATCGACCATCCGTCGCCCGCCACGTGATGCAACACAAGCACCAGCACATGCTCCTGCGCACCCACGGACAACAACCACGCCCGGATCGGAACATCCACCGACAGATCAAATGTGTGCGCGGACGCTCGGGCCGTCGCCGCCTCCAGTTCCTCCGGGGCGATGCGCGAGACCGTCAGCCGGACATCGGCTTCGTCAATGCCCAGGACGTGCTGGCGCGGGGTGCCTTCGACCGTGGGGAACACGGTCCGCAGCACCTCGTGCCGCTCCACCACATCCCGCAGCGCACCCTCCAACGCCACCACATCCACCGGACCCGACAACCGGATACCAGCCGGAATGTTGTACGTCGCGTTCGGCCCCTCCAACTCCCCCAGGAACCAAAGACGCTGCTGCGCGAACGACAACGGAACCAACTCAGGACGCACCCGCGACACCAACGCCGGACGCGCACCCACAGCACCCGACAACCGCTCCGCCAACAACGCCACCGAAGGCGCCTCGAACAACGCCCGCACACCAACCTCGACACCCAGCACCGAACGAATCCGGCTCACCAGACGCACCGCCAACAGCGAATGCCCACCCAGCTCGAAGAAGTTGTCGTCCACCCCGACCTGCGGCAGACCCAGAACCTCCGCGAACGCGGCGCACAGAACCTCCTCCTGCACGGTCGAGGGAGCACGACCCGCACCCGAAGGCGCGTAATCGGGGGCCGGCAGCGCACGCCGGTCCAGCTTTCCGTTGACCGAGAGCGGCAGCGCGTCCAGGACGACGAACGCCGAGGGAACCATGTACTCGGGCAACACTCCCGCCACATGCGCCCGCAACTGCGACACATCGACCGGCTCACCATCGGCCGCGACGACATACGCCACCAGGCGCTTGTCCCCCGGTACGTCCTCACGCGCGATCACGGAGACCTGGGCGACCGAGGCGTGCGAGACCAGCACCGTCTCGATCTCGCCGAGCTCGATGCGGAAACCACGGATCTTCACCTGGTCGTCGGCGCGGCCGATGAACTCCAGGTTTCCGTCGGCCCGCCAGCGCACGACGTCACCGGTGCGGTACATGCGCTCACCCGCAGCGCCGAACGGGCACGCCACAAAGCGCTCCGCCGACAACCCCGGGCGGCCCAGGTAGCCGCGCGCCAGCTGCGCACCCGCGACGTACAGCTCGCCCGCGACGCCCACCGGCACCGGTTCGAGGCCGGCGTCCAGCACGAACACCCGCGTGTTGGTGAGCGGTCGGCCGATCGGCGGTGCCACACCGCGGGACGGCGGCCGGCACTGCATCAGCGTGACGGCCACCGTGGCCTCGGTCGGGCCGTAGCCGTTCCAGAACTCCCGTCCTTCCAGCGCCCATTGGTCGACGAGACGCCCTGCCGGGGCGTCGCCTCCGGTGGACAGCAGCCGCAGTGAGGGGAGTTCGTCGGCGCGCAGCAGGGGCAGCAGCACGGGCGGAAGTTCCGCCACGGTCACCCGCTGTTCGGCCATGAGGTCCTGCAGACGCTCGGCGTTGAGCCGGTCCTCGTCGCCCACCAGGACCAGGGTCGCCCCGGCCAGGAGGGTGGCGAACACCTCGAAGACGGAGACGTCGAAGGTGAAGGCGGCCAGGCCGAGGACGCGGTCCCGCTCACCGATCCGGTACGCCTCGGCGATACGGGTCGCGAACTCCGCCGCCGACCGCCTGCTGACGACGACGCCCTTGG
The DNA here is from genome assembly GCF_040683555.1 of Streptomyces sp. NPDC093510. Taxonomy (NCBI): domain Bacteria; kingdom Bacillati; phylum Actinomycetota; class Actinomycetes; order Kitasatosporales; family Streptomycetaceae; genus Streptomyces; species Streptomyces sp. NPDC093510. The sequence continues at coordinate 314,535 of NZ_JBFBEE010000010.1, forward strand.
GCCGGCCGGTCGAGCCGGAGGTGTAGATCACGTACGCGGGGTGGGACGGCAGAGCCGCCGGCGCGGCAGGCCCGGTGCCGCTGGACGCGTTGCCTGCGTCCAGGTCGTCGATCAGGAGGGTGGCCGGGCCCGAGGTCCCGCGCGGAAGCTTCGTCGCGAGAGACGCGGTCGTCAGCAGTACCGCCGGTCGGGCGTCGTCCAGTGCGTAGGCGATGCGCTCGGCGGGATGGCTTGGGTCGATGGGCACGTAGGCGCCGCCCGCCTTCAGCACCGCCAGGGCCGCCACCACCATCTCAGGTGAACGCGGCAGCGCGATCGCCACCAGCCGCTCCGGGCCGACGCCGTGCGCGGCGAGCTCATGGCCCCATCGCGTCGCTCGCGCGTCGAGCTCCGCGTACGTCAGCTCCGTGCCCTCGAAGACGAGGGCGACGGCGTCGGGTGCCCTCGACACCTGGGCGCGGAACAGCTCGGGAAGGTCCGTCCGGGGCGACTCCGCCGCCGTGTCGTTCCATGTCTCGAGAACGCGGTGCCGTTCGCTCTTTCCGAGGGCCCTGAGACGGCACAGGTCCGTCGCGCTCTCCGCCTCGAGTGCCAGGACCATGCTCTCGGCGACCGTCCCGACCAGGGCGCAGACCGCCCCGGGGTCGACGGATGCCGCCGCCTGGACGGTGACGCCGAAATCGTCGCCCATGTCGTCGATCGAGACGGCGATGGGGTAGTTCGTGCGCTCGTGTGCCGAGAGGAGACGGACACCTTGGAGTGCCGCGTTCCCGGTTGACGTGTCCGGCGAACTTCCGGCGTCGTGGCGGTAGTTGAGGAGTGAGGTGAACAGGGGGGTCCGGGCGGGGAGCCCGGCGGCCTGCTGGGCGATGGTGAGCGGGGCGTGTTCGTGGACGAGGAGGTCCGCGAGCTGCTTCTGCATGCCGCGTACCGCGTCGGTCACGGTGACGCGGCCGGTGGGGACACGTACGGGAAGGGTGTTGATGAACAGACCCGGCGTACGGTCCGCGCCCGCGCCCGCCTGCATACGGCCGAACATGACACTGCCGAACACCACATCGTCACGGCCCGACGTCACCGCGGCGACCCGTGCCCACACCAGGTGGAACAGCGTCGCCGGGCTCACACCCAACCGGCGTGCCTGCACTCGCAGACGAGCCGCCAGGTCGGAGTCGAGCGTCGTGCTCGTCTCCGCGATGTCGCCTCCGTCGCCCTGTAGGTCGAGGAGGCCGTAGGGTGCGGTCGGCTCGTCGATGCCGCTCAGGAGTTCGCCGAAGAACCGCTCGTGCTCGGCGCGCGAGACACCCAGTCGCGCCTGCGCCACGAACTCACGGAACGGCACCGGCTCCTGGAGTTGCGCCGACCCGTCCGCGAGCAGAGTGCCGACCTCGTCCAGCAGCACGTCGATCGTGGTGTGGTCCAGTACGAGGTGGTGGTTCTGCAGAGCCAGCAACCAACCCCCGTCGACAGCACCTGGGTTGAGGTCGTGGTCGGGTGCGATCGTGGCTCGCAGGAGCGGGGCACGGCCGATGTCCATCGTGGGAGCGCAGGCCGCGAGCAACTGCTCGGCCGCGTCCACGCCGGACTTCGGATCGAGGACCGTCTCCTCGACCGGGATCTCCGCCGCACGCACCACGACCTGCACCGGCTCGGCCAGGCCCTCCCATGCGAAACCGGTCCGCAAAATGTCGTGCCGGCCCACCACGGCCTGCAACGCACCAAGGAACTGATCCAGACGCTCACGCGAATCGAACCGCAGGACCGTCTGCTGGAGATAGACGTCAGCCCCGTCCTCAGCACCCACCAAGTGGTGGAAGAACAGACCCTCCTGGAGCGGGGCCAGCGGATAGATGTCGGCGACGTTCGCCGCACCACCCGGAACCGCCGACACAACCCGCGCGATCTCCTCCGAAGACAGCTCCACCAACGGCAGCATCTCCGGAGTAATCACCTCCGCACCCGCCGGAATCAGGTTCTCCGGCACCTGCACCGCGCCGGGCCCATCCCCACCCACAGCAGCGGCCAGCCCGGCCACCGTCGGCGAGGCGAACAGGACCCGCACGCTCACCGGCAGACCCGCCACCCGCAACCGCTCGACCAGCTTCACGGCGAGCAGTGAATGCCCGCCCAGTTCGAAGAAGTTGTCGTCGACGCCAACCTGCGGCAGGCCCAGAACCTCCGCGAACGCGGCGCACAGAACCTCTTCCTGGACGGTCGAGGGAGCACGGCCCGAACCCGCACCCGAAGGCGCGTAATCGGGGGCGGGCAGCGCACGACGGTCCAGCTTTCCGTTGACCGAGAGCGGCAGCGCGTCCAGCGCCACGAAGGCGGACGGCACCATGTACTCGGGCAGCACCCCCGCCACATGCGCCCGCAACTGCGACACATCGACCGGCTCGCCGTCGGCCGCGACGACATACGCCACCAGGCGCATATCGCCCGGCACGTCCTCACGCGCGATCACCGACACCGCCGACACTGAGCCATGCGCCATCAACGCCGACTCGATCTCACCCAACTCGATACGGAAACCCCGCACCTTCACCTGGTCGTCAGCACGGCCGATGAACTCCAGCGCACCATCAGCACGCCAACGCACCACATCACCCGTGCGATACATGCGCTCACCCGCAGCACCGAACGGACACGCCACAAAACGCTCCGCCGACAACCCCGCACGACCCACATACCCACGGGCCAACTGCACACCCGACAGATACAACTCACCCACGACACCCACCGGCACCGGCGCAAGACCGGCATCCAGCACGAACACACCCGTGTTCCACACCGGACGCCCGATCGGCACCACACCACCATCACCGGCATCACACACCCACGCCGTCACATCGACCGACGCCTCCGTGGGCCCATACAAATTGTGCAGACCCACACCCCCCAGCACCTCGAAGAACCGGTCCCTCAAATCAACCGGCAACGCCTCACCACTGCACACCACCCACCGCAGACCCCCGCACAACGCCGCACCGGGCTCAGCCACAAACACCCGCAGCATCGACGGCACGAAATGCGCGACCGTCACACCCTCACGACGAATCAACTCCGCCAAATACGCCGCATCCCGATGACCCCCCGCACGGGCCACCACCAGCCCCGCACCCGAGATCAGCGGCCAGAAGAACTCCCACACCGAAACGTCGAAACCAAACGGCGTCTTCTGCAACACCCGGTCCGAACCATCCAGACCGAACACACCCTGCATCCACAACAGACGATTCACCACGCCACGATGCGGAACCACCACACCCTTCGGACGCCCCGTCGAACCCGACGTATAAATCACATACGCAGGATGCGAAGAGGAAATCCTGACGCCCTCAACGGGGCCATCGGCTGCGGCCATCAATTCAGCGACGATCCGGGAGTCGTCCACATCCACGACCGGAACGGCGTCCCCGGCACCGGCCAGCGCGGCCCGGGTCTCCTGACCCGCCAGCACCAGCACCGGTCGCGCGTCCTCCAGTACGTACGCGATGCGGTCGGCCGGGTACTCCGGGTCCACCGGTACGTACGCGCCGCCGGCCTTCAACACCGCCAGCAGAGCCACCACCAGATCAGCCGACCGCTCCATGCACACCGCGACCAGCGACTCCGGACCCACACCACGCGACACCAACAGCCGCGCAAGGCGGTTGGACCGCGCGTCCAACTCCGCATACGACAGCTCAGCGCCCTCGAACGAGACCGCAAGCGCCTCCGGCGAACGCACCACCTGCGCCGCCAGCAACTCCGTCAACGTCACATCCGGCACCTCGACACCGGTCGCGTTCCACTCCCGCAGAACCCGGTCGCGCTCCCCCGCGTCCAGCACCGGAACACGGCTCACACGGACGGACGGGTCGGATGTGACCGCGTCCAGTACGCGTACGAGGCGGGAGCAGACGGCCTCGACCGACGGCCGGTCGAAGAGGTCCAGGGCATAGGTGACCGACCCCCGCAGGCCCGCGGGTCGGCCCTGGGCGTCGAACTCCTCGCTCAGGTCGAAGGAGAGGTCGAACTTGGCCGGTGCGCTGCCGTACGGCAGCGGCGCGACCTCCAGGCCCGGCAGGTCGAGTACGACCTCGGCGTTGTTCTGGAGCGCCAGCATGACCTGGAACAGGGGGTGCCGGGCCATCGAGCGGGAGGGCGCGAGTTCCTCGACCAGCCGCTCGAAGGGCACGTCCTGATGGGCGAAGGCGTTCAGGTCCGTGTCGCGGACCCGGTCGAGCAGCTCCGCGAAGGACGGGTCGCCGCCGACGTCGGTGCGCATGACGAGCGAGTTCACGAAGAAGCCCACGAGGTCGTCGAGTGCGTCGTCCATGCGGCCTGCGATCGGCGTGCCGATCGGGATGTCCGTACCGGCTCCGAGACGGGACAGCAGGGCGGCGAGCCCGGCCTGGAGCGTCATGTACAGGGTGACGCCCCTGGCCCGTGAGAGCTCGGCCAGCCTGTGGTGCAGGTCCGCGTCGATGTTCAGGGCGACCTGGTCGCCCCGGTGGGTCGCCACGGCCGGGCGCGGGCGGTCGGCGGGAAGCGACAGTTCTTCCGGCAGGCCGTCCAGGGTGGTGCGCCAGTAGGCGAGCTGTTCGGCGAGGACGCTCTCCGGGTCGTTCTCGTCGCCCAGCAGGTCGAGCTGCCAGAGGGTGTAGTCGGCGTACTGGACGGGCAGCGGCTCCCACTGCGGCGCCAGGCCGCCGAGCCGCGCCGCGTAGGCCGTCGAGGTGTCCCGTGCCAGCAGGCCCATGGACCAGCCGTCGCTGGCGATGTGGTGGATGACCAGGAGCAGCACGTGCTCCTGCGGCCCGGTCGCGTAGAGCCTGGCGCGGAACGGGATGTCACACGTCAGGTCGAACGGCTGGGCCGCGGCCTCCGCGAGAGCTGTCCGCAGCTCGTCCTCACCGGTCGTCTCGGTGACCGGCAGGTCGACGGTGACGTCGGCCATGTCGAGAATCCGCTGCCGCGGGGTGCCCTCGACCGCGGGGAAGACGGTCCGCAGCACCTCGTGCCGGTCCACCACGTCGCGGAGGGCGTCCCGGAGTGCGCCCCTGTCCAGCTCACCGGTGAGCTGGAGGGCGGCAGGGACGTTGTACGTCGGGTTCGGGCCTTCGAGTTCCCCCAGGAACCACAGGCGTCGCTGCGCGAACGACAACGGGATCATCAGTTCTCCTCCTGCATCGGCCGCTGCCTGGGCCGCAGCGCGGGCCTGGCTCTGCCTGCCTTCGAACCTGCTTCGAGTCGGGTCGCGAGTCCCGCCGCGGTCGGGGACTCGAAGAGCACCCGGATCGACAGCTCCACGCCCATGGCGGTGCGGATACGGCTCACCAGTCGTGTCGCCAGCAGCGAGTGGCCGCCCAGGTCGAAGAAGGAGTCGTCGACTCCCACTTCCGGCAGTCCGAGCACTTCAGCGAAGAGCGCGCACAGTTCCTTCTCCCGCGCCGTACTCGGCGCGCGGCCTGTTGTGGCGCCGCGATAGTCCGGCGCCGGCAGGGCACGCCGGTCCAGCTTTCCGTTGACGGTGAGCGGCAGGTGGTCGAGGAGCACGACGGCCGAGGGCACCATGTGCTCGGGCACCTGCTCCCGGACGTAGCCGCGTACGGCGGTGGAGACGACGGAGGCGGACAGGCCCGCCGCCGTGTCGCTGTTCTCCGCCGCCGGGTCCGCCGCGACGTAACCGACCAGTCGCTTGTCGCCGGGAGTGTCCTCGCGTACGACCACGGCGGCCTGGCCGACGAGCGGATGCGAGGCGAGTACCGCCTCGATCTCACCCAGCTCGATGCGGAAGCCGCGGATCTTCACCTGGTCGTCGGCCCGGCCGATGAACTCCAGGTTTCCGTCGGCCCGCCATCGGACGACGTCACCGGTGCGGTACATGCGCTCGCCCGCGCCGCCGAACGGACACGCCACGAAGCGCTCCGCCGTCAGGCCGGGGCGGTGCAGATAGCCGCGCGAGAGCTGCGCTCCCGCGAGGTACAGCTCGCCGGGCACGCCGCTGGGGACGGGGCGCAGGGCCTCGTCGAGGACGTACGCGCGGGTGTTCCCCATCGGGCTGCCGATGGGCAGCACCCCGGTGGAGCCCTCTTCGCGGGCGCTCACCGCGTATCCCGTGCAGACCACCGTCGCTTCGGTGGGCGCGTACATGTTGACCAGGGCCGGGGCGTTCTCGGCGTGGCGCGTGTACCAGTCCGTCAGACGTCCGTGGTCCAGGCCCTCGCCGCCGAAGACGACGTACCGAAGGGCAAGCCGGGCGCCCAGCTCCGGGGCCTGCGCCTCGGCCTGGACCAGCTGGTAGAACGCGGAGGGCGTCTGGTTCAGCACGGTCACCCGCTCGCTGACCAGCAGGCCGAGGAAGTCGCCCGGCGTCCGGGAGACGCTGTGCGGCACGACCACGAGACGCCCGCCGTGGAGCAGCGGGCCCCACAGTTCCCAGACCGAGAAGTCGAAGGAGAACGAGTGGAACCACGTCCAGACGTCTTCGGCGCCGAAGTCGTACCGGCCCTTCGCCGCCTCGAACAGCTGCACAACGTTGCGGTGCGGGACGGCCACGCCCTTGGGGCGGCCCGTCGACCCCGACGTGTAGATGACGTAGGCCGGGTGGGACGGCGACAGCCGCCCGGACCGCTCGGAGTCCTCGACGGTTCCCGCGTCCAGTTCCCCGAGCTCCGCCACCGTGCGCTCGTCGTCGACGACGACCTGTGGGAGGCCGGGCACCAGGGACAGGTCGGGTCCGGCCGCGCTGCTGGTGAGGACCAGCAGCGGCTCGGCGTCGCGGAACATGTAGGCGATGCGGTCGGCGGGGTACGCCGGGTCGACCGGGACGTACGCGCCGCCGGCCTTGAGCACCGCGAGCAGCGTCACCGCGAGGTCCGCCGACCGCTCCATGGAGACGGCCACCAGCGACTCCGGGCCGACACCGCGGGAGATCAGCAGGCGCGCGAGCCGGTTCGACCGCGCGTCCAGCTCCGCGTACGACAGGTGCTCGCCCTCGAACGTCACCGCGACCGCGTCGGGGGTGCGCGCCACCTGCTCGGCGAGCAGCTCGGGCAGTGTCGCCTCCGGCACGTCGTGCACCGGACCGATGCCCTGTGCCAGGAGCTGCCGGTGGTCCGCCTCGCCCAATACCGGCACCAGGTGCAGCTCGGACGCGCCGGTCTCCTCCTCCAGGGCCGTCGTCAGGCCCTCGGTGGCCGCGTGGATCAGCTCGGTCACGGCCTGCGGCGAGATCGGGGCGGCCGCCTGTACGACGAGGTCGAAGCGCGATCCCGCGTCGTCGACGGAGACCGTGAGCGGGTAGTTGGTGCGCTCACGGGCCGAGAGCAGCTCCACGCCCTGGAGCGTGGCGGACGAGGTGCCGTCCGGCTGCTCCGCCCCGGCGTTGTTGTGGCGGTAGTTGAGCAGTGAGGTGAACAGAGGCGTCCGGGCGGGGAGCCCGGCGGCCTGCTGGGCGATGGTCAGCGGGGCGTGCTCGTGGACGAGCAGGTCCGCGAGCTGCTTCTGCATGCCGCGTACCGCGTCGGTCACCGTGACGCGACCCGTGGGAACACGTACGGGAAGGGTGTTGATGAACAGACCCGGCGTACGGTCCGCGCCCGCGCCCGCCTGCATACGGCCGAACATGACACTGCCGAACACCACGTCATCCCGGCCCGACGTCACCGCGGCGACCCGTGCCCACACCAGGTGGAACAGCGTCGCCGGGCTCACGCCCAACCGGCGTGCCTGCACCCGCAGACGGGCGGCCACGGACGCGTCGATGGTGCTCATGACCTCGTCGACGTCGGCGCCGTCGCCCTGTACGTCCAGGAGGCCGTAGGGCGCGGTCGGCTCGTCGACGCCGCTCAGGAGCTCGCCGAAGAACCGCTCGTGCTCGGCGCGCGAGACGCCCAGTCGCGCCTGCGCCACGAACTCACGGAACGGCACCGGCTCCGGCAACTCCGCCTCGCGGCCCAGCATATGGACGCGCACCTCGTCGAGCAGCAGCTCCAGGGCGGTGTGGTCCTCTACGAGGTGGTGGTTCTGGAGAGCCATCAGCCAACCGCCGGCGACAGCACCGGGGTTGAGGTCGTGGTCGGGTGCGATCGTGGCTCGCAGGAGCGGGGCACGGCCGATGTCCATCGTGGGAGCGCAGGCCGCGAGCAACTGCTCGGCCGCGTCCACACCGGACCTCGGATCGAGGACCGTCTCCTCGACCGGGATCTCCGCCGCACGCACCACGACCTGCACCGGCTCGGCCAGGCCCTCCCACGCGAAACCGGTCCGCAAAATGTCGTGCCGGCCCACCACGGCCTGCAACGCACCAAGGAACTGATCCAGACGCTCACGCGAATCGAACCGCAGGACCGTCTGCTGGAGATAGACGTCAGCCCCGTCCTCAGCACCCACCAAGTGATGGAAGAACAGACCCTCCTGGAGCGGCGCCAGCGGATAGATGTCGGCGACGTTCGCCGCACCACCCGGAACCGCCGACACAACCCGCGCGATCTCCTCCGAAGACAGCTCCACCAACGGCAGCATCTCCGGAGTAATCACCTCCGCACCCGCCGGAATCAGGTTCTCCGGCACCTTGACCATGCCGGGGCCCTCGCCGCCCACGGCAGCGGCCAGCCCGGCCACCGTCGGCGAGGCGAACAGCGCCCGCACGCTCACCGGAACTCCGCGGAGCCGCAGGTGCTCGACGAGCTTGACGGCGAGCAGTGAGTGCCCGCCCAGCTCGAAGAAGTTGTCGTCCACGCCGACCTGCGACAGGCCCAGAACCTCCGCGAACGCGGCGCACAGGACCTCTTCCTGGACGGT